>NZ_JAFCUQ010000024.1:0-72035 GCF_049896625.1 Pseudomonas sp. TWP3-1
GCTTTTGGCCATGTGTGAGACGTTGGAGCAACACACCCCAGAGGAGCTGGCGGCTTTTGCTAAAGAAGCCATCGGCTGGATGGCCAGCCGAAGAACTTAGATGTGTAGATACCAATGCCGCGATGAGGGCGTGTCAGTCGATATCAATGCTGACTGATCCGCCGCCATCGCGGGCAAGCCCGCTCCCACAGGGGATGTGCTCAGCTCACGATTTCGAGAGGCGTCTGCTGGCTCGCATCGAAGGATAAATACTCAACCAACTCAGCCAGCGGCAACGGCTTGCTGATCAGATACCCCTGTACCTGATCACAACCAAACCCGCGCAACAGCTCAAGTTGCTCCGAGGTTTCCACGCCTTCCGCGACCACTTCCAGATGCAGGTTGTGCGCGAGGTTGATCATCGCGTGCACCAGTTTACGGTTCTCTTCGCGCTGTTCCATGCCGCCGACGAAGCTCTTGTCGATCTTCAGCAAAGTGATCGGCAGGCTGTTGAGGTGCACGAACGAGGAGAACCCGGTGCCGAAGTCATCCAGCGAGAAGCGCACGCCGAGGCGGCCGAGGGCGTCCATGGTCTGCTTGACCAGGTCGCTGCGGCGCATCACGGCGGTTTCGGTGAGTTCGAATTCCAGCCACTGCGCCTCGACCCCGCGCTCAGCGATCAGACGACTAAGCGTCGGCAGCAACTGGCTGTCCTGAAACTGGCGGAACGACAGGTTGATCGCCATGTGCAGCGCCGGCAGACCGCGCTCACGCAACGCCTGCATGTCACGCAAGGCACGGGAAATCACCCAATAACCCAGCGGCACGATCAGCCCGCTCTGCTCGGCCAGCGGCACAAATTCGCTCGGCGGCAGCAGACCGCGTTCGCTGTGGCGCCAGCGTACCAGGGCTTCGAGACCGACGATCTGCCCGTCCGCCATGTTCAGGCGCGGCTGGTAATGCAACTCCAGCTCATCGCGGCGCAAGGCCCGGCGCAGCTCGCTTTCGAGATCGGCCATGCTGCGCGCGTTGCGGTTGATGCGTTCGTTGAAGATATGAAAGGTGCAGCCTTGGGTGCTCTTGGCCTGCTGCATGGCGATGTGCGCGTGCCACATCAGTGGATCGGCGCCGCCCTGAGAGCGGGCATGCGCGATGCCGAGGCTGGAGCCGATCAACAGGCTTTCGCCGTCGACCCAATAGGGTTCGGCCAAGGCTTCGGTGATGCGTTCGGCAATCCACTCGGCGCGTTGCGGCGCGCGGCGGGTGTCGATCAGCAAGGCAAATTCGTCGCTGCCCAGACGTGCCAGTTGATCACCCGCCTCCAGCTGACTTTTCAGCCGCGCGACCACTTGCAGGATCAAACGGTCGCCGGCCTGATGGCCGAGTGCGTCGTTGGCGTGACGAAAATTGTCGAGATCGAGATGCCCCAGAGCCAGGCCGCGACCGTCGTTTTCGGCAAGGCGCGCGGTCAGCAGTGTCTGGAAGCCCTGACGGTTGGCGATGCCGGTCAGCGGATCCTGCTCGGCGAGGCGTTGCAGAGTATTTTCCAGCACGCCACGTTCGCGCACATGGCGCAGGCAACGACGCAGCATGTCGGGATCGAGCGCATCACGCACCAGCCAGTCACTGACGCCATCAGGTGCGCTCGCTGGTTCGTGCTCCAGCAACAGCACGGTCGGCAGGTTGCAACGCCCGGGGGCCGGTTGCAATGCCGCAATGGTCAACAACACCGCGTTGCGATTGTCCTCGAACAGGCGGCTGACCGAATCCCAGCTCGGCGCGCTGATCAGCACTGCCGCGCTCCCCATGGGAGCCAGACACTCGCGTAATAACGCTGTCCACGCTGGCTCTTCGGCCAGTAGCAGCAAACGCAAGGGTTCGACAGGCGTAGTCAAGCTGACTCCCTAGACTCTGCAATGATGTGGGCGGCGGGCATTATGCCGTTGCGCAGAGCAATGTCCAAATGACAACAGTTATCAAAAACCGCACTGTGTGTCATGAGTGAGAACATTAGCCGCAAAATCACCACGCATCCTGCGTGAAAGTAGCAAAACCGGCAAATTTGAATCGCGTATTGCGTCACAAGTCGGACAGAGCAGCACAATTCGCTGAGCCTGTTAAAATGCCGGCCCATTTCGTCAACGACTCCCGAATTTTTCTATGTCCCGACTCAATCCCCGGCAGCAAGAAGCCGTGAGCTACGTCGGCGGCCCTCTTTTGGTGCTCGCCGGCGCTGGCTCCGGCAAGACCAGCGTGATCACGCGCAAAATCGCGCACCTGATCCAGAACTGCGGCATCCGCGCCCAGTACATTGTCGCCATGACCTTTACCAACAAGGCCGCGCGCGAGATGAAGGAACGGGTCGGCACCCTGCTCAAGGGCGGCGAAGGCCGTGGCCTGACGGTGTGCACTTTCCACAACCTGGGCCTGAACATCATCCGCAAGGAACACGTGCGGCTGGGCTACAAACCGGGCTTCTCGATCTTTGACGAAACTGACGTCAAAGCGCTGATGACCGACATCATGCAAAAGGAATACGCGGGCGACGACGGCGTCGACGAGATCAAGAACATGATCGGCTCGTGGAAAAACGACCTGATCCTGCCGCCCGAAGCGCTGGAAAACGCGCGCAACCCCAAGGAACAGACTGCCGCCATCGTCTACACCCACTATCAGCGCACGCTCAAGGCGTTCAACGCGGTGGACTTTGACGATCTGATCCTGCTGCCGGTGAAGCTGTTTCAGGACAACCCCGACATCCTCGAGAAGTGGCAGAACAAAGTCCGCTACCTGCTGGTGGACGAATATCAGGACACCAACGCCAGTCAGTATTTGCTGGTGAAATTGCTGATCGGCACGCGCAATCAGTTCACCGTGGTCGGCGACGATGACCAGTCGATCTACGCCTGGCGTGGCGCGCGGCCGGAAAACCTGATGCTGCTCAAGGACGACTATCCATCGCTGAAAGTCGTGATGCTGGAGCAGAACTACCGTTCCACCAGCCGAATCCTGCGTTGCGCCAACGTGCTGATCTCGAACAACCCGCACGAATTCGAAAAGCAGCTGTGGAGCGAGATGGGTCACGGCGACGAGATCCGCGTGATCCGCTGCCGCAACGAGGACGCCGAAGCCGAGCGTGTGGCCATGGAAATCCTCAGCCTGCACTTGCGCACCGACCGCCCGTACAGCGATTTCGCGATCCTCTATCGCGGCAACTACCAGGCCAAGCTGATCGAGCTGAAGTTGCAGCACCATCAGGTGCCGTATCGTTTGAGCGGCGGCAACAGCTTCTTCGGCCGCCAGGAAGTCAAAGACCTGATGGCCTACTTCCGCCTGATCGTCAATCCGGACGACGACAACGCCTTCCTGCGGGTGATCAACGTGCCGCGCCGCGAAATCGGCTCGACCACCCTGGAAAAACTCGGTAATTACGCCACCGAACGCAAGATCTCGATGTACGCCGCCACCGACGAAATCGGTCTGGGCGAGCATCTCGACAGCCGCTTCACCGATCGCCTGTCGCGCTTCAAGCGCTTCATGGACAAGGTGCGCGAGCAGTGCGCCGGCGAAGACCCGATCTCGGCGCTGCGCAGCATGGTCATGGACATCGACTACGAGAACTGGCTGCGCACCAACAGTTCCAGCGACAAGGCTGCGGACTACCGGATGAGCAACGTCTGGTTCCTGATCGAGGCGTTGAAGAACACCCTTGAGAAGGATGAAGAAGGCGAAATGACCGTCGAGGACGCCATCGGCAAACTGGTCCTGCGCGACATGCTCGAGCGGCAGCAGGAAGAGGAAGATGGCGCCGAAGGCGTGCAGATGATGACCTTGCATGCGTCCAAGGGTCTGGAATTTCCCTACGTGTTCATCATGGGCATGGAAGAGGAAATCCTTCCGCACCGCTCCAGCATCGAAGCCGACACCATCGAAGAAGAACGCCGCCTGGCCTACGTGGGCATCACCCGCGCGCGTCAGACCCTGGCCTTCACCTTCGCCGCCAAGCGTAAACAGTACGGCGAGATCATCGATTGCGCGCCAAGTCGCTTCCTCGATGAGCTGCCGCCGGACGACCTGGCGTGGGAAGGCAACGACGACACACCGACCGAAGTCAAAGTCGTGCGCGGCAACAGCGCATTGGCGGATATACGCGCGATGTTAAAGCGCTAGAATTGACCACTTTTTTTTGATCAGGCGCGCGTGCGCCGAACGAGGACAGCTTCATGGAAGCACTGCACAAGAAAATCCGCGAAGAAGGCATCGTGCTTTCCGATCAGGTCCTGAAAGTCGACGCCTTTCTGAACCACCAGATCGACCCGGCCCTGATGAAGCTGATCGGTGACGAATTCGCCGCGCTGTTCAAGGACTCGGGCATCACCAAGATCGTGACCATCGAAGCCTCAGGCATCGCCCCGGCGATCATGACCGGTCTGAACCTCGGCGTGCCGGTGATCTTCGCCCGCAAGCAACAGTCCCTGACCCTGACTGAAAACCTGCTGTCGGCGACCGTTTACTCGTTCACCAAGAAGACTGAAAGCACCGTGGCCATCTCCCCGCGTCACCTGACCAGCAGCGACCGCGTGCTGATCATCGACGACTTCCTGGCCAACGGTAAGGCGTCCCAGGCACTGATTTCGATCATCAAGCAGGCCGGCGCTACCGTCGCCGGTCTGGGCATCGTGATCGAGAAGTCGTTCCAGGGCGGGCGTGCCGAGCTCGATTCGCAGGGCTATCGCGTCGAGTCGCTGGCTCGCGTGCAGTCGTTGAAGGATGGCGTTGTAACCTTCATCGAATAACCATGCCACACCGCATTAACCCTGTGGGAGCTGGCTTGCCAGCGATGGGGCCCTGTCAGCCAACATTGATGTTGGAAGATACACCGCCATCGCTGGCAAGCCAGCTCCCACAGGTTATGTGTTGGTCGTTACGGCTGTGTGGCTTTTAGGCCTGTGAGTAGCAGGCGTTGAAACAGATCTTCTTTCAAGCCTTCCGGACTGCTCAGTTGCATGCGCTCAAGATGCTCGGGGTATAGCGCAGCCTCGGGTGCGTCGAGGGCGGCTTTGCCGAGTTCGAAGATTTCGGTGAGTTTGAACTTGCTCTTCAGCCAGTTCAGCGCGCGCAACAGATCGCGCTCCACCTCGGTGAAATCACAACCCAGCGGATACTCCGGAAACAGGTTCGGATGGTTTGCGGCAATCGCCTGCAAACGCTGCGGCGTGTTGTCGGCAAAACGTGGATCGATGCGGAAATCCTTCGGCAATTTGCCGACTTTCTGCGCCTGCTCGATCAGCCCCGGCTGGAAGCGTGAATCGCTGATGTTCAACAACGCCTCAATCACTGCTGAATCTGTCTTGCCGCGCAGATCGGCGATGCCGTACTCGGTAACCACGATGTCGCGCAAATGCCGTGGAATCGTGCAGTGGCCGTACTCCCAGACAATGTTCGAACTGACATCGCCACCCGACTCGCGCCAACTGCGCAGGATCAGCACAGAGCGCGCGCCTTCCAGTGCATGCCCCTGAGCAACGAAGTTGTACTGCCCGCCAACGCCACTGAGCACGCGCCCGTCTTCCAGTTGATCAGCCACTCCGGCGCCCAGTAGGGTCATGGTGAACACGGTGTTGATAAACCGTGCATCGAGGCGCTGCAAACGCTTGAGTTGTTCCTGACCGTACAGCTCGTTGATGTAGCTGATGCGGGTCATGTTGAATTCGAGACGCTTGCTTTGCGGCAACTCACGCAAGCGCTCATAAAAACTGCGCGGGCCGAGGAAGAAGCCGCCATGCACCGAAATGCCGTCGGTTTGCGCCGCCTCATCGAGCGTGCCGGCGTTGGCCTGCTCCTGCGTTGGCACGTCGGGGTAGACCTTGCGCCGGATGATCCCGGCATCCGCCAACACCAGCAGACCGTTGACGAACATTTCGCTGCAACCGTAAAGGCCTTTGGCAAACGGCGCGGTGCCGCCCTCCTTGTGGATAAGTTGCGCCCACTGGCTGAGATTGATGTCGGCCAGCAGCGTTTGATAACCGGCATTGTCGGCCTGACGGGCGAGCAACGCCGCGGTGAGCGCATCGCCCATCGAACCGATGCCGATCTGCAGCGTGCCGCCGTCGCGCACCAGCGTACTGGCGTGCAAACCGATGAAATGATCCTGAAAACCAACGGGCATGTTCGGCGTGGAGAACAGCGTGGAGCTGTCCTTTTCGTCGATCAGAAAGTCGAAAGCATCGATGTCGACTTCGGCATCGCCCGGCATGTAAGGCAGATCGGTGTGCACCTGACCGACCAGCACAATGGTTTCCCCGGCTTCGCGGCGCTTGGCGATCATCGGCAGCAGGTCGAGGGTGATGTCCGGGTTACAGCTCAGACTGAGACGATCCGGATGTTCGCCGCTGCTCGCGACCAACTGCGCCACCAGATTCAGGCCAGCGGCGTTGATGTCACGGGCGGCGTGGCTGTAATTGCTGCTGACGTAATCCTGCTGGGCCGGCGCGCTGTTGAGCAGGCTGCCGGGCCGCATGAAAAACTGTTCGATATGGATATTGGCGGGCAAGCTGTCGCGGTGCAGATCGGCGAGGAACTCCAGTTCTGGATAGTCACCGAACACGCGCTCGACGAAGGGTTCGATGAAGCGCTTCTGCAAGCCATCGCCCAAGGTCGGCCGGCCGAGACACAGGGCGGTGTAGATCGTCAGCCGCCGCTCGGGCAGTGCTGCAATGCGCCGATACAGCGCGTTGACGAAGTGATTCGGTTTGCCCAGGCCCAACGGCATGCCCATGTGGATATGCGCCGGCAACCGCGCCAGCACGTCGTCCACCGCTTGTTCGATCGAACACAACTGCACCATCTGAAGCCTCCCGCCCGTTCCGTGAATAGAGGTACGACCGAGATTGCCGGGTCTTTGCTGCAATGAACAGCCTCAAGGCTGAATCGCAGGCACAAAAAAACCGTCCGAAGACGGTTTTTTCATCAGAAGAGCGCCTTACTTCAGGTTGGACATCTTCTCGATCGCGCCTTTCAGATCGGCGTCGGAGCAATCAGCACAGGTGCCTTTCGGCGGCATGGCGTTGATGCCGGTGATGGCCTTGGCGAGGATGCCGTCGAGGCCGCCCTGCTTGTCGGCACGTTCTTTCCAGGCGGCCGTGTCACCGATTTTCGGTGCACCCAACAGGCCGGAGCCGTGGCAAGCGTTGCAATGTTTGGCAATGATCGAGTCAGGCGTCTTGGCATCACCGCCGCCGGCACTCACAGCCACTTCCATGCCCTTGCATTCCTGACCCTGAACACACACCTGGCCGACTGGCTCGAGGCGTTTGGCAATATCGTCGTTCGTCGCAGCTTGAGCGCTGGCAGCCCAGAGGGCCAGTACGGTTGCTGGTACGGCCAGCATTTTCATAATTAGATTCACGCGTTCACCCTCAATGGTGGCTATTCACGCCTGCGGCCACGGTTCGCAGGCGGGCGCAAGTATAGCGGTTAGCCCGCCACACTGAAACAACCCCATGGTTAAAGGGGTCTTGTTGTGAATCGGTAAAACGTTGCGGGTGCCTTCGCCGTAATGGCCTGGCGCTTCTTTGCTTAAAAATTCGCCGGCGTGGCTGCGCTGATTAGTCGCGCCGGTGCATCGAACGGATTGCGGAAACGATGCGGCTTGGTACTTTCAAAGTAGTAGCTGTCGCCGGCTTCGAGGATAAAAGTTTCAAGCCCCACCACCAGTTCCAGTCGGCCTTCGACCAGAATCCCGGTTTCCTCGCCCTCGTGGGTGAGCATTTCTTCGCCGGTGTCGGCGCCCGGCGGGTAGATTTCATTGAGGAACGCGATGGCGCGGCTCGGGTGCGCGCGGCCGACCAGTTTCATGGTCACGGCGCCGTCCGAGATGTCGATCAGCTCATTGGCCTTGTAGACGATCTGGGTCGGGATTTCCTGCAGGATTTCTTCGGAAAAAAACTCGACCATGGACATGGGAATCCCGCCCAGAACTTTCCTCAGCGAACTGATCGAAGGGCTGACGCTGTTCTTTTCGATCATCGAGATGGTGCTGTTGGTGACGCCCGCGCGTTTGGCGAGTTCACGCTGGGAAAGCCCTTTGAGCTTGCGAATCGATTGCAGTCGTTCACCGACGTCCAATGTGGGAGCCTCCAGATGTTGTAGAAATATTGAGCGTTATCATGGCGACAGCGTTCAGTATTTACAACACTTGACCCCCGCTTGGGCGTCAACCCTCGGAATAGAGCCTTGGCACCCGACGCAGGTTGCAGAAAATCTGGTAGGGAATGGTGCCCGCGCACTTCGCCACCTCACTGGCGAGGATATTCTTGCCCCACAGCTCAACGGTCGAACCGAGGTCGGCTTCCGGCACATCGGTCAGATCGACACACAGCATGTCCATCGATACGCGGCCAAGAATGCGGCTGCGTTTACCGGCCACCAGAACCGGCGTGCCGGTCGGTGCCTGACGCGGGTAACCGTCGGCATAACCCATAGCCACCACGCCAATGCGCATCGGCTTGTCGGTGATGAAATGTGCGCCGTAGCCGATCGGCTCGCCCGCCGGCAGTTCGCGCACGCTGATGACTTTCGATTCGAGGGTCATTACCGGCAGCAGACGCCCGGCCACGGTGTGGGCTTCTTCGAACGGTGTGGCGCCGTAGAGCATGATGCCCGGACGCACCCAGTCGCTGTGGATCTGCGGCCAGCCCAATACGGCCGGCGAGTTGCGCAGACTGACTTCGGCAGCCAAACCCTGGCGCGCGGCCTCGAACACTGCGACCTGATCGGCGCTGCTCTGCTGGTGCAGTTCATCAGCGCGGGCAAAGTGGCTCATCAAGACAATTTTCGAAACCTTGCCGCTGGCCAGCAGACGCTGATAAGCCGCCGGATAATCTTTCGGATGCAGGCCAACGCGGTGCATGCCCGAATCGAGCTTCAGCCACACGCTGATCGGCTTGCTCAGCGTGGCCTGTTCGATCGCTTCGAGCTGCCACAGCGAATGCACCACGCACCAGAAATCATGCTCGACGATCAGCGCCAGCTCATCGGCTTCGAAAAAGCCTTCAAGCAGCAGAATCGGTGCGCGAATCCCGGCGGCTCGCAGCTCCAGCGCTTCTTCGATGCACGCCACTGCAAAACCATCGGCCTCGCCTTCCAGCGCCTGGGCGCAACGCACCGCGCCATGGCCGTAGGCATCCGCCTTGATCACCGCGAGGGCCTTGGCCTTGGTGAGTTCACGGGCGATCTGGTAGTTGTGGCGCAGGGCTTGAAGGTCGATCAGGGCACGAGCAGGACGCATGGCGGCAGACTTCTAGGCGGTCATGGGAATAAAAACCGGCGCTGGCTGACGACGTGAACCGCCAACAGCACCGGGAGAGGGATCTTTACAGCGGGTTACGGCAGCGCAGCGACAATCGAGATTTCAACCAGAATGCTCGGCTTGGCCATCTTCGCTTCGACGGTAGCGCGGGCCGGCGCGGCGCCTTTGGGCAGCCACTGATCCCACACCGAATTCATCCCGGCGAAGTGCGCCGCGATGTCGTTCAGGTAGATGGTCGCCGACAGCAGGTGCTGTTTGTCGGTGCCGGCCAGATCGAGCAAGCGCTCGATATTGGCCAATACTTCGCGAGTCTGCTGTTCAATTCCGGCGTCGAAGTCATCGCCGACCTGCCCGGACAGATACACCGTAGCGTTGTGGCTGACGATCTGACTCATGCGCTCATTGGTGAGCTGGCGCTGGATTGCCATGTTTTGCGGACTCCTGAGGTTTATTGCCGTAACGGGAAATATCGAGGCCGGCGGCGCTGATCTGCGGCGTTTTCTTCGCCATCAGGTCTGCCAGCAATCGGCCGGAGCCGCAGGCCATGGTCCAGCCGAGCGTGCCGTGACCGGTGTTGAGGAACAGGTTACTGAACGGGGTCGCACCGACGATCGGCGTACCGTCCGGCGTGGTCGGACGCAGGCCGGTCCAGAAGCTCGCTTCGGCCAGATTGCCGCCCTGAGGATAAAGGTCGTTGACGATCATCTCCAGGGTTTCGCGGCGGCGCGGATTCAGCGACAGGTCAAAACCGGCGATCTCGGCCATGCCGCCAACGCGGATGCGGTTGTCGAAACGGGTGATCGCGACCTTGTAGGTCTCGTCGAGGATGGTCGACGTCGGGGCCATCGCCGGGTTGGTGATCGGCACCGTCAGCGAGTAACCCTTCAATGGATAAACCGGGGCCTTGATGCCCAGCGGCTTGAGCAGTTGCGGCGAGTAGCTGCCGAGCGCCAACACGTAGCGGTCGGCGGTTTCCAGCTTGCCGTCGATCCACACACCGTTGATGCGATCACCGGCGAAGTCGAGGCGCTGGATGTCCTGACCGAAGCGGAATTCGACACCGAGATTGACTGCCATTTCGGCGAGTCGTGTGGTGAAGATCTGGCAGTCGCCGGTCTGATCGTTCGGCAGACGCAGGGCGCCAGCGAGGATATCGGTAACGCCTGCCAGCGCCGGCTCGACCCGGGCAATGCCGGCGCGGTCGAGGACTTCAAACGGTACGCCAGACTCTTTGAGTACGGCGATGTCTTTGGCCGCGCCATCCAACTGCGCCTGCGTGCGGAACAATTGCGTGGTGCCGAGGCTGCGGCCTTCGTAGGCGATGCCGGTTTCAGCGCGCAACTCGTCGAGGCAGTCGCGGCTGTACTCGGACAGACGCACCATGCGCTCTTTGTTCACTGCGTAACGATTGGCGGTGCAATTGCGCAGCATCTGCGCCATCCACAGGTATTGGTCGATGTCGGCGGTGGCCTTGATCGCCAGCGGCGCGTGACGTTGCAGCAGCCACTTGATGGCCTTGAGCGGTACGCCCGGCGCGGCCCACGGCGAGGCATAACCCGGCGAGACCTGGCCGGCGTTGGCGAAACTGGTCTCCATGGCCGCGGCAGGCTGGCGGTCGACCACCACCACTTCAAATCCGGCACGGGCCAGATAGTAAGCACTGGCGGTACCGATGACGCCGCTACCCAAGACCATAACGCGCATTTTTGTATCCCTCATCGCGGCGTGCCGCGCATGTCTGTTGGCTCTGTAGTCAGAGCAATGATGCGCGCAGTGTAAAAAAGAATGGCCAGTGCTTTTCACTGTATAAGCGCCTATATTTGGCGACAATTCTCGGCAAAAACCCTTTTCACGGAGGCGCATCCCCTATGCGTACCAACACTCAGACCAAACGTGAGCTGGACAAGATCGATCGCAACATCTTGCGCATCTTGCAGGCCGACGGGCGGATTTCCTTTACCGAACTGGGTGAAAAGGTCGGCCTCTCCACCACACCTTGCACCGAGCGCGTGCGGCGGCTGGAGCGCGAGGGGATCATCATGGGCTACAACGCCCGGCTGAATCCGCAGCACTTGAAGGGTAGTCTGTTGGTGTTTGTCGAGATCAGCCTCGACTACAAATCCGGCGACACTTTCGAAGAGTTCCGACGCGCGGTGCTGAAACTGCCGCATGTGTTGGAGTGCCATCTGGTGTCAGGGGATTTCGACTATCTGGTGAAGGCGCGGATTTCCGAGATGGCCTCGTACCGCAAGCTGCTGGGCGACATCCTGCTCAAGCTGCCGCATGTGCGCGAGTCCAAGAGCTACATCGTGATGGAGGAAGTCAAAGAGAGCCTGTGCCTGCCGATTCCAGACTGAGATTTGTTGGGCCTGACCCGGCCCTATCGCTGGCAAGTCGAATCGTCGCACCGCAGCTCCCACAGTGATTGCTGGCGGTCACAAAAATATGTGTCCACCACGATCCTGTGGGAGCTGGCTTGCCAGCGATGGCATCGACTCGGCCCAAAGCAAAATCCGCTAAACCAAAACCTGCCGATTCTCCGCCATGTATTCGAAAATCTGCTTCTCGACACGCGGATGAATCAGCTCCACCGGCCCACGCCCATTCGGGCACGGCAGGGTTTTGGTGGTGCCGAACAAGCGGCAGATCAGCGGCCGCTCGCCATACACCGTGCAGCCATTCGGCCCCAGGTGCACACAGTTCAGTTCTTCCATTGCCGCATCCTGCTCGGCGCGGGTCTTGCGCGGCAAACGCGCCATTTCTTCCGGCGACGTGGTAACCGGCCCGCAGCAGTCGTGGCAGCCCGGCACGCAGTCGAACGAAGGAATTTGCTGACGCAGGGTGCGGATTGTCTCGCTGTTGCAGCTCATCGACGCGGTAACCAACGTGAAATAGGCGGCAATTGTGCCGCAAAACCTCCGATCCAGACAGCAACGCCCGACCAGTGTTGCCCACCTTCGGGCGTGCGGCTTATGCTCCGTCAAATTTTCTCGACACCCCCCGCCTCAGGATGACGCCCATGACTGCCCGCGCCCACACCACCGCGAGCCAACCGCACGTTGCCTCTTATTACGCCGCCAGCAGCCTGCCGCAGCCCGATCATCCGGTGCTGCAAGGCGAGCTGATCGCGGACGTGTGCGTGGTTGGCGGCGGCTTCTCCGGGTTGAACACTGCGCTGGAACTGGCTGAGCGCGGCTTGAGCGTGGTGTTGCTCGAAGCACACAAGATCGGCTGGGGCGCCAGCGGCCGTAATGGCGGGCAGTTGATTCGCGGGGTCGGCCACGGCCTCGATCAGTTCGCCAACGTGATCGGTGCCGACGGCGTGCGCGAGATGAAACTCATGGGCCTGGAAGCCGTGGAAATCGTCCGCCAGCGCGTCGAGCAATTTCAGATTCCCTGCGACCTGACTTGGGGCTATTGCGACCTCGCCAACAAACCGCGTGACCTGGAAGGTTTTGCCGAGGACGCCGAAGAACTGCGCAGCCTCGGCTACCGCCACGAAACCCGCCTGCTGCAAGCCGATGAAATGCACACCGTAGTCGGCTCCAAACGCTACATCGGCGGTTTGATCGACATGGGTTCGGGGCATTTGCATCCGCTCAACCTGGCACTGGGCGAAGCCGCCGCCGCGCAGCATCTGGGCGTGAAGCTGTTCGAACAGTCGGCTGTCACGCGCATCGATTACGGCCCTGAAGTGCGGGTGCACACAGCGCAGGGCTCGGTGCGCGCGAAGACTCTGGTGCTGGGCTGCAACGCTTATTTGAACAACCTCAATCCGCAACTCAGCGGCAAAGTGCTGCCCGCCGGCAGCTACATCATCGCCACCGAACCGCTGAGCGAACAACAGGCCCACGAACTGCTGCCGCAGAACATGGCGGTGTGCGATCAACGGGTCGCGCTGGATTACTACCGGCTCTCGGCGGATCGGCGTTTGCTGTTCGGTGGCGCCTGCCATTATTCGGGGCGCGATCCGCAGGACATCGGCGCGTACATGCAGCCGAAAATGCTCGAAGTGTTCCCGCAACTGGCCGGGGTGAAGATCGATTATCAGTGGGGCGGGATGATCGGCATCGGCGCCAATCGGTTGCCGCAAATCGGTCGGCTCGCGGATCAGCCGAATGTGTATTTCGCCCAGGCTTATTCCGGTCACGGGGTGAATGCCACGCACCTGGCCGGCAAGTTGCTCGCCGAGGCGATCAGCGGGCAGCACAGCGGCGGGTTCGATCTGTTCGCCAAAGTGCCGCACATCACCTTCCCCGGCGGCAAGCATTTGCGCTCGCCGTTGCTGGCGTTGGGGATGTTGTGGCATCGCCTGAAAGAGTTGGTCTGATAGTTTTTCGGCGCCCTTGAAATCGCTATCGCTGGCAAGCCAGCTCCCACAGTGATCTCGGATGCTCACAACATTTGTGTTCACCATGAAACCTGTGGGAGCTGGCTTGCCAGCGATGAGGCCCGCAAGAACAACACAAAACTCAGATCCGCCAGAACGGCTTCAAGCCCTCCTCCTGCGCCTGCTCCCGCGTCAGCCCGATATCCTCGAGCTGATCCGCCGTCAGACTCAATAACGCCTTGCGCGTGTGCAGACGATGCCAGAACAGTCCCCAGCGACTCAGGCCGGACGGCGCGTTGCGCAGGGCTGTATTCCATGCACTGTCCTCCTGCCCTGCCACCAGTTCCTGACTGTGTAACGTCAGCCGCACATCGCTCAAACCGTTCATTTTTGTCGCTCCTGTTTACTTGGGTAGCCAGAGATTCCATGATGCGCGGGTCGGCAAAAGCATTACAGATTCAACACAACTGTATTAACTCCATACAGATTTGCTGATTCTGCCGCTGAATTGTCGATTTTTGCCGCATCTGTACTGGTTTAACGAATCATCTGCATCGAGGCAGTGTCATGACTCTTTATGTGAACCTCGCCGAATTACTCGGCACGCGCATCGAACAAGGTTTCTACCGCCCTGGCGATCGCTTGCCATCGGTACGCGCCTTGAGCGTAGAACATGGAGTCAGTCTGAGCACGGTGCAGCAGGCTTATCGCATGCTCGAAGACAGCGGACTGGCGACGCCGAAACCCAAGTCCGGCTACTTCGTGCCGGTCGGTCGCGAGCTGCCTGAGCTGCCCGCGGTCGGGCGTCCGGCGCAGCGGCCGGTGGAGATTTCGCAGTGGGATCAGGTGCTTGAACTGATTCGCGCCGTGCCGCGCAAAGACGTGGTGCAACTCGGTCGCGGCATGCCCGACATCAGTTCACCAACCATGAAGCCGCTGTTGCGTGGTCTCGCCCGAATCAGCCGCCGACAGGACATGCCCGGCCTGTATTACGACAACATTCACGGCACCCTCGAACTGCGCGAACAGATCGCGCGGTTGATGCTCGATTCCGGCTGCCAGTTGAGCGCCAGCGATCTGGTGGTGACCACCGGTTGCCATGAAGCACTGTCCACCAGCATCCACGCGATCTGCGAACCGGGCGACATTGTGGCGGTGGATTCGCCGAGCTTTCACGGCGCCATGCAGACCCTCAAAGGGCTGGGCATGAAAGCGTTGGAAATCCCCACCGACCCGCTCACCGGCATCAGCCTCGAAGCACTGGAACTGGCGCTGGAGCAATGGCCGATCAAGGTTATCCAGCTCACGCCCAACTGCAACAACCCCCTCGGCTACATCATGCCCGAGGCGCGCAAACGCGCGCTGCTCAACCTCGCGCAGAAGTTTGACGTGGCGATCATTGAAGACGATGTGTATGGCGAACTGGCCTACACCTACCCGCGTCCGCGCACGATCAAATCTTTCGACGAAGACGGTCGGGTGTTGCTGTGCAGTTCATTTTCCAAAACCCTGGCGCCGGGGCTGCGCATCGGTTGGGTCGCACCGGGGCGGTATCTGGAACGAGTGCTGCACATGAAATACATCAGCACCGGTTCCACCGCGCCGCAGCCACAGATCGCTATCGCCGAATTTCTCAAGGCCGGACACTTCGAGCCGCATTTGCGGCGGATGCGCATGCAATACCAGCGCAATCGTGACGCGATGATCGACTGGGTGACGCGCTATTTCCCGGCTGGGACGCGCGCCAGCCGTCCGCAAGGCAGCTTCATGCTGTGGGTCGAACTGCCGGAAGGTTTCGATACGCTGAAACTGAATCGGGCGCTGCACGATCAAGGCGTACAGATTGCCGTCGGCAGCATTTTTTCCGCCTCGGGCAAGTACCGCAATTGCCTGCGCATGAACTACGCGGCCAAGCCGACACCGCAGATTGAAGACGCGGTGCGCAAGGTAGGCGCAGCGGCGATCAGACTGCTGGCTGACAGTCACAGCTGACCCGGCTCAGCGCAGGCGAAACCCCAGGTCAGCCTCGAAACGGGTCAGGTCACTGACTCGGCTGGCCACTGTCGGGATACGCGCCTCCA
Source organism: Pseudomonas sp. TWP3-1 (assembly GCF_049896625.1). NCBI lineage: Bacteria > Pseudomonadati > Pseudomonadota > Gammaproteobacteria > Pseudomonadales > Pseudomonadaceae > Pseudomonas > Pseudomonas sp. TWP3-1. The sequence goes on from NZ_JAFCUQ010000024.1 coordinate 15,701, forward strand.
GCTCCAGCTCGACTTCCAGACTTTGGCCTTCGATTGCTGTTCCGGCGAGCGCAGGTGTCAGCCGCGAACCCGGACGCAAAACGTCGCTATCCAGCCCTTCTCCCTCGCTCAGCCACTGCACCGGCTTGCCGTCCATGCGCAGCGCCAGCACACGCACCCGCACCCGCAGCGTACCGGCGCCGAAGCGATATTGCGCGGCATCGGCCGCCGGCCCGACCAGTTCCATGCGCAACGGGCCGGGCCGTTCACACTGAACAGTGACCTGCGCCCGACGCAAACCAAAGCTCAATACATTCGCCGAAGTCGACTGCGCCAGCAACTGCCCGCGGGTGGTCGAGCCAAAATCGATGGTGGCAGGGCCGAGTCTGATGGTGCAATCGGGGTTCGCCTGCGCCTGCTCCATGAACATCGGCAGGCATAGCAATATCCCGCCCAGAGCCGCTGCTTTCAATCTGTGCATGCTGTTTTCCTTGTTCAGACAGTCCGGCAGATGGCCTGCGCGGTTTCATACAGTGCGTCGAGATCACGCTCCTCGCTCATGGAGAACTCGAGACGACAGCGTTGTCCCTCCGGTAGCAGGACATGCAATTCGAGACCCGGCTGAACGTCAGGCAGAAAAATCCGCCCGGCCGCCAGCACGCTGGTGACGTATTCCCCCTGACCGTCGAACACACCGAAACCCTTGCCCAAAAACACCTCATCCACCGTGCGCGCCTGCAACAGCAGGCGCCGCGTCGTCACTATCTCGAACGCCAGACGTGACACCGCGTTGCGTCCGGCCTCGACTTCTTGATAAGCGTTGTGCACATCGACGTTGCGTCCAAGGCTGGCGGTGTCGAGTTCCACCCGGCCCTTGCTGTAGGCCGGCAGGCTCGCTGCCACTGCATGGCCTGCGTAGTCGGTCCAGACCGGGCCGCGCGGGGTGTTGAGCTTGATCCCGGCGCTGTCGCCGGCCTTGAGCAAGGCAAAGGTATCGCGCAGCGGATAAGGTGAGAGGGTCACGCCGTCAGCATGCACCAACGCCCCGCCGCGCAAGCCAACGTCATAGGTCTGATCGCCGGCGCCGCTGCGCGAATAGCCCATGTCGAGCTGGCTGTAACGCGGCAGCAGGTTGAGCCGCCCGTTGTAGTCGAGGGTGCCGTGATCCGGGCGCTCGGCGCCGACGCTGTAGGCCACGGTATCGCTGAGGTGCTCGTTGAAGCGCAGACCGCTGCGCGTGCCGCTGACCTGATCATTGCGCACATAGCCGCGCAATGACTGGCGCGGTCCCAACGGCAGACTGACGCTCAGATACGCCGCCGTGCCGCGCGCATCATCCGCATCACCTCCAACATCGCGTTCCACAGTCAGCGACACATTGGCCCGCCGGATGCTCTGCGACCAAGCCAGCGCGACGCGTGAAGAGGCCGTCCCGTCAAACATCGAGAACCGTGAATAGCTGCCGGATAAACTGCCAAGGGTCGGACTGCTGCTACTGAGATTCGCCGACAGTTGATTGCGCACGCGCTGGTACGGCTGGTCGTTGCGCGCATCCCAAGTGGTGTCCGACAGCGTACGAAAATCCTGAGTCTGTTGAGTCAGCGCGAGACTGGCTGACAGTCCTTCGGTGAGCAGACCGTTGACGGTCCATTGCAACTGCGTACCGGACAGTGCCTGGTCCTGCGCCCGGGAAATCACTTGGCGGCCACCCAGTATCAGGCGATCACCGACCGCCCCTTGCATCGCCCAGCCCAACGACTGATAGCCGCTGCCAAGCATCGCTCCGCCGGTGGTCTGCCAGCGCGGGCCAAGTTGCCAATCCTTGCTGGCCGCGACAAACGACGGCGCATCCCGCTCGTCCCCGGCATAACGCCGCACCTGCCCGGCGGCCAATCCATAGCCTGCCGCCCGGCCCGGCAGCGCCCCGCGCAGCTGCGTAGCCGGCACAATGAACCGCCGCTGCTGGCCGTCCTCTTCGTGCACCGTGACTTCCAGATCGACGTTTTGACTCAGCAGCGGCAAACCCACCAGCGTGAACGGGCCGCTGGGCACTACGGTGGTGTAGATCAGCGCACCATTCTGCGTCACCTCGATCCGCGCTGCGGAATAGGCGATACCCTCAACCCGGGCACCGGCGCTGTCCTCGCCGAACTCCATCAGTGCCAGTTCCGGCTGCACCTGAAAACCGTTGAAGGCCTCGCCGGCAAACAGCGGCGAAAGCATATTCAACTGGCCCAATTGCAGATTGGCCTGATAGCGCTCGAAGGTATGCGATGCGTAGGCGTACAGATGCTCGACCCGGCCCTGCCCGCCGGACTCGCTGTACGCCTGACGACTGCGAAAAGCCCAGTCCGCCGCATTCAGGCCGACTTCGGCGTTGAGGCTGCGGTACTGCGAGGATTGCCCGGCATAGCGGCTGCCGAGCATCAACGCGTCGTAATTGAACAGTCCCGCCGTGCCGCCATTGACGAAGTTGCGCCGCGCCGGGCTATCAGGCAGCAATACATCGGTCGGCACCAGCAGTTCGACGTGTTCGCGCGACGGATCGGCTTGCACCACGGCATCCGGGAAGCGTTGAGCGAACAGCTCGCATGCAGGTCCGGGGACGGGCGCAACAGGCTGCGGATTTCTGATGCCGCCACGCTCCAGCAAAGAGGGCGCAAAACACAATTCACCCTCGGCATCGAAGGTCACCTGCAAGCGCCCTTTGGGTGCGCCGTTGACCGATAGTGTTACTGCTTGTTCGCCCTCGCGAAAGCGCGACGCCCGGCTGAAATAGTCGGCCACACGCGGATCCAGCCCGCGCGACTTGAGCACGTCCTGATTGAACTGCACCATCAGCAGGGGGGCGCGCGTTTCGCTCGAAGCGGCATGACTCGGCGTCCACCCACCGCCGAGCGCGAGCAGCAGCCAAGTGGTGCAGTGGCAGCGCCGGTTCATCAGTCCATCACCAACGGTGCATCGTAGTGCTCAATGGCGAAACCGTAAGTGGTCACTGGAAACAGCCGCACCTGCGTCATTTCCTGGCCCGGCGTGACCGCCCCACTCAATGTCAGTGTTTCGCCGGGCAGCACGTAAGTGCGCCCCAGATCCATCTCCTGCCGCCCCGGCAGCACGTTCACCGCGTGGCCCAGCCGTACGACATACGGGCTGGGATTGCGCACCTGCACCTCGGCGCCCTGGCGCGACCAGAGCAGATGCTTCCATGGCTCACGGTCGACCGGCAGATTGGCCGGACGCAGGATCGCCGGGATGTTCTGGCGCACGCTGAAATTCACTTGCGCCTTGCCGGATGAATCCTGCGGCGCAATACCCTCGAACACGACCCGTTTCAGGCGCTCGGTTTCCAACGGCTCGGCACTGCGCAAAATAAAACGCACACGCTGGGTGGCACCGGGCTCGACCCGGGTAACCGGTGGCGTCAGCAACAACAGTGGCTCGGTGTCCTGTGGCACGTCTTCGATAGACGTGTGCAACAGCGCTGGATGCGCTTCGCTGTTGAACACATTGATCCCGGCCTCACCGACCGCTTCATCCAGTACCACGACCGGTGTTTCAGGAACCATTCCGGCCGCCTGGATCGGGCCTGGCACCCATAAGGCAACCAGCAGCACACTGGTGATGGCGTTGCGCACAAAGGTGTTCATGTCGTTGTCCACAGGCGAGCGCGCAGCCGGCATTGATGCCGGGCCACGGGCCAGCCAGATGTGTTGATTGGAAATGACAGGCCGCGCACGCAGCCGCAGCCTGTCGACGTCACCGCAAAGAGTGTCTGGCGCAGCCGACGCAAAACGTCGACGCGCGCCCCGTCAGAGGTAAAGCAGCTCGAAGGTCGCCGAACCGTTGAGGGCAATCGCAGAGGTGATCGGCAGATTCGATGCCGGGCCAATGACCGGCACCAGCGTCATCGGAAAGATGTGCACCACCCCGGCAAGCGGCCCGGCAGACACGCTGCGACCCCACGAATAACGCAGATTGCCTTCATAGTTTTTACCCACCAGCGTGGCAGGTGCCGGCACGTCCCAATTGGTATCGGTGCCTTGCTTGTACATCACGATCGAAGCCTCACCATCGACCGTCGGCGTACCGAATCGCAGGCCATAACCGCCGATCTTGGTCCCGCCGACCTCGCCGATCCCGTAGATGTACAGAGCCCAGTCAGTGCCGTCGACGACGATGCCCGGCAGTTGGGTATGCGACTGATTGTCATGCACCTTGATCGCCATCGGCGCTGACGCCGAGCAGCTCACGTTCAAGGTGACATTGTGGTTGGCCAGTTCGGTCTGGCGGTCGCGGTTCAGCGACGCGGCAGAAATATCGCCCAGATGCACCGTGTTGCCGCCGGCAAAGCCCGGGGTACACGAGGTCGGGATGATAGTGCCGGTGATGCTCAGATCTGCACCGTCGGCCATGACCAGGACCGGTGACAGGGCGGTTGCCACAGCAATTGCACGAAAGGTTTTGCGCATGAAATTTCTCACTCCATAAGAACCGAAAGATGACGGCCAGCTGCGCGTCTTCTGCTGAAAAACAGGAAAAGTCCTGCCTCGGAATCAGCGCGGCCATTATTCCAATTGCTTCGTGGATGTGATGTAAGGCAGGTTCTTGATCGACGCTGGAAAAATCGCTGCATGGCGTAGCTGATGTGAGCCGGAAAATTCTTCAATTTGTTTAAGAACTCTCGCCCTGCCGACAGTCATAAGCTACACGCCGCTCTACCGCGCGGGTCGGATTGACTGATCAGTGAGTTGGGTAGCACGCCAGCAACGCCGTGCCATACTTCCGGCCTCGGCCACACGCGGAACGATCCGACTTGAGCTCCAGACACTCCCTACCATTTGCACTGCTGCTCGTCCTGCTGCTTGGCGGATGCGCCTCGCTGAGCGCACCTCGCCAGCCGAGCCAGGCGCTGCCGGCAGACGGCTCGGCGTTCGGCCGTTCGATTCAGGCCCAGGCTGCGCCGTACAAGGGTCAGTCGGGCTTTCGCCTGCTGTCTAACAGCACCGAAGCGTTCACCGCCCGCGCCGAACTGATTCGTAACGCGCAAAGCAGCCTCGATTTGCAGTACTACATCGTGCACGACGGCGTCAGTACGCGGATGCTCGTTGAAGAACTGTTGAAAGCTGCCGACCGTGGCGTGCGCGTGCGCATCCTGCTGGATGACACCACCAGCGACGGTCTCGACCAGATCATTGCCACGCTGGCGGCGCATCCACAGATCAAGATTCGCCTGTTCAATCCGCTGCATCTTGGGCGCAGCACCGGTGTCACCCGCGCGGCCGGGCGGCTGTTCAACCTGTCGCTGCAACACCGGCGCATGCACAACAAACTCTGGCTGGCGGACAACAGCGTGGCCATCGTCGGCGGACGCAATCTGGGCGACGAGTACTTCGATGCCGAGCCAAACCTGAATTTCACCGACATCGACATGCTCAGCGTCGGACCAGTGGCGGAACAGCTCGGCCACAGCTTCGATCAGTACTGGAACAGCGCACTGAGCAAGCCGATCGAACAATTCCTCTCCAGCAAACCGTCGGTCAGGGATCTGCAAAACACCCGCACCCGGCTGGAAGAATCCCTCGAAGAAACCCGTAAACAGAATCACGCGCTGTATCAGCAGTTGATGAAGTACCGCACCGATCCGCGCATGGATGTCTGGCGCCGTGAGCTGATCTGGGCCTGGAATCAGGCGCTGTGGGATGCACCGAGCAAGGTGCTGTCCAAAGGCGAGCCGGATGCGCAGTTGCTGTTGACCACGCAACTGGCGCCGGAACTGCGCGGCGTGAGCAAAGAGCTGATCATGATTTCCGCCTACTTCGTGCCGGGCCAGCCGGGGCTGGTGTACTTGACTGGGCGTGCCGATGCCGGGGTCTCGGTGAAGCTGCTGACCAACGCGCTCGAAGCCACCGACGTGCCGGCAGTACACGGCGGTTACGCGCCTTATCGCAAGGCACTGCTGGAGCATGGGGTAAAACTCTACGAACTGCGCCGCCAGCCCGGCGACGGCGGCGGCAGCGGGCCGCATGTGTTTTACAGCAAGTCGTTTCGCGGCTCTGATTCCAGTTTGCACAGCAAGGCGATGATCTTCGACAGGCAGAAATCGTTCATCGGCTCATTCAATTTCGACCCGCGCTCGGTGCTGTGGAATACCGAAGTCGGGGTGCTGGTGGACAGCCCGGAACTGGCGGCGCATGTGCGTGAACTGGCGATGCAGGGCATGGCGCCAGCACTCAGCTACGAAGCGAAATTGCAGGACGGCAACATCGTCTGGGTCACCGAGGACGACGGCAAACTGCACACTTTGACCAAGGAGCCTGGGAGTTGGTGGCGACGCTTCAATGCGTGGTTCAGCACCCACGTCGGGCTTGAGCGAATGCTGTAGTAGAACGCTTTTGTGGCGAGGGAGCTTGCTCCCGCCGGGCTGCGCAGCGGCCCCATAATTCTGTGAGCGCTGCGCACTCAAGCGGGAGCAAGCTCCCTCGCCACAAAGATCTCAGGCAGGCTCAGCCACTGTGCCGAACGCGCCTTGGCGCATCAGCAGAATCACCAGGCCAAACGCCCCCGCCGCCATCAACAGCGGCAGCGCGTGTCCACTGATCCACTGGCTACCCGCCCCCGCCGCCAACGGCCCGACCAGACACCCAACGCCCCACAGTTGCGCAATGTGCGCATTGGCCCGCACCAGCGCATCGTCGCGATAACGCTCGCCGATCAGAATCAGCGACAAGGTAAACAAACCACCCGCGCTGGCACCAAACAGTACCCACAGCGGCCAGATCAGCAAGGTGTCGATGAGCAGCGGAATTGCCAGACTCGACAGCATCAGAATCACTGCGCAGCCGGTGAACAAGGTGCGCCGCGACAGCCGATCCGCCAGCGCACCAATCGGCAATTGCAGCAGCGCATCACCGACCACCACCGTGCTGACCATCGCCAATGCGATCTCTGCGGTGAAGCCCTGGCGCAGGCAATACACCGGCAGCAGCGTCAAGATCATCGCCTCAAACGCGGCGAACAGCGACACCGCCCAGGCAATCGCCGGCAGCTCACGACTGAAGCGCCACAAATCGCTGAATGTGACACTGCTGGCCTCGCTGCTCGGCGCCCCGCTACGGCCCAACAGCAGAAGCGGCGAAGCGATCAGCAGAATGACGCCGACCCAGAAACCGTAATCGTGATCTGTGCCCAACGCGCCCAACAGCAACGGGCCGGACAGTTGGCTCAGCGCATAACTGCTGCCATACAGCGCCACCAGCCGCCCGCGCCAATGCTCGACCACCAGTTGATTGATCCAGCTCTCGCCGAGGATGAACACGATGGTCAGGATCACCCCGATCATCAGCCGCAGCAGCAGCCAGACCGGATAGCTCGGCAACAGCGCCAGCAGACCGATCGACAACGCGCCGGCCCACAAGCACAAGCGCATCAGATTGGCCGTACCGAAACGCGCCGCCAGATGACTGGAGATCTTCGCCCCAAGCAACACGCCAATTGCCGGCATCGCCGCCATCACGCCAATCGCGAACGAACCATAACCCCAGCTCTCCAGACGCAACGACACCAGCGGCATACTGACACCAAGCGCCAGGCCGACACTCAAGACAGACGCCAACACGGCGAAATACGTCGCCCAACGCATGGCCCACGCTCCTGTGGATATTCTTATCTGCAACACAAAACCAATGTGGGAGCGAGCCCTCGTGGCGAGGGGATTTATCCCCGTTGGGCCGCGTAGCGGCCCCAAAACCTGCAACCGCGATGTATCAGGCACATCGCGTGCAATGATTTTGCGACTGCTTCGCAGCCGAACGGGGATAAATCCCCTCACCACAAAAACTCACTCCCACGGGAGATCTCTGTAACGTTGGGAGCATGATTGAATCAGGCCCCCATCAGCGGTTTACAGCTTGATCCACGTCGCCTTCAGTTCGGTGTACTTGTCGAACGCATGCAGCGACTTGTCGCGACCGTTGCCCGACTGTTTGAACCCACCGAACGGTGCCGTCATGTCGCCGCCATCGTACTGGTTGACCCAAACGCTACCGGCACGCAGAGCCTTGGCGGTCAGGTGTGCCTTGGAGATGTCCTGAGTCCACACCGCTGCCGCCAGGCCGTAAGGCGTGTCGTTGGCGATCTGAATGGCTTCTTCGGCGGTGTCGAACGTGATGACCGACAGGACCGGGCCAAAGATCTCTTCCTGAGCGATTTTCATCGCATTGCTCACGCCGTCGAAAATCGTCGGCTCGACGTACGTACCGCCAGTTTCCTGAAGAATGCGTTTGCCGCCCGCCACCAGTTTGGCGCCATCGGTGTGGCCGGATTCGATGTACGACAGCACCGTGTTCATCTGCTGGGTATCCACCAGCGCACCAACGTTGGTCTCCGGGTCCAGCGGATTGCCCGGCTTCCAGGTTTTCAGCGCCTCGATCACCATCGGCAGGAATTTGTCCTTGATCGAACGCTCGACCAGCAGACGTGACCCGGCGGTGCACACTTCGCCCTGGTTGAAGGCGATGGCGCTGGCGGCGGATTCAGCGGCGGCTTGCAGATCCGGCGCGTCGGCGAACACGATATTCGGGCTCTTGCCACCGGCCTCCAGCCACACGCGCTTCATGTTCGATTCGCCGGAATAGATCATCAGCTGCTTGGCGATCTTGGTCGAACCGGTGAACACCAGCGTGTCGACGTCATTGTGCAAAGCCAAGGCTTTGCCGACGGTGTGACCGTAGCCCGGCAGCACGTTGAGCACGCCCTTTGGAATCCCGGCTTCGACCGCCAGCGCTGCAATACGGATGGCGGTCAGCGGCGATTTTTCCGATGGCTTGAGGATCACCGAGTTACCGGTCGACAGCGCCGGGCCGAGTTTCCAGCAGGCCATCATCAACGGGAAGTTCCACGGCACGATGGCAGCGACAACGCCAACCGGCTCGCGGGTCACCAGACCCAACTGATCGTGCGGAGTGGCGGCGACTTCGTCGTAGATCTTGTCGATCGCTTCACCGCTCCAGCTCAGCGCTTGCGCCGCACCTGGAATATCGATGTGCAGCGAATCGCTGATCGGCTTGCCCATGTCGAGAGTTTCGAGCAGGGCCAGTTCTTCGGCGTGCTGCTTGAGCAGGCCGGCGAAGCGGATCATGGTGGCTTTGCGTTTGGCAGGCGCCAGACGCGACCAGGCACCGGAATTGAACGTGGCGCGAGCATTTTCCACGGCGCGCTGGGCATCGGCGGCGTCACAGCTGGCAATCTTGCCCAGCAGACGGCCATCGACCGGGCTGATGCACTCGAAGGTCTCGCCGGAGACGGCATCGGTGTACTCGCCATTGAGATAAGCGCGGCCTTCGATTTTCAGGTCGCGGGCGCGTTGTTCCCAATCGGCACGAGTCAGGGTGGTCATTTCGAGTGTCCTCCGCTTGTTGAATACGAGCGCCGCGCGATCTTCGCCAGCGTCCTCAAAAATTCTGCCCGGCCAGCCGTTCTTTCGGCCAGAGGCACCCGCCACCCTAAACCAGCGGCCGGGGTTGTTTCAATATATTTGACATAAGGTCGCCATATGACCTTGCAGTGTTGATTTTAATCAACATAGACTTTGGCCCTTTCCAGCCAATCGCGCTGTATTTACGGGGGGATAACAACAATGAACATCCAGAACATCGTCGACATCAGCCTGACCATGGACCAGGCCGAGCGCTATCGCCCGGATCCGGCCAAAGTGCTCAAGGGCGATCCCGAGCAAGCCGTATTCAATCAATACGACAGCCCATGTGGGCAGATGGGCGCCGGCGTGTGGGAAGGCGCCATCGGCCAATGGCTGGTGAACTACACCGAGCACGAATACTGCGAAATCCTTCAGGGCGTTTCGGTGCTGCGTGACAGCGACGGCAATGCCAAGACCTTGCGTGTTGGCGACCGATTTGTGATTCCCGCAGGGTTTCGTGGCACTTGGGAAGTGCTTGAGGCGTGCCGCAAGGTTTATGTGATCTTCGAACAGAAGGCCTGATCTGACACAGCCAGTGACGACCTGAGTAAGACGTGTGCGGTGCTTCTGAGTGAAACTTCGCGACGGCGCTCATACACCGGAAAAATTCCTACCGACACGGACGTTTCGGCAGCATTGACCGGCGAGCGCCTCAATCCGAATAGAACGCAAGGAGGCACCATGCCTGATTTCTGCAACATCAACGCCGCGCAATTTGCTGTCGGCCAAGTCGCCACCCCTGAAACCCTGAGCGCCATTCGCGACGCTGCGGGGGTGCAAAAGCATCGACTGGAGCGGCCGGAGGATATGTTCAATCTCTTGCCCAAACCGGATCGCATCCGGGTACTGGTCAACGCACGCGACGAGATCATCGAACTGATCTGCGGTTGATTGCCAATCCCACAAGTCATCCATATGTACCGCACTCGGCAACAGGCCGTTCGGTACCGTTTCATCACGCCTCAAGGAAACGAGGCGCTTTAACCATCAAACAAGGAAATAACATGACCAGAATGAATTCTCTAAAGGGCGCAGCCCTGACCGCCCTGCTGGCAATCAGCTTCGCAGCCGTCGAAGCCTCGGCCTCCGACAATGCAGCTCGACCAAGCCAGTGCGATGGCAACTTCGCATACAACCCCCTCGTAGAGACCGCAGTTACCCCACAGCTTCTGGAAGAGCTACGCGAGATGTCGGGGGCAGCAACCGTACGCCATGAAAAAACCGGGGAGATTTATACCCAGGAATACCGCAGCGATCGCCTCCGTGTGTTCAGCGCGAAAGGAAACGTCTACAGCCACGTCCAGTGCGGCTGATCCACTGACCTGCCGCTGCTGAGCAGGTGACCGATTCCGGCTCAACAGGCAACAAAAAAGGCCCGTATCGTGAGATACGGGCCTTTTTCGTAAGTCCGGAAAAATCAATTACTTGATTTTGCCTTCCTTGTACATCACGTGCTTGCGAACAACCGGATCATATTTCTTGATCTCGATTTTGTCCGGGGTAGTACGCTTGTTCTTGTCGGTAGTGTAGAAGTGACCAGTACCGGCGCTCGAGATCAAACGAATCAATTCACGCATGATTAGCTCCCTTAAATCTTGCCATCGCGGCGAAGTTCGGCGAGCACGACAGTGATGCCACGCTTGTCGATGATACGCATGCCTTTAGCAGATACGCGCAGACGCACAAAACGTTTCTCTTCTTCAACCCAGAAGCGGTGATGCTGCAGGTTCGGCAGGAAACGACGACGGGTTTTGTTGTTTGCGTGGGAAATGTTATTCCCAGTCACCGGACCCTTACCGGTAACTTGACATACTCTCGACATGCCTCAGCCCTCTAAAACCACATGCCCAACCCGGCATGGGTTGGCCGCTTAATCTCTCAGTCATTTGGCGCCAGGCGCCGCGTTTCTTCAGAGGTCTTACCGGCTTCACTTACAAGCGAAGGAACCGGGCCCCTAGAAAAGAGCGCTGCTTTATACCAGAAAGACCGCAGAGCAACAACTTTCCGTGTGCAATGAACCGCTAAAAAGCTGATTTTTCTGGCCGCAGGCGCCTCAGACAAAGGCTATCGGCAGCTTTTACCATTCGTCGAAGAAAATTCGCAAGAGCGCCGATTTCAGAGTTTTCACTACGCAGCCCGCACCAGAACGCCAGTCACCCGACCCCAAAAAAGCAAAAAGGGGATAGTCATTTGCAATCGCGACCACTAGGGTAGGACTTTTCCAGACTGCACTTGCAGATGGGCCTTCGTTCTGTAAAGGATTCCCACCATGCGCCTCGCTGCCCTACCCCTGCTGCTTGCCCCGTTGTTGCTCAGCCCACTGGCCCAGGCTGCCGCCCTGAGCGTCTGCACCGAGGCCAGCCCTGAAGGGTTCGATGTGGTGCAGTACAACTCGCTGACCACCACCAACGCCTCGGCCGACGTGCTGATGAACCGCCTCGTGGATTTCGACACCGCCAGTGGCAAGGTCGTCCCGAGCCTCGCTGACAGTTGGGAAGTCAGCACCGACGGCCTGACCTACGTGTTCAAGCTGCACCCGCAGGTGAAATTCCACAGCACCGACTACTTCAAGCCGAGCCGCGAACTGAGCGCCGAAGACGTCAAGTTCAGCTTCGACCGCATGCTCGACCCGGCCAACCCGTGGCACAAAGTTGCGCAGAGCGGATTCCCGCATGCGCAATCGATGCAGTTGCCCGCGTTGATCAAGAAGATCGACGCACTCGATCCGCTGACCGTGCGCTTCACCCTCGACCACCCGGACTCGACCTTCCTCGCGACCCTGAGCATGGGTTTCGCCTCAATCTACTCTGCGGAATACGCCGATAAACTGTTGAAGGCTGGCGCGACCGACAAGCTCAACAGCCAGCCAATCGGCACCGGCCCGTTCGTCTTCACACGGTTCCAGAAAGACGCTGCAGTTCGCTACAAGGCCAACCCCGATTATTTCCGCGGCAAGCCTTCGGTCGACCCGCTGATTTTCGCCATCACTCCGGACGCCAACGTGCGCCTGCAAAAGCTCAAGCGTAACGAGTGCCAGATCGCGCTGTCGCCCAAGCCATTGGACGTGCAGGCAGCGCTGAAAGAACCGACGCTGAAAGTCGAAAAAACTGACGCGTTCATGACCGCTTTCGTCGGCATCAACAGCCAGCACCCGCCACTGGACAAGCCGGAAGTGCGTCAGGCGATCAACCTCGCCTTCGACAAGGCCAACTACCTCAAAGCCGTATTCGAAGACACCGCCGAAGCCGCCAACGGCCCTTACCCGCCGAACACCTGGAGCTACGCCAAAGGCCTGCCCGGTTATGCCCACGACGTGCAGAAAGCCAAGGCGCTGATGACCAAGGCGGGCTTGAAGGACGGTTTCCAGACCACCATCTGGACCCGTCCGTCAGGCAGCCTGCTGAACCCGAATCCGAGCCTCGGCGCGCAGATGTTGCAGTCGGATCTGGCAGAAATCGGCATTCAGGCGGAGATTCGCGTGATCGAATGGGGCGAGTTGATCCGCCGCGCCAAGGCTGGCGAGCATGACTTGCTGTTCATGGGCTGGGCCGGCGACAACGGCGATCCGGACAACTTCCTCACGCCGCAGTTTTCCTGCGCTGCGGTCAAGTCCGGCACCAACTTCGCGCGCTACTGCAACGCCGATCTGGACAAGCTGATCAGTGCCGGCAAGACCACCAGCGAACAAGGCGTGCGCACCAAGCTCTACGAGCAGGCACAGGCGCAGATTCAGCAACAGGCACTGTGGCTGCCGCTGGCGCACCCGACGGCGTCTGCGCTGACGCGCAAGGACGTGCAGGGTTACTCGGTGAGCCCGTTTGGGCGGCAGGACTATTCCAAGGTCAGTCTCAAATAGCCGCTACATAACAAAACCTGTGGGAGCTGGCTTGCCAGCGATAGCGGAGCTCCAGGCGACATTTGTGCTGGATTTGCCGCCATCATCGCTGGCAAGCCAGCTCCCACAGGGTTTTATAGTTCCTTGAGATTTACATCCAGCCACACTCCGCCATCGACAACGGCTCACCATCCCCGACGATGAAGTGATCGAGCACGCGCACGTCGATCAACTCCAGAGCCTTCTGCAAGCGCTTGGTCAGCAGCTTGTCCGCCTGACTGGGCTCGCTGTTCCCCGATGGATGGTTGTGACAGAGGATCACCGCCGCCGCGTTGTTCGCCAGCGAACGCTTCACCACTTCCCGGGGATGCACGCTGGTGTTGTCGATCGAGCCGCGAAACAGCGCCTCGAACGTCAGCACTTGATGTTTGGAATCCAGAAACAGACAGCCGAACACCTCGTGCGGCTCGTGGCGCAGCATGGCTTTCAGATAGTCCCTGACCGCCTGCGGATTCTCCAGCGCCGGTTTTCTGCGTGAGTGCTCGGCCAGATGCCGCCGGCTCATTTCTTGCGCAGCCTGCAGCTGTGCAAATTTCGCGGGACCAAGACCCAATTGTTTGCTGAACGCTTCCTGATCAGCCTCAAGCAGCAAACGCAGGCTGCCAAACTGATTCAACAGATGCCGCGCCAGATCCACTGCACTTTGCCCCGGCACACCAGTGCGCAGGAAAATCGCCAGCAGTTCAGCATCCGAAAGACTTGCCGCCCCATGTTCCAACAACCTTTCCCGCGGCCTTTCCGCCGCCGGCCAATCGCGAATACTCATACACATTCCTTGTCTGTGGGCGCCGCTGTTCCGTAGCGGTCGCTGTGATATCGTAGCCCATCTTTTTTGCGGGCGGATTCACCCTGGGGAGGGGGTTTCGCCACGTATGTCACCCACGAAATCAAAGGCAGACCTATGCAGCGGCTGTATCGGAAACGCATCGTTCTGGGCGTCGGCGGTGGCATTGCTGCCTACAAGAGCGCCGACCTGGTTCGCCGCCTGATCGACCAGGGCGCCGAAGTGCGCGTGGTCATGACCCGTGGTGGCAGCGAGTTCATCACCCCGCTGACCATGCAAGCGCTGTCCGGCCATCCGGTGCACCTCGATCTGCTCGACCCGGCCGCCGAAGCGGCGATGGGCCACATCGAGCTGGCGAAATGGGCGGATCTGGTGCTGATCGCCCCGGCCACCGCCGACCTGCTCGCGCGTCTGGCCCAAGGCATTGCCAACGATCTTTTGACCACGCTGGTGCTGGCCACCGACGCCATCGTGGCTGTGGCTCCAGCGATGAATCAGGCGATGTGGCGCGATCCGGCGACGCAAGCCAACCTGCAACTGCTCGAAAGCCGTGGCCTGAAGACCTTCGGCCCGGCCTCCGGCAGCCAGGCCTGCGGCGACGTCGGCATGGGTCGCATGATGGAAGCTACAGATCTCGCCCAATGCGCGGCGGACTGCTTCCAGCGTCAGGCACTGACCGGCAAACACGTGGTGATTACGGCCGGCCCGACTCAGGAAAACATCGACCCGGTGCGTTACATCACCAACCACAGCTCCGGGAAAATGGGCTTTGCCTTGGCCGAAGCTGCGGCTGAAGCTGGCGCCCGCGTCACGCTGATCAGCGGCCCGGTGCACTTGCCGACGCCGGATCGGGTCACGCGCATCGACGTGGTCAGCGCCCGCGACATGCTCGCCGCCTGCGAAGCCGCGATCCCGTGCGACGTGTTCATTTCCTCGGCTGCGGTCGCGGACTACCGCCCGGAAGTCATCGCCCCACAAAAACTCAAGAAAGACCCTACGAGCGGTGACGGCTTCGTCCTGCAAATGGTGCGTAACCCGGACATCCTGGCCACCATCGCGACCCGTCCCGACCGTCCGTTCAGTGTCGGCTTTGCCGCCGAGACCGAACACCTGCTCGACTACGCTGCACGCAAGCTCAAGGACAAGAATCTCGATTTGATCGTCGCCAACGACGTCGCCAACCCGAGCATCGGTTTCAACAGCGAAGAAAACGCCTGCAGCGTCATCGACCGTGCGCTGCACGCCACGGTTTTCGCCCAGACCAGCAAGAGCAAGATTGCTCGCCAGCTCGTCACTTTTATCGCCGAACGTCTGAACCAGGTTTAATTTACATGCACGCTTTGCAAGCCAAGATCCTCGACCCACGCATCGGTACCGAATTCCCGCTGCCGCAATACGCCACTCCGGGTTCCGCCGGCCTCGACCTGCGCGCCATGCTGCAACAGGACACCGTGATCAAACCGGGTGAAACCGTACTGATCCCTACCGGTCTGTCGGTGTACATCGGCGACCCGAATCTCGCGGCGCTGATCCTGCCGCGCTCGGGCCTGGGCCATAAGCACGGCATCGTGCTGGGCAATCTGGTCGGCCTAATCGACTCCGATTACCAAGGCCCGCTGATGGTGTCTTGCTGGAACCGTGGCCAGACCGATTTCACCATGACCATCGGCGAGCGTCTGGCGCAATTGGTGCTGGTACCGGTGGTGCAGGCGCATTTCGAAATGGTTGAAGAGTTCGTCGAAACCGAGCGCGGCGCGGGTGGTTTCGGGCATTCCGGCACCAAGTAAACCGACAGAAAATCATACTGAGGGAGTCTTCTCCCTCAGCATGAAAATCAAGGCATTAGCTGACCAAAGCCGCGCCGTTCGCGGTGTCATGGCCCTTTCATACCACGAACTCTCTGTGGAAAACGCCGTCATACCCTTCAGTTTGAGCTTGCCGTCGAATCAGTCGTCGGTCTGTCCAGTCACTTTTGAGATGGAGCATTTCCGCAGATGACCACCCCCGCCCTCGTTGCCCCGAAACTTCCCGACAGCATCTTCCGCGCCTACGACATCCGCGGCACCGTGCCGGAATTTCTGAACGGCGAAACCGCTTACTGGATCGGCCGCGCCATCGGCTCGCAGAGCCTGGCCCAGGGCGAACCAAACGTGTCGGTGGGCCGTGACGGGCGCCTGTCCGGCCCGGAGCTGGTCGCTGAATTGATTCGCGGTATCGCCGAAAGCGGCTGCCACGTCAGCGACGTCGGCCTGGTGCCAACGCCTGCGCTGTACTACGCCGCCAACGTACTGGCCGGCAAGTCCGGGGTGATGCTCACCGGTAGCCATAACCCGTCGAACTACAACGGCTTCAAGATCGTGATCGCCGGTGACACCCTCGCCAACGAACAGATCCAGGCCCTGCACGAGCGCCTCAAGAGCAACAACTTGAGCAGCGGCCAGGGCAGCGTGACCCAGGTCGAAATCCTCGACCGCTACAACACCGAAATCGTCCAGGACATCAAACTGGCGCGGCGCCTGAAAGTCGTGGTCGACTGCGGCAACGGCGCGGCGGGCGTGATCGCCCCGCAACTGATCGAAGCACTGAACTGCGAAGTCATCCCGCTGTTCTGCGAGGTCGACGGCAACTTCCCGAACCATCACCCGGACCCGGGCAAACCGGAAAACCTTGTCGACCTGATCGCCAAAGTCAAAGAGACCAACGCCGATATCGGCCTGGCCTTCGACGGCGACGGCGACCGCGTCGGCGTGGTGACCAACACTGGCACCATCGTCTTCCCCGATCGCCTGCTGATGCTGTTTGCCCGCGACGTGCTGGCACGCAACCCGGACGCGGAAGTGATCTTCGACGTCAAATGCACCCGTCGTCTGGTGCCGCTGATCAAGGAATATGGCGGTCGCCCGCTAATGTGGAAGACCGGTCACTCGTTGATCAAAAAGAAGATGAAACAATCCGGCGCGCTATTGGCCGGCGAAATGAGCGGGCATATCTTCTTCAAGGAACGCTGGTTCGGTTTCGACGACGGTATTTACAGTGCCGCACGGCTGCTGGAAATCCTCAGCAAAGAAAAATCCACCGCGGAAGAGCTGTTTGCGACCTTCCCGAACGATATTTCTACGCCGGAAATCAATATCCATGTGACCGAAGAGAGCAAATTCAGCATCATTGATGCATTGCACGACGCGCAGTGGGGCGCAGGCGCTGACCTGACCACCATCGACGGCGTGCGAGTCGACTACGCCAAAGGCTGGGGCCTGGTGCGCGCGTCCAACACCACACCGGTGCTGGTGCTGCGTTTCGAGGCCGATGACGAGGCTGAATTGCAGCGCATCAAGGACGTGTTCCACGCCCAGTTGAAGCGCGTTGCACCTGATCTCCAACTACCGTTCTGATTTCTGATTCACCCGGAGCCCTGAATGACCCTCGAACGCGAAGCCGCCGCCAACACCGCCAAGGTCCTGTCCGAAGCACTGCCTTACATCCGCCGCTACGTCGGCAAGACGCTGGTGATCAAATACGGCGGCAACGCGATGGAAAGCGAGGAGCTGAAAACCGGCTTCGCCCGCGACATCGTCTTGATGAAAGCCGTGGGCATCAACCCGGTCGTAGTCCACGGCGGCGGCCCGCAGATCGGTGATCTGCTCAAGCGCCTGTCGATCGAGAGCCACTTCATCGATGGCATGCGCGTGACCGACGCACAGACCATGGACGTGGTGGAAATGGTCCTCGGTGGCCAGGTCAACAAGGACATCGTCAACCTGATCAACCGTCACGGCGGCAGCGCCATCGGCCTGACCGGTAAAGACGCCGAGCTGATTCGTGCGAAGAAACTCACCGTGACCCGCCAGACACCGGAGATGACCCAGCCGGAAATCATCGACATCGGCCAGGTGGGTGAAGTGGTCGGGATCAACACCGATCTGCTGAATCTGCTGGTCAAAGGCGATTTCATCCCGGTGATCGCGCCAATCGGCGTTGGCGCCAATGGCGAGTCGTACAACATCAACGCCGACCTGGTGGCGGGTAAAGTTGCCGAAGCACTGAAAGCCGAAAAGCTGATGCTGCTGACCAACATCGCCGGCCTGATGGACAAATCCGGCACGGTGCTGACCGGCCTGACTACACAGCAAGTCGACGACCTGATCGCCGACGGCACGATCTACGGCGGCATGTTGCCGAAGATCCGCTGCGCACTGGAAGCGGTTCAGGGCGGCGTCGGCAGCTCGCTGATCATCGACGGTCGCGTACCGAACGCGATCCTGCTGGAAATCTTCACCGACACCGGTGTGGGCACGCTGATCAGCAATCGCAAGCGCCCCTGATAGCTGAAACGCAAAAGATCGCAGCCTGCGGCAGCTCCTGCAAAGCGGGATTTCGGATGTACGAAATCCCCGTAGGAACTGACGAAGGCTGCGATTTTTTTATGCGCGCAAGAAACGTCCGACCCAAATCAACGAAACGTCCGACATCGCCTCAGAACAAATCTCCCTAGGATCTTCCCCTCATCCACCGGAGATTTACCATGCAAAAAGACAACGTTCCTTATGGCAGTGACATTTCAGCAGGTACCTACGCATGCGCGGATTGCGGCCGAGAGTATTCGGGCAAGTCAAATAAGTCGATGCCGCCCTGCCCCGACTTCACGCCAGCCTCCCACCCGCTCAAGGGCTGGAAAGTACTGACCGGCCAAGGTGATGCGCCGCAGGACCCGTATCCGGGAACAGCCAGAAAACCGACCGGCAGCGGACGATAACCTCGGAGTGACTGAGCCATGCAGATCTCGTTCACGATAGACGCTGCTGCTTTCGAGCTGGAGCAAAAGGAACCGGTCAAGAAAACCCTGCGAATCACCGATCCGCAAATCGCCGGCGCCTTGCAACGTATCGCCAAGGCGAGCTTGACCGAATATCTGAAAATGCTTGTCGAGGGCGGCATGCCGAGCCGGGCCGACGAAGCCAAGCAAGATCGATTGCTGTATCTGATCCAAAGCTACTTCGAGCAAACATTGCCGACCGAATCGCAGATATCGACGATTTTTCAATTGACGCAAAGCCAGAGCAAAACCCTGCTCAAGAACACCGTTTCGCGCTTTCGCAATCAACTCGACGACATTCTGCAACACAGCATGCGCGCGGTAGTCGAGTCTGCCGAGCACGCGCAGAACGTGTATCTGGTGGTCATCAGTTCGGATGTCATCCGCGATGAGCTGAACATGCTGATCACTCAAAACGAGCCGACCTTCAAACCCATCACCAAGCGCAAAGGCAGTGCCGGGCAATTCGAGATCAGCGAAGATTCCCACGCATTGTTATGCCAGACACTCGGCCTGAATGCCGTTCAGTGACATCGTCGCGGTCAGTGGCTTGCTGCTGACCCTGACGACTTTTCTGTTCAATCTGGCGTGGCCGGGAATGCGCGCGGCATTGGAGCTGGATGCAACCCAGTCAGGCCCATTGGCCAGAAAACGCAGTCGAGGACAAGTGCGCAGAACGCTACTCGGATGCGCGCTGCCATTGAGCGGTGGTTTCACGGCGCTGTTCTACATCAACCTGCCGGCGACCGTAGAAATCGTGCGCACGAGCACGCTGGATCTGTGGAATTTCGATGTGGGTCGCACGCTTTACGTAATGATGGCCTGGGCGCTACTTGGATTCGCGGCACTCAACATCTGGCTGAGCTGGCAGCTCATCGCCAAGTGGCATCACCTGCGTTGATTTTGAGTTGAAAAAAAAGGCCCTGTTTTCACAGGGCCTTTGATTCTCAAACGCCGAATTGCGCGCGGTAGGCTTCGACTGCTGGCAGATGTTGTTTGAGCTGCGGATCGTCAGCGAGGAATTCCAGCACTTGGTTCAGCGAAACAATGCTGATCACCGGAATACCGAAATCGCGCTCGACTTCCTGAATCGCTGACAACTCGCAGTTGCCACGCTCCTGACGGTTCAGCGCGATCAGCACGCCGGCTGCCTTGGCGCCGTCCTGAGAAGCGATGATCTGCATCACTTCACGGATGGCGGTACCGGCGGTGATCACGTCATCGATGATCAGCACGTCGCCGGTCAACGGTGCGCCGACCAGGCTGCCGCCTTCGCCGTGAGCCTTGGCTTCCTTACGGTTGAAACACCATGGCAAATCACGGTCGTGATGTTCAGCCAGCGCGACCGCGGTGGTCGCTGCCAGCGGGATGCCTTTGTAGGCCGGGCCGAACAGGACGTCGAAGGAAATACCGCTCTCAGCGATGGCAGCGGCGTAAAAACGACCCAGCTGCGCCAGCGCGGAACCCGAGTTGAACAGGCCGGCATTGAAGAAGTAAGGACTGGTGCGCCCGGACTTCAGGGTGAACTCACCGAAGCGCAAAACGCCGCGATCGATGGCAAAACGAATGAAATCGCGCTGATACGTTTGCATGAAAAAAACCCCAAATACCACGGATTTAGCTAATTAGCTTGACGCCGTGTATCATACACGCACGCGATTTTTGGGGCCATTTATGCGGATCATCAGTGTGAACGTCAATGGTATTCAGGCTGCAGTCGAGCGTGGTTTGCTCAGTTGGCTGCAGGCACAGAATGCCGACGTCATCTGCCTGCAGGACACCCGTGCCTCCGCCTTTGAACTGGATGACCCAGCCTTCCAACTGGATGGCTACTTCCTTTATGCCTGCGATGCCGAAGTACCCGCCCAAGGCGGCGTGGCTTTGTACTCGCGGTTGCAACCGAAGGCTGTCATCAGCGGTCTCGGTTTCGAGACGGCCGACCGCTACGGGCGCTACCTGCAAGCAGATTTCGACAAAGTCAGTATTGCCACTTTGCTGCTCCCTTCGGGGATGAACGGCGACGAAGACTTGAACCAGAAGTTCAAGCTCATGGACGACTTCGGCAAGTACCTGGACAAGCAGCGGCGTAAACGTCGCGAGTACATTTATTGTGGCTCGCTGTACGTCGCGCAGCAGAAGCTCGACATCAAGAACTGGCGCGACAGCCAGCAATCACCGGGCTTCCTGGCGCCAGAACGCGCCTGGATGGACGAGATTGTCGGCAACATGGGTTATGTCGACGCCCTGCGCGAAGTCAGCCGTGAAGGTGATCAGTACAGCTGGTGGCCGGACAACGAACAGGCCGAGATGCTTAACCTCGGCTGGCGCTTCGATTACCAGCTACTGACCCCGGGCCTGCGGCGCTTCGTGCGCAGCGCACGCCTGCCGCGTCAGCCACGCTTCTCGCAGCACGCGCCGTTGATCGTGGACTACGACTGGACGCTGACGATCTAAATCATCTTTTCGCAGATACAAAAAAACCGACAGTGATGTCGGTTTTTTTGTGGGCAACTTTTGAGATTTGCGCCGCCTGAGAGATCGCTTCCCCCTCACCAACCCTCTCCCCCAAGGGGGGCGAGTGGGAAAGGGAGCCGATCTTCGTGCTTTTCAAACTCGAGTTCGATTGAGGAATCTCAGGTCGATGTAGCTCGAGAGGACGGCTCGGTCAGTCCCCTCTCCCTCTGGGAGAGGGCTAGGGTGAGGGCAAACTCAGGCACACCCGAAGACTATTTGATCACTCGCCAGGTAAACGGATAACGATAAGGCACACCCTCGTTAGCCTTGACCCCGGCAATGATCGTCAGCACCAGCGCGCCGATAGCCACCAGCCCGAGCAGGAAGAAACCGATCACCAACAGCATCAGGAAGAAGCTGATCATCGAAGCAATCGCCACGGTGATCTGAAAATTCAGCGCTTCCTTGCCCTGAGCATCGATAAACGGATCCTTCTCGCGTTTCATCTGCCAGAGAATCAGCGGCCCGATCAGGTTGCCGAATGGAATCCAGAACCCCAACAAGGCTGACAAGTGGCAAAACATCGCCCACTGACGAACCTCCTGGCTCGGCTTGGGCAGCAACTGTTGCTCATCACTCATCGCATTCTCCTTGCGTTTGTGAACCGATCAGTCAGCCAGTGCGGCGGTCTGCAGTTCGAAGATTTCGTTCATGCCTTTCTTGGCCAGTTCGAGCATGGCGTTCAGCTCTTCAGGCTGGAACGGCGCGCCTTCGGCGGTACCCTGCACTTCGATGAAGCCACCGGTGCTGGTCATCACGACGTTGAGGTCGGTCTCGGCTGCGGAGTCTTCAAGGTAGTCCAGATCCAGCACTGGCTCGCCTTGGTACATACCCACGGACACGGCCGCGATCATTTGCTTGAGCGGGTCGCCGCCCTTCAGACCGCCACGCTTCTTGATCACTTTCAGCGCATCAACCAGTGCAACCATGGCGCCGGTGATCGAAGCAGTGCGAGTGCCGCCATCGGCCTGGATCACGTCGCAATCGACGTAGAGGGTAACGTCGCCCAGTTTGGACATGTCCAGCGCAGCGCGCAGCGAACGACCGATCAGACGCTGGATCTCCAGAGTACGACCGCCCTGCTTGCCACGGCTCGCTTCACGCTGATTACGCTCGCCAGTAGCGCGCGGCAGCATGCCGTATTCGGCGGTCAACCAGCCCTGGCCCTGACCTTTGAGGAAACGCGGCACGCCGTTTTCGACGCTGACGGTGCAGATGACTTTGGTATCACCGAATTCGACCAGTACCGATCCTTCGGCGTGCTTGGTGTAGTTGCGGGTAATGCGGATCGAGCGGAGCTGATCGGCAACGCGACCACTTGGACGTTTCATAGGAGATACCTGTACTGGGGACGGAAAACTGCCGAGCATTATAGAGCCGTGCACCGCGCTGGGCACTGCTTAAAAATTCGGCCCGACGGTTGAAGGCCGTGAAACGCAGATTACCGACGGCCTGCAGTCCTTTGTCACACCGTGTGTTTGGGCGCATTCGCTGCACTGCGCTACAATCCTGCGCCTTTGCTGCCAGTCGGCTTACATTCATTGAGATCGTGGCCGCAGAACCTCGGTTCTGCGCCGATCTGCATTGCGAGGTACCACCATGGTGCACAGCATGACCGCCTTCGCCCGCGTCGAAAAAGCCGGCGTCCAGGGCACCCTGAGCTGGGAACTGCGCTCGGTCAACAGCCGCTACCTGGAACCCCATCTGCGTTTGCCGGAGTCGTTTCGCGACCTCGAAGGCGCCGTCCGTGAAGCGCTGCGCCAGGGTTTGTCGCGTGGCAAACTCGAATGCACCCTGCGCTTTACCGAAGAAAGCACCGGCAAAGCCCTGCAAGTCGATCGCGAGCGCGCCGCGCAACTGGTCGCTGCCGCCGAAACCATCGCGAGCCTGATCAAGAACCCGGCCGCGCTGAATCCGCTGGAAGTATTGGCGTGGCCCGGCGTGCTAGTGGGTGACGCAACTGATCCACAAGCGCTGAACGCTGAAGCGCTGGCGCTGTTCAATCAAGGCCTGAAAGAACTCAAGGCCGGCCGCGAGCGCGAAGGCGCGGAGCTGGCGCGCTTGATCAACGAGCGCCTGACCTCGATTGAAGAAGACGTGACGACCCTGCGTGAATTGGTGCCGCAGATGCTCGCCACCCAGCGCCAGAAGGTCCTCGACCGCTTCGCCGACATGAAGGCCGAGCTCGACCCGCAGCGCCTGGAACAGGAAATGGTCATCCTCGCGCAAAAGAGCGACGTGGCCGAAGAACTGGATCGCCTGAGCACCCACATCATCGAAGTGCGCCGGGTGCTCAAATCCGGCGGTGCGGCCGGTCGCCGGCTGGACTTCCTGATGCAGGAACTCAACCGCGAAGCCAACACACTGGGCTCCAAAGCCTTCGATCCGCGCAGCACCCAGGCAGCGGTCAACCTCAAAGTGTTGATCGAGCAGATGCGCGAACAAGTGCAGAACATTGAGTAAGGCTACCCCGACATGACCCACAGCACCGGCACCCTGTACATCATTTCCGCCCCATCGGGTGCGGGCAAGAGCAGTCTGGTCAAGGCCCTGACTGACGCCATTCCGGAGATCCGCGTTTCGGTCTCGCACACCACCCGCGCCATGCGCCCTGGTGAAGTCGACGGCGTGAACTACCACTTCGTGACCCGCGAAGACTTTGTAAAGATGGGCGAGCACGGTGATTTTCTCGAGCGCGCCGAAGTGTTCGGCAACTTTTACGGCACCTCGCAAAGCCATCTGCAACAGACCCTGGACGAAGGCCACGACCTGATTCTGGAAATCGACTGGCAGGGCGCCGAGCAAGTGCGCAAGCTGATGCCGCAGGCCCGCTCGGTGTTCATTCTGCCGCCGTCGCTGCAAGCATTGCATCAGCGCCTGACCAATCGCGGCCAGGACAGTGACGAGATCATCGACGGACGGATGCGCGAAGCGGTGAACGAAATGAGCCACTACGTCGAATACGACTACCTGATCATCAACGACGATTTCGCCCATGCGCTGGACGACCTGAAGGCGATTTTCCGCGCCAATCAGCTGCAACAGAGGCGCCAACAGGTGCGTTTCGGCAAACTGTTGGCCGAATTGCTCGGTTGAAACAGCACTTCCCAAAACCGCTGCAAGGGCTTTACATTGGCACTTGCAGCGCGTTGAAGAGGTTGGTCAAAAAATCAGCGCTTCCCTAATCGCTGGTGTTTTTTTAAACTGCTCAGTCCGCTCGCCCAACCGGGCAGCGCGCATCTTGCATTCGCTCCGAGGAATACCATGGCCCGCGTAACCGTTGAAGACTGCCTGAACCACGTGGAAAACCGTTTTGAGCTGGTCATGCTGTCCACCAAACGTGCCCGTCAACTGGCCACCGGCGGCAAAGAGCCACTGGTTCAGTGGGAAAACGACAAGCCTACCGTTGTAGCGCTGCGTGAAATCGCTGAAGGCCTGATGAGCTACGAGTTCATCGCCAACGCTGAAATCGTCGAAGACGAACCGCTGTTCGCAGCGTTCGAGGACGAGTCCAACGAGGCCGTCTAAGCCTATGCCTGGTCGACGTAGCACGGCGCAGGGTCACAACGTACGGCAGGAGTCATCATGCCGAGCATAGACGCCCTCGCCGATCGCTTATCGGCCTACCTCGGCAAAGACCAGGTCAACCTGGTCCGCCGAGCGTATTTCTACGCCGAACAAGCCCACGACGGCCAACGCCGCCGCAGTGGCGAGGCGTATGTCACGCATCCTCTTGCCGTGGCAAATATTCTTGCCGACATGCACATGGACCATCAGAGCCTGATGGCTGCGATGCTGCATGACGTGATCGAAGACACCGGGATCGCCAAAGAAGCGCTGCAAGCGCAGTTCGGTGAAACCGTGGCCGAACTGGTCGACGGGGTCAGCAAACTGACCCAGATGAATTTCGAGACCAAAGCCGAAGCCCAGGCCGAAAACTTCCAGAAAATGGCCATGGCCATGGCCCGCGATATTCGCGTGATCCTGGTCAAGCTTGCCGACCGCCTGCACAACATGCGCACGCTGGAAGTGCTGTCCGGCGAAAAACGCCGACGCATCGCCAAGGAAACCCTCGAAATCTATGCCCCCATCGCCAACCGGCTGGGCATGCACGCCATTCGCATAGAGTTCGAAGACCTCGGCTTCAAGGCCATGCACCCGATGCGTTCCGCGCGGATCTACCAGGCGGTCAAACGCGCCCGGGGCAATCGCAAGGAAATCGTCAACAAGATCGAAGAGTCGCTGAGCCATTGCCTGGCGATCGACGAGATCCAGGGCGAAGTCAGTGGCCGCCAGAAACACCTCTACGGCATCTACAAGAAAATGCGCGGCAAGCGTCGGGCCTTCAACGAGATCATGGACGTATATGCGTTCCGGATCATCGTCGACAAGGTCGACACCTGCTACCGCGTGCTGGGCGCTGTTCATAATTTGTACAAACCGTTGCCGGGGCGCTTCAAGGATTACATCGCGATCCCCAAGGCTAACGGCTATCAGTCGCTGCACACCACGCTGTTCGGCATGCACGGTGTACCGATCGAGATCCAGATCCGCACCCGTGAAATGGAAGAGATGGCCAACAACGGCATCGCCGCCCATTGGCTGTACAAATCCAGCGGCGACGAGCAGCCGAAAGGCACTCACGCCCGCGCGCGCCAGTGGGTCAAAGGCGTGCTGGAAATGCAGCAACGTGCCGGCAACTCGCTGGAATTCATCGAGAGCGTGAAGATCGACCTGTTCCCGGACGAGGTCTACGTATTCACGCCCAAAGGCCGGATCATGGAGCTGCCCAAAGGCTCCACGGCGGTCGACTTTGCCTACGCGGTGCACACCGACGTCGGCAACAGCTGCATCGCCTGCCGGATCAACCGACGTCTCGCGCCGCTGTCGGAACCGCTGCAGAGCGGCTCCACGGTCGAAATCGTCAGCGCTCCCGGCGCACGGCCGAACCCGGCCTGGCTCAACTTCGTGGTCACCGGCAAGGCGCGTACGCACATTCGCCACGCGCTTAAGCTGCAACGCCGCTCCGAGTCCATCAGCCTCGGCGAACGCCTGCTGAACAAGGTGCTCAACGGTTTCGACAGCGCGCTGGAGAAGATCCCGGCCGAACGCGTCAAAGCCATGCTCGGCGAATACCGCCTCGAACTGATCGAAGACTTGCTTGAAGACATTGGTCTGGGCAACCGCATGGCCTATGTTGTGGCGCGACGCCTGCTCGGCGAAGGCGAACAGTTGCCAAGTCCGGAAGGCCCGCTGGCGATTCGCGGCACTGAAGGTCTGGTGCTCAGTTATGCCAAATGCTGCACGCCGATTCCGGGCGATCCGATTGTCGGCCACCTGTCAGCGGGCAAAGGCATGGTCGTGCACCTCGACAACTGCCGCAACATCAGCGAAATCCGGCACAACCCGGAAAAATGCATCCAGCTCTCGTGGGCCAAGGATGTCACCGGCGAATTCAACGTCGAACTGCGCGTCGAGCTGGAACACCAGCGCGGCCTGATCGCACTGCTGGCCAGCAGCGTCAACGCGGCCGACGGCAATATCGAGAAAATCAGCATGGACGAACGCGATGGTCGCATCAGCGTTGTCCAGTTGGTGGTCAGCGTCCACGACCGTGTGCACCTGGCCCGCGTGATCAAGAAACTGCGCGCACTGACCGGGGTGATCCGCATCACCCGCATGCGTGCATAAATTCAACATTACAAGGAGTCATACATGACCAAGACTGTTATCACCAGCGACAAGGCCCCGGCTGCCATCGGCACCTACTCCCAGGCAATCAAGGCTGGCAACACCGTGTACATGTCCGGCCAGATTCCTCTGGACCCGAAAACCATGGAACTGGTTGAAGGCTTCGAAGCCCAGACCGTTCAGGTCTTCGAAAACCTCAAAGCCGTGGCCGAAGCGGCCGGCGGTTCGTTCAAAGACATCGTTAAACTGAACATCTTCCTCACCGACCTGAGCCACTTCGCCAAGGTCAACGAGATCATGGGCAAGTACTTCGACCAGCCATACCCGGCTCGCGCCGCCATCGGCGTTGCTGCCCTGCCAAAGGGTTCGCAGGTTGAAATGGATGCCATTCTGGTCATCGAGTAATGCGCGCGGCGCAGCCTTCAAACGCTGCGCCGACTGCTCTGCGGTAAAGAAAAGGTTTTGAAAGGATTCCACCATGCGCAAAGCGCTTGCTCTCTCGCTGCTCGCCATTTTCCTCGGCGGCTGCGCCAGCGACCCTGCCGACCGTGACATCAGCGGCACCTGGATCAATCAGGTGGCCATCGATGCCGCATCCAAGGGCGGCCCCCTGCGCGAAGCGCTTCAGGCCTATGGCCCGAATCTGGAATGGGACGTCAACACCAAGGCCAGTCAGGCCCGCTATACCAACGGTTTTGAGAAAGTCGAAGGACGGCTGCTGGGCGAACAGTCCGGCGCCTGGAAAGTCGACTTCTATGGCAGCTCCGCCAGCGAACTGAAACGCGATGGCCGCCAGTTGCAACAGGCTGCCAGCGAAAACGAACCACAGCAGCTGTTCGACCGCGCACAGATTCCAGTACCGGAAGGCGCGCCGATTGGTGCCAGTTTCGAACGTGCGCTGTACTCGGCCTACTTGGGCGGCAGCTGGAAAATCACCAGCGGCGAGGGTGAAGGCGCCACTGTGCAATTCCAGGCCGATGGTCAGGTTACCGGCCTGCCGGGTGCTGATCGTTACGCCTTGTGCCTGGCGGGTGATTGCGCGTCGATGAGCAACGGCAACGACAACATGTGGCTGCAACTCAACGGCCAGGGCAATACCTGGATCTTTGCGCGCAAGGGCAAGGAGCTGGAGATCTTTCAGACCGTGAACACGGCACTGGCGGATGAGATGCCGGCGTTTACACCGGGTGATCGCAAGTGGTTGCTGGAAAAACAGTAACCATACCTGAGAACAACACTTAACCCTGTGGGAGCGGGCTTGCCCGCGATGAGGCCATCAGACTCAACACTTATGTTGACTGCCAGGGCGCCATCGCGGGCAAGCCCGCTCCCACAGTGGTTTGTGGTGCCTGGGAGTCAGCATTTACCTTCGAGAATTGCCGCGTAGCCTTCGCGGTAGCTTGGGTATTTCGGCACCCAGCCCAGCGCTTTCGCCCGCGCGTTGCTGCAACGCTTACTGCCGGTTCGACGCACGCTTGCGTCTTCCGACCACTCGGTGACACCCAGATACTCGCGCAACCACCCCACCACCTCGGCCAGCGGTGCCGGCGCATCATCGACGCCGATGTAGATATCTTCCAGCGTCACACCTTTGCGATCCGCTTCCAGCAGAAACGCCATCAGCCCGGCCGCGTCATCCGCATGAATGCGATTGCCGTACAGCGGCGGATCGACTGCCACGCGATAACCACGCCGCACCTGCGTCAGCAGCCATTCACGGCCAGGACCATAGATGCCCGTCAGACGCACGATGCTCGCCGGGATGCCGCTGTTCAGCGCCACTTGCTCGGCTTCCAGCATCACCTGCCCGGAATACCCGGCGGCAACAGTTGCGGATGTTTCATCGACCCACTCGCCTTCCTGCTGCCCATAAACGCTGCTGCTGGAGACGAACAACAGTCGATCCGGCACTTGCCCGTAATCGTCCAGCCAGCTCAAAACGTTCTGCAGACCCTGCACATACGCGGCGCGATAGCCGGCCTCATCGTGCTCGGTAGCCGCAGCGCAATACACCAGATAATCCACCGCACCGACCGGCCAGGTCGCTGGGCAGTCTTCATTGAACAAGTCACCGGCCACACCGATGACGCCATCCGGCAGACGTAAAATATCACGGCGCAGGCCATGAACCTCCCAGCCTTCAGCCAGCAATTGCTTGGCCAGACGGCTGCCGACATCGCCACAACCGGCGATCAAAACAGAAGGCGCGGACATCAAAAAACTCCCATCTCAAAGCGACAGACTAGCCTCGGCACAGGACGAGCGGCTAGCAATCAAGGAAAAAAAGATACTGTATTACTTTTGTTAACAAGAATTACTTGCAATAATGCACGCCACTTTTGTTCTCGGCCTCACGAGGCCTGGAAGAGCATTACCGTTTTTCTATCTCAGGTCCGGCCAGCATGACACGTAATCAAAACACCGCTTCGCCTACCACACGACCTCGCGCCTGGAGCGCTGTGGCTGCCCTGTTGCTCAGCCTGATGCTCGCGCCAGTCGCCACTTTCGCTGACGCCCAGGCACCTGCCGCTCCGCCAGCTCAGGAGCAAACCGCTCCCGCCGCTGCGCCGGCCGCCACCGATCCCGTGCAAGCCGCCGACGCCAGCGCCGCTGACGCACCTGAAGTCCTTGAAGCCGACAACTCGCTGGGCATGGCCCACGACCTGTCGCCATGGGGCATGTACCAGAACGCCGACATCATCGTGAAAATCGTGATGATCGGTCTGGCCATCGCCTCGATCATCACCTGGACCATCTGGATTGCCAAAGGCTTCGAGCTGATGGGCGCCAAGCGTCGTCTGCGTGGCGAAATCGCCGCACTGAAGAAAGCCACCACCCTTAAAGAAGCCAGCGCGACAGCTGCCAAGCCAGGCACCCTGGCCAATCTGCTGGTGCACGATGCGCTGGAAGAAATGCACCTGTCGACCAACGCCCGCGAGAAAGAAGGCATCAAGGAACGCGTCAGCTTCCGCCTCGAGCGTCTGGTTGCCGCCTGTGGCCGCAACATGAGCAGCGGCACCGGCGTGCTCGCCACCATCGGTTCGACCGCGCCATTCGTCGGCCTGTTCGGTACCGTGTGGGGCATCATGAACAGCTTCATCGGCATCGCCAAAACCCAGACCACCAATCTCGCCGTCGTGGCGCCTGGTATTGCTGAAGCGTTGCTGGCCACCGCTTTGGGTCTGGTTGCCGCGATTCCAGCGGTGGTGATCTACAACGTGTTCGCCCGCTCCATCGCCGGCTACAAGGCGCAGGTGTCCGATGCGTCGGCAGAAGTGCTGCTGCTGGTCAGCCGCGATCTCGACCACCAGCCTGAGCGCAGCAGCTCGCAGCCGCACATGGTCAAAGTGGGGTAATCGGCCATGGGCCTGCATTTGAAAGAAGGCGCAGACGACGATCTGGCCGAGAACCACGAAATCAACGTCACGCCGTTCATCGACGTGATGCTGGTGCTGTTGATCATCTTCATGGTGGCCGCGCCGTTGGCCACTGTGGACATCAAAGTCGACCTGCCAGCCTCGACCGCCAAACCGGCGCCGCGGCCAGAGAAACCGGTGTTCCTCAGCGTGAAAGCTGACCAGCGCCTGTTCCTCGGCGAAGACGAAGTGACCGCCGCGTCGCTCGGCGCCACCCTCGACGCGAAAACCAAGGGCAAGAAGGACACGACGATCTTCTTCCAGGCCGATAAAGGCGTGGATTACGGCGACCTGATGAGCGTGATGGATAGTCTGCGCGCCGCCGGTTACCTGAAGGTCGGCCTGGTCGGTCTTGAGAGCGCAGTCAAAAAATGATCACGACGCGCCATAAGCTGACGCGTTACGGCGGTAGCCTGGCCGTGGTGCTGGGCGTGCATGCGCTGGCCATCGCGCTGGCCCTGAACTGGACCGCCCGCCCGCCCATCGAATTGCCGCCGCAGGCAATGATGGTCGAGCTGGCACCGCTCCCGGCCCCGCCACCGCCGGCACCGCCGAAAGTCGTCACGCCACCGCAGCCACCGGCTCCGGTGGAAGAACTGCCGATTCCGAAACTGGCCGAAGCACCGAAAGCCGAAATCGCGGTGCAGAAACCTAAACCCAAGCCAAAGCCTAAACCGCCGAAGCCAGTCGAAAAGAAGCTGCCCGATCCACCGAAGGAAAAACCTTCCGAGGAAAAACCGGCCGACACTCAACCAACCCAGGCGCCAACCGAGAAGTCAGCACAGCCGGCGCCCGGCCCATCGCCAGCACAATTGGCGGCCAAGGCCAGTTGGCAAGGCACCCTGCTCGCGCATTTGCAGAAGTACAAGAAGTACCCGCAAAGCGCACAGGCACGGGGCAAAGAAGGTCTGAACCGACTGCGTTTCGTGGTCGATGCTGAAGGCAACGTGTTGTCGTTCGAACTGGTGGGCCGCTCTGGCAACGCCGATCTGGACCGGGCCACCCTGGAAATGATCCGCCGCGCACAGCCGCTGCCCAAGCCACCGGCCGACATGCTGACCAACGGCTCGATCGAAATTGTTGCGCCGTTTGTGTACTCCCTCGAACGCCGGCGTTAAATAGCAACATCAAAAGATCGCAGCGTGCCGCAGCTCCTACACGGACCACATTCCCCTGTAGGAGCTGCGGCACGCTGCGATCTTTTGCTTTTTGCCCTCTCCATAAGCGCAAAACCGCTATTGCCCGGTGTCGCACTCATCACTGAGTCTGATAACGTGCGTCTATCGATTGCAGCCGGTATGCTTGGCCCGCACCTTCATGGACGCTTGCTATGACCCTCACAGAATTGCGCTACATCGTTACCCTCGCCCAAGAGCAGCATTTCGGCCACGCCGCCGAGAAATGCCACGTCAGCCAGCCGACCCTGTCGGTGGGCGTGAAGAAACTTGAAGACGAACTCGGTGTGCTGATTTTCGAGCGCAGCAAGAGTGCCGTGCGCGTGACGCCGGTCGGCGAAGGCATCGTCGCTCAGGCGCAAAAAGTTCTGGAGCAGGCGCAAGGCATCCGTGAGCTGGCTCAGGCTGGCAAGAACCAGCTGACCGCCCCGCTGAAAGTCGGCGCGATCTACACCGTCGGCCCGTACCTGTTCCCGCATCTGATTCCACAACTGCACCGGGTCGCCCCGCAGATGCCGTTGTACATCGAAGAAAACTTCACCCACGTGCTGCGCGACAAACTGCGCAACGGCGAGCTCGACGCGATCATCATCGCCCTGCCGTTCAACGAAGCCGACGTACTGACCCTGCAACTCTACGACGAGCCGTTCTACGTCCTGATGCCAGCTCAGCACCCGTGGACCCAGAAAGAATCCATCGACGCCGCGCTGCTCAACGACAAGAGCCTGCTGCTGCTCGGTGAAGGTCACTGCTTCCGCGACCAAGTGTTGGAAGCCTGCCCAACCCTGACCAAAGGCAACGACGGCGCGCGCCACACCACGGTTGAATCCAGCTCGCTGGAAACTATCCGCCACATGGTCGCGTCCGGCCTCGGCATTTCGATCCTGCCGCTGTCGGCAGTCGACAGCCATCACTACGCCCCGGGCGTGATCGAAGTGCGGCCGCTGTCGGCGCCGGTGCCGTTCCGCACCGTGGCCATTGCGTGGCGCGCGAGCTTCCCACGGCCGAAAGCCATCGAGATTCTCGCCGACTCCATTCGCCTGTGCTCGGTGGCCAAGCCAGCGGCACCGGTTACAGCCGGTTAAGTCAGCGTCATGACGGAGCTGTCGCAAGTATCGGTGACGGCACTCAAGGGTGTCGGTGAAGCCATGGCCGAGAAACTGGCAAAGGTCGGTCTGGAAAACCTCCAGGACGTGCTGTTTCACCTGCCCCTGCGTTATCAGGATCGCACCCGCGTGGTGCCGATCGGCCACTTGCGACCGGGACAGGACGCCGTGGTCGAAGGCACCGTCAGCGGCGCCGACGTGGTCATGGGCCGCCGCCGCAGTCTGGTGGTGCGCATGCAGGACGGCACCGGCGGGCTGAGCCTGCGCTTCTATCATTTCAGCAACGCGCAGAAAGAAGGCCTGAAGCGCGGCACGCGGATTCGCTGCTACGGCGAAGCCCGGCCCGGTGCCTCGGGACTGGAAATCTACCACCCGGAATACCGCGCGATCACCGGCGACGAACCGCCGCCAGTGGATGAAACCCTGACCCCGGTTTACCCGCTTACCGAAGGCCTGACCCAGGCGCGCCTGCGCCAACTATGCATGCAGACCCTGACCCTGCTCGGCCCGTCCAGCCTGCCCGACTGGCTGCCGACCGAGCTGGCACGCGACTATCAACTCGCTCCGCTGGCCGATGCGATCCGCTACTTGCACAACCCGCCCGCCGATGCCGACGTCGATGAACTGGCCCTCGGTCATCACTGGGCGCAGCATCGTCTGGCTTTCGAAGAACTGCTGACACATCAACTGTCGCAGCAACGTCTGCGCGAAAGCATGCGCTCGCTGCGCGCGCCGGCCATGCCGAAAGCTACCAAGCTGCCGCCGAAATATCTGGCCAACCTCGGCTTCGCCCCGACCGGCGCGCAACAACGCGTCGGCAACGAAATCGCCTACGACCTCAGTCAGCACGAACCGATGCTGCGGCTGATTCAGGGCGACGTTGGCGCGGGTAAAACCGTGGTCGCCGCCCTCGCCGCGCTGCAGGCGTTGGAGGCCGGTTACCAAGTCGCGCTGATGGCGCCGACCGAGATTCTCGCCGAGCAGCACTTCATCACGTTCAAGCGCTGGCTCGAACCGCTGGGTATCGAAGTCGCGTGGCTGGCGGGCAAGCTCAAGGGCAAAAACCGCGTGTCCGCGCTGGAACAGATCGCCAGCGGCACACCGATGGTGGTCGGCACGCACGCGCTGTTTCAGGACGAAGTGAAGTTCAAGAATCTGGCGCTGGTGATCATCGACGAACAGCACCGCTTTGGCGTGCAGCAACGTCTGGCACTGCGGCAGAAAGGTGTTGGCGGGCGCATGTGTCCGCACCAATTGATCATGACCGCCACGCCGATTCCGCGCACGCTGGCGATGAGCGCCTACGCCGACCTCGACACCTCGATCCTCGACGAATTGCCGCCCGGTCGCACCCCGGTCAACACCGTGCTGGTCACCGACACGCGCCGCGTCGAAGTCATCGAACGCGTGCGCGGCGCCTGCGCCGAAGGCCGCCAGGCCTACTGGGTGTGCACGCTGATTGAAGAATCCGAAGAGCTGACCTGCCAGGCCGCCGAAACCACTTTCGAAGACCTCACCCTCGCCCTTGGCGAGTTGAAAGTCGGGCTGATTCACGGCCGTATGAAACCGGTGGAGAAAGCCGCCGTCATGGCCGAATTCAAGGCCGGCAACCTGCAACTGCTGGTCGCAACCACGGTAATTGAAGTCGGCGTCGACGTGCCTAACGCCAGTCTGATGATCATCGAAAACCCTGAGCGCCTCGGCTTGGCGCAACTGCACCAGTTGCGTGGTCGGGTCGGACGCGGCAGCGCGGCCAGCCATTGCGTGCTGCTCTACCATCCGCCGCTGTCACAGATCGGTCGTCAGCGCCTCGGCATCATGCGCGAGACCAACGACGGTTTCGTTATCGCCGAGAAAGACCTTGAGCTGCGCGGCCCCGGCGAAATGCTCGGCACCCGCCAGACCGGCCTGCTGCAATTCAAAGTCGCCGACCTGATGCGCGACGCCGATCTGCTGCCCGCCGTACGTGACGCCGCGCAAGCGTTGCTCGAACGTTGGCCGACGCACGTCAGTCCGCTGCTCGACCGCTGGCTGCGCCATGGGCAGCAATATGGCCAAGTGTGAGCAGCGTCGCAGTTTCTGAACCCTCGTCCCAACCAAGCTGGTTATACTCCAGCAATTGTTTCAAAAACGGATACAGACCATGACCGAAGCTGCTCTCGCCCCCGAACCCCCGCAAGCTCCGTCGGTAATTCGGCTGCTGCTGGGCAAGCTGGGCATCGCCTACGAAGAAGTGCTCGACCACCACGGCCTGAATGCCTCGCGCAAAGTCCAGGCCGTTTTGCTCGATGACGCCGTGGGCGCGCTGATGGTGCTGTTCCCGCAGAGCCAGTTGCTCGACCTCAATCGCCTCGCCGAACTGACCGGCCGCCGCCTCACCGCCGTGTCCACCGAGCGCCTGGAAAAGATGCTCGGCAAACATAGCCTGAGCCTGCTGCCGGGCCTGCCGGCGCTGACCAGTTCGCCGTGCCTCTACGAAGAAAGCCTGCTGCGTGAACCGAAGTTGCTGATCAACTCCGGCGAGCCGGGCCTGCTGCTGGAGATCACCAGCGAAGCCTTCAAGACCATGCTGACCAAGGCCAGCGCCGCCAACTTCGGCGAAAACCTGACCAGCATCCGCCCGAACCTCGACCGCCCCGATGATGACCGCGAGGAAATCACCCAGGCCGTGCAAGCGTTCACCGCGCGGCGCATCCAGCAGCGCCTGGAAGCGACCATCGAGATTCCGCCGCTGGCCGAAACTGCGCAAAAAATCATCAAACTGCGGGTTGATCCGAACGCGACCATCGACGACATCACCGGCGTGGTCGAAACCGATCCGGCACTGGCCGCACAAGTGGTGAGCTGGGCGGCATCGCCGTACTACGCCTCGCCGGGCAAGATTCGTTCGGTGGAAGACGCCATCGTCCGCGTGCTGGGTTTCGATCTGGTGATCAACCTGGCGCTGGGCTTGGCCCTCGGCAAGACTCTCAGCCTGCCGAAAGACCACCCGCAACACACCACGCCGTACTGGCAGCAATCGATCTACACCGCCGCCGTCATCGAAGGCCTGACCCGCGCCATGCCGCGCGCCCAGCGCCCGGAAGCCGGGCTGACCTACCTCGCCGGTCTGCTGCACAACTTCGGCTACCTGCTGCTGGCCCACGTGTTCCCGCCGCACTTCTCGCTGATCTGCCGCCACCTCGAGGTCAACCCGCACCTGTGCCACAGCTACGTCGAGCAACATCTGCTGGGCATCAGCCGCGAACAGATCGGCTCGTGGCTGATGCGCTACTGGGACATGCCGGATGAACTGGCCACCGCCCTGCGCTTCCAGCACGACCCAAGCTACGACGGCGCCTACGCCGAATACCCGAACCTCGTGTGCCTGGCGGTACGCCTGCTACGCGCTCGCGGAGTCGGCTCAGGCCCCGACGAAGACATCCCCGACGCCCTGCTCGAACGCGTCGGCCTGACCCGCGACAAAGCCAACGACGTCGTCAGCAAAGTCCTCGAAGCTGAAGTCCTGCTGCGCGAACTGGCCTCGCAATTCAGCCAGGCCTAAACGCATCACGGGCAAGCCGCCCCCGCAAGATCCACGCGATCCCTGTGGGAGCGGGCTTGCCCGCGATGAATTCAACTCGATCTACCTGAAGCACCACAACTCCCTGTGGCGAGGGAGCTTGCTCCCGCTCGACTGCGCAGCAGTCGCAAACCCAGCCACAGAGTCTGGGGCCGCTTCGCAGCCCAGCGGGACGGTGCGACGATTCGACAAGCTCCCTCGCCACAAAAGTCCGCCCAGCCGAAATACGATATTAAGCCTTCGGCTTGGCCTTCCTCGGCTTCAAATACTTCATCAACCCCTGGAACCACATCACCAGCGCCGGGTTGCCCTTGATCTGAATCGTCTTGTCCTGAATCCCCTGCATGAACGCCAACTGCTTGTTCTTCGCCTGCATCGTGGCAAACCCGAACGCCGCGTCCTTGAAGGCAATCGCAAACGCCGGTTCCGCCACCACTCCGGACTTGCTGGTGATGCGCTGATCCTTCACCACAAAATGCCGCGCCACCTTGCCGTCCAGAGTCTGCATCTGAAACACCAGATCTTTGTCACCCAACTGCTGCTGAAACGCAGGATTTGTCCGACTGGCCTTACCCATCAACAGACCCAGCATCCACAGAAGAAAACGAAATTTCATGCGCACAGCCTCAAAAGGAAAATGAACGGCCGGCGCAGTGTAACGGCTTCGCGCCAATTCGCCACTATCTGCCACTGATAGAAGACGTTGCCGCGCTTTTCCCGCCTGATGACTACCAAGTCACTCTTTCACGCCCAACTTCCTACACCTGCCGAAACACATTCCTGTAGGAGCTGCCGAAGGCTGCGATCTTTTGATCTTGTAACCCGCAAACCTGTCGGAAACGTCCTTCAAACTCTGGCGCTGTCCATGAACTAGGCGGGATGGGGGTTCGTCGATAACCTTCGTTCGTCACCAGAAAACAGGTGATCCGGACGTGCAAGTTCGGTGGAGTACACACTGGGTTATGGCAATTCATCGAGCGTTTTCCTATGCTCGCGGATCGTTATGGCTGCTGTGTATGGGAGGCCTTTGGGTCTGCCGGGTAACTCCACCGGTCTTG
This sequence comes from Pseudomonas sp. TWP3-1, assembly GCF_049896625.1. Lineage (NCBI taxonomy): Bacteria > Pseudomonadati > Pseudomonadota > Gammaproteobacteria > Pseudomonadales > Pseudomonadaceae > Pseudomonas > Pseudomonas sp. TWP3-1. The sequence continues at coordinate 53,169 of NZ_JAFCUQ010000024.1, forward strand.
CACACCTATGCACAGCTGCCACCACTTTCGAAGTGCGAGCGAACGGTGTCGGCTCCTAAAATTTGGAGTAAGCCTAAATGTTCAATCCAACACCAAATCCCCCTGAGCTTTCAGAAATCCCAGAAAACCCTGATACCTCACCGTACGAATCCCCCGACTCGAAGAAATTCCACGAAGCCGCCGAGCGCGCCCTCGACCACCATTTCGGCCCGGCTCCCGCGCCTGCATCCGCCCCACCGTCCGATCCGCCGCCGAAACGCCGAGGCGGTCTCTTCACCCTCTCCAGCGACATCGACGCCGAAGCCCTGATGGCCAACGCCTCGGAAGACCTGCTATCCATCAGCGCCATCGCCGCCGACCTGGCCGATGACCTCGACGGCACACGCCGCTCGGTAGCACTGGCCCTGAGCAGAATGGCGGATGGCGTGCAGTTGATGGTTGAAGGTGTGCTCGATCACATTGAGTTGAAGGAGTACGGGGTTAAGCCGTAGCAAATTGCGGACAGAAAAAAGGGGACAATTACGTCCCCTCTTTCAGTAACTACCACTCACCACTGGCATTCCGTTTTCAGTGACGGCTCCATATTGAAAGCGTGGTCAAACGAGTACTTTTTTCCAGACTTGTAGTTCGTGTAGGTCATCGCATCGACCCGGCCGCCCTGAGTGACCATTTGATACTCACCTGTCAGCGCACCGTCTGCCAGTTCGACCCACGTCGTCGTGTACTGATATGGACGCCCATACAACAATTCTTCTTGTTCTGTATTGCGATGAACGAGGCTAATCGCCTTCTTCGACGTGCTGTACCTGACACCCGCTCCGCTCCATTTCAAAACAGAGTCGTAGTAGGTTCTGAACTCGAAATTGATGCTCTTGCCCTCTTGCGAGCGGAAGCAATAGAGCTTCGTTTCGACCTCACTGTGGGCCATCAGCGGACAGAGAAGTAAAAATGCTGGAAGAAACATAGACAGAGGTTTCAAAGGGAAAAATCCGTTACTTCACTGAGTATCCAACACTGGCCTCGTACAAACCGGTACTCAATCACATAGTCGGTATCCGGCTTCTGCAAAATCGCCGTGGCCTTGTTGCCCCGCTCTTCCTTGACCTTCAACGTCAGGCCTTGGACTTCGCGCTTCGCCAGATCAGGGATGATTGGAAATTTGAGCTGATCACCACTGAGGCTGTTTTTTTGCATCTCCAGTTCGGGATCGCCGGCTACGGTCGTGACCATTTGCAGCGGCTGCTGGATGAATGTTTTTTGCACATCGGGGTGCTCGGAAAAAGCTCCGAGGAACGCTGAAAACTCGGGCGAAGGACAAGCAATAGTGGTCGCCTCGCCGTCGGTTTTGGGCGATCTCTGGCGGAGGTCTTGTTGAAGCTTTGAATCGGCAATGATCTTACCATCGAGGTCCGCCAGACGCTTTTTGATACTCGCCGCATCCTTATAGCCACACGCGACATCTACGCCGTTTTCAAGGTCTCGGCCGTCGCGGCAGTTCTGCAATTCGGGGTCTGGCGGATCTCCGCGAAAGAATCGCAAAGACAACTGCTCGCCCTGATTGATGAGCGGCAGCTCCAGCGTCCAATAGGTGTAGCCTTCAAAGCCAGCGTTCGACTCTTTTAGCTTCGTCAGCACATAAAGGGACTTCCCCGCTCGCTCGGGAAACTTGCGCTCAAAGAAGAACACCGACGCGATTTCTTCTCCAATCAGCGGCGCTACAAACGTGAGTTCTGGTTTCGTAGCACTCATTGTTGAATAGAAAACTTCACCGCCGGGAACGTACGCACCCGTCGTCTGACCTTTGAGCGTGTTCTTCAAGAACAACACGGTGATCTTCTGCTCGCCCACCGATGCCACCACCGGCGGATGCATTTGCTTGATGGTTTGCAGGTCATCAGCTACCGCCGGTTGCACTGTAAAGCCGATAATAGATACGAGTAAGCACACACGACTTGAAAACCTGGTCATTTCATTACTTCCTTGTTGATCGACCAATTGGTCAATCGTCAAAACTTGCGCGAGGGTCTTACGGTGCGGCGCATTTCAGCTCTTTGATTTGCTCGTTCTGAATCGGAATCACACAGGCGAGGCGCTTTTCACCGGTAGGATGAAGCTCTGTCAGGCTAAGTGTCACGTGCAAACCGTCGTCCGCAAATACGTGATCTTCAAACCCGGCATAGCTATAACCCGACCTGAACGACTTACCGTCAAAACTGCAAAAGCGCTTGGACGACAACACCCTCCAATTACCGTCTGGCGCAAGGATTTGCACATTGAGGCACGGACTACCAAACGTGGTGACATAACGAGCAACAACATCACCAAAGCGTTGAGAAGCAGAGTTGGAAACCTTGGCGACATCGACCACTTCACTCGGATCATCCGGTGCGAGAGCGTCCAGATAAGCGGCTCGCTCCAGACTCATTCTGGCGATGCAGTTATTGGTCAGCGTGGTATATGCCTTAGATCCGGTTTCAGTCTCCGTGGCTTCGAGAGGGCATGTGGTGTCGCGTAACTTGATCCACGCGCGTTGCGAGTCTCTGGCCATGGACATGTAGGCCTTCGCTTGTTCAGGCTGACGCTTCCATTGAGACTCGAATCGAGTCATCAATAGTTTGTAGCTTGCATTGAGTTTTGCATCGGCACTCTTGCGGTCGGCTTCCACGCATTGGTCGTATTGCCAGCTCACTGTGATGACTTTGCAGTTGTCCTCAGCGTGCGCGATTGACGCGCACAGCATCCCAAGGGGCAACGCGATAAAGCGGACAATCCTGTTCAATTTTTCATTCCCTGATGTGCAGTTCGCTCAGCGACGCGTTGCGGAATTTTCTGTGCCTTGCCGGCCGCAGCCATTGCTTCGCCGTACTCGCGGTAATAACGCTGCGCTTCATCTTTCTTGTTCAATTGCCACAATGAATCCGCCATGTTCAGCATCAACACTGTGCGTTTACCGACTGCCTCAACGCCGCGATAAAACTTCAGCGCAAGCTCATCTCTACCGCCCTCGGCCAGGTAGAAACCCAAGTCGTTGTAGGCCTGAACATTTTGCGCCGGGGGGTGGCATGCCATGTAGGATTCGGGACTCAAGAAGTCCAGGCTCCCTTCGATGGACTGCGCGCGGGACTGCGCCGGTTCGATATTTGAGACCTGTTTCAACAAGTCCTTGGGGGACACCGTCTCCAAGGTGGGAGAGAGCACATCACCGTCTGCGGAAACCCACTGATTACTCACCCACTTACCGACACAAAAATAAGCAGAACGCTCAGCCAGCACACAACCCGTCTCCATCGAAATCACATCGCAATGCTGTTGTGATTGCAGCGTCTCTTTACCGTCTTCCTCCGACAACATGCCGAAGATCACCGGGTCGAGCAGCAAGGTTTTCTTGTCAGGACTGAGCATATTGGAGTGCCCATCGGCGCCAACGTCAGCACTGAAGAGCGGGAAGGTTTTGCCGTTTGCGGTGAACCATGCGGTCGCCGACTCCACACCGGGCATCGTCCATTCTGTCGCCCGAAACGTCACCGTATATCCGTCAATACCGACTATTGGCGGGTCTTCGGCGAACGCACTTGCGGCAAATAAACTGCCGAACATCAGCACCCATTTAAGGCTGGCCATAAACGATCCTTTTTACTGCCGGGCTTTCCGATTGCAGTTGTTTCTCCGTGACGCCATAAGCCTCGATAAGCTCTTCCCAAGAACCTTTCGAACCAAATGAGCGCTGGTTATTATCGAAGCTGTATTGCTCCAATCGGCCCGCCGTCGAGTAATACCCGCGCCATTCAGGACAGGCACCACAACCGCCATAACCGCCAATGGAAACCAGGCTGCCTTTGGTGCCTTGCACACAACCCATCGCCACTACCACGTTACTCAGCATCTTTGCCTTCTTACCGTCGGACGTGAGCTGTGAAACCTTGTCGATGTCACGCCGCAGCACTTTGCCGCCGATGTTGATGGTCTGATCGGAACAAACCGCGATGAGGTGGGTTTCTGCGTCATCCACCGTCACCGACCGGCACGACGACTCCAACACCACTTCAACACCGGCGCAGTGCATCACATCGCGCTGAGTGTAAGCATCCGCCGGCGCAGCGAACGCCGGCGACGAGAGCAGCCATGCCAGGCTGCCAGCGAAAAAATACTGATTCATCGTGAAATCCCTGTCGCGGTTAACCGGCCTGTTTTTCCATCAAACACTTCGTGTAGCCATCGGCGAACCTGGCGTCGAAGGACAACACCACCGGTTCATCCAGCTCCGCCGAGGTGTTGAGCAATACGCGCGTCGCCGGGGTGTACTTGATCCAGCCAATGATGCCGGTGCCGTCGGTGTCGAAGAACAGCTGGGCGCGCACCATTTCTCCGTCATCCTCATCAATCAGCAGATTCACCTTGTCCTTGCCGACATACAGAAACGGAAAATCGCTGCTCCTGACCAGTTCAGTCAGGTAGCCGTAGCAACTCCCTTCATTGGCACTCGCCGGCAGGGCCAAAGGCAAAAGCAGCAGCGCGCTCAGAACGTGCCGAAGGAAAAAACCGTTCATCCAATCATCCTTATTCAAGCGGCGGCGATTCCGCGTCGGTCATTGTCAGCAGTCGAAATTCGTTGCTCACAAATTCGTAGTAGCGATACCGGTTGACGCTTTCCAGCGAATTACCCTGAGCGTCTTCTTCGCCGTCGAGGGTGATACCGGTGATGAAGATCAAGCGGCTGTCGGGCTGGTAGAGCATGGCGAACGTGCTGCCGTCGTAGGCATTCGGCAGCCCGCCGACCACTTCTCCGGTGCGCGCATCAAGCACTTCGGCGCAGATGGCGCCACCGCCGCAACCGAGCTGGTGCACGATGTAATGGCCGGCGAAGTTAACCTTGCCTTTCAGGGCCTTCGCTCGCGCACTGTCCATCACTTGGCTGCTGTTTTCCTGCGGCACCAGTGCAGGGTGAGTGCCGGTGAAGATCGGGGTGACGGTGTAATCCTTGAAAGCAGGGTCGGTGGCGAAGGCCATGGATGAGACCGCCAGCAGCAAGCTGCCGAGTAGAACCAAAAATCCTTTCACGCTGTAACTCCATCTGTGCGACGTATCGTCGGGATGTTCATTCGAATGCGATGCTGCGCACTGCTTTTTTGATCTGTTCGAACCCCGCGTCGCTGATCGCCAACGGGGTGGCCGAGCCTGATTCGGCGGCGCCGATCAGCACGTCTTTGCCGCGCAGCAGGCAAAAAGCGACGCGGGTGATGTGCCGTTTTGACTTGTCGTGGAAGCCGAAGATGAACCCCGACGACTTGTCTCCGCCCCACTGCTCGAAGGTGTAGGTATTCGCACGACCCGCCAGCTCATTAGGTTTCCAGCCTTGATCGGTAAGCGTCGCCGGACACCTGCGGTCGTTGTCATCCCGCAGGACCTGCACCGCAAACGCATCGTCTTCGGGGGGTTTCCAGTCGGTGAGAAGGGAAAAGTACTCAGTGTTTTCACACATCAAACCAAACCACGGCTGAGTCAGGTCGCCGCGTTTCTCGAAATGCCAGTCGGTGCCACTCGACGTTTGCGCTTGCCACAAACGAGGGGCGCTGGACGGTTTGGGTAGCTGCTTGGCCGCGATAAACACTGGATAGAAATCGTCGAACTTCCACCATTGATCCTGCAACAGCGGCATGGAGAACCGGCACGAATCCATATCGACAACTGTCTCGGTCGGCCCATGAGCAATGGTCGACTGGCCGGGGGCATTGCCGACCAGCACGGTACTCTCGGCAACGACATAGTCCGTTTGTGCAAGCGCGAACAAAGCGAAGAGCAAGCCGGGAAATCCTCGAATGTTCACTTCACATCCTTTGCACTGATCAGCTCCAACTCACCATCCCGATACACCACCTCACACCCCACCCAAGCCAAATCAACCTGCGGCATCACCGCCGAGGGCTTGCGCAGTTCGCGCAACAACGTCGAGCCATGCGACAGGCGCCCGCCCATGCGCGCGATGACCGCGCGTGCAGCTTGATAGTGCGCATGTCGCCCCGGATCAAGTGTGTCTTCAAGCAAGATGTCATCCCCAAGAATGCCCCGTACCTGTCCCGGATAAATCATGAATCCGGTAGCTTGTTCGGTGCCTTCCCGGCCGTCCTGCCAGAAGCTGCCGTCGCGGCTGCGGATGTCCGGGTGCGGCGCGAACCAGTGTTCGCGATCGGCCAGCGGCATGGCGTGATGCAGGCGGAAGAAGATGCGCATCAGGTTGTCGCGGTACCACTCGCGCACTTGCAGGTAGTAACCGCGCAGGCCCGGCAAGCCGGATGCGTTGGCGAGGCGGATCGCCCACGACCACTGCGGGAATGCCTGGAGTGGCAGCTCGGAGGCGGCTGGGCGCAGGGTCGCCGGATCGGTCTCCCAGGGCAGGCGATGCGGGCTGTTTTCAAGGTTGTCGTAAGCCGTGGGCGGTCGGCCCAGCCAAGCGCCGCCGCTGCTGGCAAGCGCCGTAGCGATGCACAGATTGCCCTGCACCACGAACACGTAAAACCGGGTGAACCAGTCGGCGAGTTGCTGACCGTCGGCACCCTTGGCGACGAGGTCGGACAGTTCCTGATCGAAGCGTTGCAAGCCGCGTTCAAGGGTCAGCAGATGCCCACGGGCGATGCGCTGCATGCGCAGGAACAGCGGCAGCGAGCGCAGAATCCGCAGCGGTTGCCACGGCAGATGCGGCGTCGCTCCGCCAACTTCGCCGGCATAGTTGCTGGCGCTGATACCCCAGTCGGCGAGCCGTGCGAGAAACAGGTCGTTGTTGATGTAAGACGCGCCGCCGAACACCGCGGTGAACGGCTCGTTGTCCTGCAACACCCGCGCGTCCCAACGCGCCATGATCGCCGGAATGCTCGCGGCAGCGCGGCGCTGGGCGTACTCCACCAGCACGCTGGGTTGCGGCGGCAGGATCTCGGCGATGTTCGCGGCGGTGAGGTGGCGGCGCCAGCCGTAATCGCTGATCGGCCGGTATTGCAGCAGCCAAAGTTGCGTACCGTCCCAGGCCCATTCGACATCGCCGGGCACGTAGTGAAATACGCGCAACACGCTCTGCAAAAAGCGCCACAGCAGGTCTTCGGTCAAACCGTGTGTTGCGACAAACGAGCCACTGCGCCAGGCTTCACCGAGCCGCGACAGGGTCGCCCGCTCGGGACTGACCTGACCATCGGCCAACGACTCCAGATGCCCTTCAACCCATTCCAGTTCAACCGACAGATGCCGCACAAACGCGATGCCGGAAACCTGCGGCGTGATGAAGCGCTGCACCACCACTTCCTCGACGCCTTCGGCTGTCAGCTCGGCGATGCGCGCCGGCACGTTGGCGGTCGGTTCGCGCAGATAGGTCGTGCTTAAACCGGCATTCGCCGAGTCGGCCTGATCTTCGCCGTAACTCGAAGAACGCACAGCCCAAGTCGCGTCGGGCTGACCGGCGAGAAACGCAGGCAAGCGTGGATCGTCGCGATCGTTGATCGACAACGCCGCCGGGACAGGTTGCCCGGCCAGTTCGGCCAGACGCAAACGGCCGCCCTTGGTGTGCGCGACGAACCCGCGCTCGCCCGACTCCAGCCACGCGGCAAATTCGGCCGGCGAGTCGATCCACGGGTAATGACCCCAACCAGGTTTCAGGCTGACGGTCAGATCAGCGCGAGCCAGAATCGCCGACCACGCCGCCGCTTGCTCGATGCCGAGCACGGCGTCCTGATCGCCCCAGACCAGTTCCACAGGATCAGTAATCCACTCCAGCAGCGGCAGCGCGGTGTCGGCGCGCACCAAGTCCCAGTGCGGCACAAACGCGCGGCAGCGGGCATAGCCGGCGCCCATGCGTTGGTACTGCGCGGGCGTCCAGGTCTGGTTGGAAAACTTGCGCGCGAACAGCGTTGGTTTGTTCGAGAGCAGCCAGTGAATGGTTTTGCGAATCGGCAATGGCGACATCAGCGCCGGCAATCGTCGTTGCCACAAAAACGCTCCGACCGGCGCCAGCAAAACGCTGCGGCAGAAGTGTCCGGGCTGACGTTGCAGCGCGTGCAACACCAGCAACGCGTTGACCCCGACCGCCATGATCGCGCTGCCTTTCACAGTCGCCGCCAACAACGCCTGCGCGTAAGCCGCGAGGTCTTCGCAGGGTTCCTGCGGATTGGCGCCGAAGCCCGGCAGTTCCAGCGGCACCACGTCGTAACGCAGAAAGTGTGGCAGCGCGTTATCCCACCAATCGGCAGCGCTGCCGTTGCCGGCCAGCAGGTACATCAACGGCTTGCTCATCGACAATCCTCAGGCCAGATCGCGCAGGGCGGCGTCGAGGGTTGGATAGCGGAACGTGTAACCCGTCGCGCTCAAACGCTGCGGCAGTACGCGCTGACCGTCGAAAAACAGCTGAGCCATTTCCCCTGCCAACGCGCGCACTGGCGCGGCGGGAATGTGGAACCACACCGGGCGCTTGAGGACCTTGCCGGCCTGCTCGGCAAACGCCGCCTGACTGACCGTATCCGGCGCCACCAAGTTGTAAGTTCCGCTCAGACTTTCGTCGTCGAACGCGCGGGCGATCACTTGAATCACATCGTCACGATGCACCCAGCTCATGATCTGCTGACCATCACCCATGCGCCCGCCGAAACCCAGGCGGAATGGAATCAGCAATGGCAACAACGCACCGCCCGGCCCGAACACCACGCCGAGGCGCATCACCACTTGGCGTACACCGAACTGCGTGGCCGGTTGCGCGGCGGTTTCCCATTGCGCGCAGAGCTCGGCCATGAAGCCGTCGCCCTTGTTCGATGTTTCATCGAGATGTTCGCTGGCATCGCGCACGCCGTAGAAACCAATGGCCGACGCCTGAATCCACAGCGCCGGTTTGTGCGTAGCGTTTTTCAGCCAGCTCACCAGCGCTTCGGTGGTGTTGACGCGACTGGCGAGCAGTTGCGCCTGACGCTTGGCACTCCAGCGCGGCCCGGCCACTGGCGCACCGGCGAGGTTGATCACCACGTCGAAGGTTTCGTGGTAACCGAGTTTGCTCAGCGAGCGCACGCAACGCGCGCGACCGTCGAACAGGTACGCGGCTTTCAACGGATCACGCGCCAGCACGCTGACGGTGTGGCCAGCGTCGAGCAATTGATTGACCAGCGCTTCGCCGATAAACCCGGTGCCGCCCGTTACCAGCACGCGCTTGTAGGCGCCGCCGGCAAACGGATTCGACGGCTTGCCCGCGCGCTGCATGCGCAACGCCGCCAGCCCATCGCGAATCCCCGACGCGGTCACGCCTACCGCGAACAGCGTCAACAACCACCCGCGCCAGCCGAAATCCACCGTGCCCAAACCGGTCGGCAAACTCGCCCACTGCGCCAGTTGCACGCCGTACAACGCAAAAAACGCCCCGCCATTCACCGCCAGCACCGTGTGCATAATGCGCTCGATGGCCGGCAGCTTGCGGCTGCGATCCTCAACCACGAAATCCCACAGCGTCAGGCCGATCTCCAGCGCAAACAGCAACGCAATCACAATCGCCCACGTGCCGTGAAACGCCAGATGCGCCATGCCCAAAAACAGCACGCCATAGAAACACGAGCGCAACGCATGGATCGACAACTCCAGCCGCGCGCTGTGGCGATACGGCAACGCCACCGTCAATTCGTGGTGATACAGAGTGTCGAGCGCACCCAGGCACGCTTGGGCAATCAGCAACGCGACCGCCCAATCCAATAGCGAAAAATCAGGCATGGTTCGGCTCACTCAATGCGGTAACGGAAAGGGATTTTTTGCGGTCATGACGCAACAACCAAAACAGCGGCGGCAGCAAAACCAGCAGCGCAAAACAGTCGAACCACAGATGCGACCACACCTGTTTTTGCGCGGAGAGCAACATATCCTGCGGCGCCCACTGCACGATGCCAGCGATCAACCAACCCCAGGCCATCGAAGCCTTCAAGCGATTGCCGATGTGCACCAGCGCGAGCATGTACAGCGAATAACTTTGCAACGTCGCGCCGAACAAACCGAGCCACCAGACCTGCTGCTCACGCGCAGCCACGGGCACTGCATCAGCGGCCCAAAAAACCTGCTCGATCGTGTGCAAATAGCCGTCGAACAACCCGGAATGACCGGCCCAAGTCAGCGCGAAACTGACGAGCAGATGCGACAGCGCAACGGCGTATAGCCATAGCACCAACGCGCGGCGAAGGGATAGAGAAGGGACTGGCATTCCGTGTCCTGAGAGCATTCCTTTGGGGGTGGGGAGTTTAAAGGAAAATGGGGGGGCAGTCGCTCGAAGACAAAACGTTTGGCCGCGTTCAGTGATCGCTATTGCACGGTTTGAGCGTCGATCACGCCGAACAAATTCTTCAACCTGGCAATATCTTCTTCGTAAAAGCCATTACATTGCGTGACGACTACATATTCAGACCCGGTCGCTTTTCCATGGGTACTGCATACAAGTTCAAAACCTTCCCCGCCACCCTGTCGTTCATACACGACATCCCGCGCATCCATCAGTACCCAGCCTGGCATTGCCAGTTTGTTAGTGGCTGATTCGGGCAACTGATCGAAATACATGATTTCCTCAGCATTCGGCAACTTGACGAGCAAGTTGTAGGGCGACGACAAAGCACTCATCCCCAACGTTTTCTTCACTTCGTTGAGGTCATTACCCCGCACGATAAATGTAGAGAGGCGTTCTAAATCACTCTCATAAGTTGGATGATTGCGCGGCGACAGCTTCAAGACTTCCACGGCGCCCTCGTTGAGACAACTGACCACCTCAAGGGTTGACGGGACGTCGTGAAACTCGCAGGTGGATTCTTGAGCAAACACTGTCGGTGATAGAAGTGCCGTGCAGAACGCGAACACCCAAGTGAAACAAGATTGGGGCACGCTCAATAGAACGTCCTCGTACACATTTCTATTCACTGTGTATGACCCGCACCAATGCATACAATTGAGCTGTCCGCGATGACGCCTCGGGCCAACAAACGCTCGACCGCAGCAGGGCCCGACTTATTTTCGGTCTTGTTGGCCTCGCGATAACAGGCCATTGCACGGGGCAGATCAGCAGCGACGACAGTGCCGGTTTCGTAGACGTCACCCAATCGCAGGAGTGCGTGGGTGGAGCCTCGTTGCGCGGCGTTTTCCAATGTCGCCATCGATTTTTGCGGATCGATGCAGGCCTTGTGATCGCCGTACTCACCCTCATCGCAGTAAAACAAGGAGAGGAACACGCCATCGTCGGGATTACTCTGAAATGCCTGATTCATGAGCTCCAGAATCTGTTCATTCGGCAATCGCGGCGCCTGCCCGGAAAGACTGATTCCCGCGGCCGCCACTGCCGCCTGGGCCGAACCTTTGCGGGCACCGTCCACATAGCTGTCCAGCGCTGCTGCGTACAAAGAGACACCGGATTCACCTGATGCCTTGTTGACCAGCCGATCGAACATCACGCCTTTCTTCAACTCGCGCTCACCGGGTGAAGGGCGATCTGTTCGAGCCACGTCATCCATCACCGCTTCGAGCGTCCAGTCTTCAACACTGTTCAGCACCCAGCAGTCGCTGTGCTTGAAGACGAAAATCTTCAAAAAAGCACCCTGCTGGTCACGTACAACCACCCTGTTCGGAAACGTAATCCCGATAGCCAGATTCGACGCAGCAGCACTCTCTGCACTTAGCACGCTCAATTCATCGGCGGGCAAATGCTTGACGCTGCGCACGACAACCTTGGGTATGTTGCCTTCTGCCACGACATGAGTTGCCTTAATCGGCGACTCTGTAAACGCTTTCTGTACCGCCGAGTCCGATGAAAAGATTTTGACGAAGTCAGCGAAGTTGTTAGCCGGGCATTGCTGTCCAGTAGAAGCGAAGGCGCTTGTGCACAGGCCGATGCCCAAAAGTGCGATGGACAGCCACTGGTTCAGCCTGTGTGTTGTCATACCGCAACTCGGTACCGCAAAAAATCGATTCAACAGTGTTCTTCCTTGAGCCATTCAGGTTTTGCGTTCGGTGAATCGGGTGATGCATTGTTCTGGCCCGTTCATACCCCAATAAGTGCTGAGCAACGCCTTACGCTTTTTGTCTACGCGCAGATTGACGAAGCCATCGCCGCAATCGGGCTTAGCCTCTTCGAAACGGTTTGTCTCAGGCTGGTAGATGAACACTCTGAAGTAGGAGTAAGTACCCATACCGTCATCAATCTGCCAGACAGAAAAGTCCTTCATACCGTCGAAATTGAAATCGCCGATCTGCATGTGCAGCGGTTTTTCCGCTTGAAAGACGATTGTTTGCAACTCGCTATGGGCCGCGCTTTTAACCGAGACGTTAAGCGTGGAACCTTCGAGAACCAATGTGGCTTCGACGCCTTTGGTGGGACTAAACGTCGTGGTTTCGGCCCACACCGGCACTGTCCACAGCAGCCCGAGCAGTGATAGCGCCAGAGTTTCGAATGGCATGCGCTCGCCCTACTCCCACTTGCATCCGGACTCCAGTGTCGAGTCGACAAAGGTATTGACCATGAAACTGTATGCCTTGCCGTTGGACTTCTTCGTGTACGACATCGAGACAATCTGCGAGCCTTGAGTCATCAGTTCGTAGGTGCCCGTTACTTTGCCGTAAACCACTTCAGACCAAGTCCGGGTGTGTTGCCAAGGGGCTTCCGGGTCGAGAATTACGCTTTCGGAGTCGGTAAGCACAATGGTAATCGGCTCGCTGGACTTGGCGTACTTGACGAATCCACCTGACCATTTGCTGGATGAGTCGTAGTAGGTACGCAGTTCGAACTTCACCGGGCTGTCCTGTGAAGGTTCGAAGCAAAGTGATTCGGTGGTGATCTCCGCATAAGCCATCAGGGGGAACAGGCTGACCAGTAGAAGAAGGGCTTTTTTCATGTTCATTTCCTTATGAGAGATCAGGGCCCGGGTCTATTCCGATCCCGCTACACACTGTCCATCCTGAAGATCAGGAGCCAGCGCCCGATTTCCCGACAGATACCAACTCGCAAGCGACTGACTCTCGCAATAAGCGTTCTTCTCGGCATCGTAATAAAACGCGACCTTGTGCTTGGCCATCCCGCCCCGGTTGGGGACGAACAACTCCACGGCGAACACGACATCGGGCAAAGCAGTTTTTCTGTCCGACATCAGCGTAGGTGGCCCCTGAAACTTACAGGGCACGCCATCAAAAGGCAGATCCAACTGGCCTCCTTGATACCTGTAAATCGCGCAAATACCATTCGGATCTGCAATCACCACGGCAGCAATCGTTCCACCGCTCCAGCTCACGACACCCTCTGCAATAGAGTGAAAACTCTCTGCGGGCATATGGTTTTCCTTCGTGAGTGCAGCGACCATCGCGGTGGGCATTGTATGGCTTGTACTGATACCGGCTGGCGCTGCGCTTGCGGACAAAGCCCACGAAAATGCCAGGAACAACAGGGGAACGACTTTCACTCTGAATCTCCGATGGCATGGCTGACCGATATGCAATGCACGACCATTACTGCGCCGTACATTCAGGTTCTGCGAGATGTTCTCCATCAACGCTGAATTTGCATAATTCGGTAGTTTCATTCACTCCAACCAACGACATCAGCTTGAAGGTCAACTGCAACTCGGTGTCGGAAAACGTGGCCTTATCCAATGAGACATCGGAGAAGCCGTTGTTAAAACTCTTCCCTTCAATGTCGCAGAACTCTATCGAGTCGCTCGCAATCCCCTGCCCCCCAGGCTTGAGAATCTGAATATTGACACAGGGGCTATCGAATGTTTGGTAGTAACGGACCAGTTTTCCGGAAACTTGAGCGACATCGGCTTTATATATATCGACGACCGGACCTCGTGCGTTGCCTGCAAATGCACAACATGAAAAACACAAAACTGAAAACAGCGACAATCCTTTCAAGACCACCTACTCCATAAACCTGCTGATCAACCGCTTTAGTTCACTGCTTATTCTTGTCCGGAGCCATAGCCAATTGGCGGGCCCGCTCTATCGTCGCGCGGATCAGGCAGGCATTTGACCACTCCCCGAAAACCGATTTAGACGATTTCGGCTCAGGCAGACACTCCGCATCGCGAAACTTCATCCAGGCCCTTTGGGTTTCTCTCAGGCCTTTCTGTGCATTTTCGTCCAACCGTTCCATGCGCTCCCGGTAAACGAGGTTGAGCAGTGCATCCGTATCCGTCACAACCAGATCAAGCGTCCCACTCGACGCAGTTGGCCACTCAACGTCCGCCAACGCCTGCTTGGTTTCGTTGTTCCAATTGTAGAAACCGTTCTCTTCAATTTTCAGCCGAGCAGAGCGTCCATAATGATTGGTCGGATCGCTCGCACTGACTTCAGATTGGTAGACAATTTCCAGATAGATCGGGTCGGTTGAGCGCTGAGGATCATTCAGCAGCGTTTGCCGAACAATGGCCCGTTGTTTTTTGCTCTCGGTTATTTCAATCGAAAAGCATGGGTCCGGGCCGGTCGGTCGACTTCACCCGCGCCAGACAGTCCTTACGAAGAGCCATGGATGGAGCGTCCGGCCCCCATCCTATGTCTACAACCCTCACGAGCAGCCGTACTTCAGGATCTTTGAAAAAATCCGCCTGAAGCACGGTTGCAACCATAGTTCCTTCTGCTTTCACAACCGAAGACAGCAAAGACAAAGCCAAAAAAAGACTAAATCTAAAATTCATAATCACTTGACGCCCACAAAAATCCAACAGCAAATTAGAACTTGTTTGAATCTAAATATACAGAACAGACTTATTTAAACTCCGCACCAAAATCAAAGTTACTGAGCGCAACACAACAAATAAACCTGCCCTTTTTAGCCCTTCTCTCACTTAAAATCTTCGGCGCTTTTGGGGAGCGACTCAATACCTTTTAACGCCATCCGATTAATGACAGAATAGCCACCCCTCTCACAAGATTTTCTAACAGCAAGTTCTCCACTCTTCAGGACGGTTAGAAAACTTCGATACGCTTGTGAAACGAGATACGTATATTTTCCATTATAGAATTTTATTATATTCAAGCTCACACTACCCTCAGATGCATTAACTACATAAAAACGCCCCTTTGGAGGAATTTTACTTTGCGGATACACAAGCTCTATTTTTTCAGGTACACCATACCTATATTGCACATATCCGGAGTTCGGATTGGTATTACCTAACGCACATACGGAAACAATTTTCCCTCCCGAAAGCGGGCAACTGAAATAGATATCCTCCTGTGCATTGCAGAGAGTAATATCCTCCACTTCTGCCTCTAATACTTCTTCTTCTGCAAATGCTGCAGACACAAAAAAACCAAACACAAAAACCACTAACCAAATTTTAAAAAAATTCATTAATGGCACAGCAAAACGCAAGCACCCATTCATTTAAAATATTCTCCTTCCCATATTCTTGTGAAATTTTCCTTTCTTGCAACACGACTATTGGTATTATAATTTACAACATCCGTAATAGAATCTACTGCCGCTTCCGTTGGCCCTGCATCTGCCCTTGTGTGCAAGTTATGGTCTACCCAAAAATAACCTGCCGACCGAACTGCATACTTCATTTGAACTAGCAAATCTGGAGTCTCTATAAAATCGTGATCCTCATTTGGCCACCTGCTTAAATTACTCCGATACCATGTTGTAAAATCTCTATAATTAGCTCGCCCCGTTAACTGCTTCAGACCCCGCCCGCGAAACTTCCAGCCATCACCACTAGCATAGTCTCCATTTCCTAGTTGCACTCGGTTGCCATAGGCTCGATTAGCGACTTCTACATAATCCGCTTGCGTCACCGAAGTCCCATCGGCCTTTATCGGCTTTACAGTTTGATAACCGAGGGCATGTGCCGCGCTAGGGTTATTCGAGAAATACGAGAACGTAGCTATTAGAGAAGTTGCCTTCCATAAGAAGCTTTCTTCCACGCTTAGTGTGGGTCCTGTCTCTTGCATTACCTGTGCAAAAAAATGACTTCTACGCAAAGGAGTATTTAGCTTGAAAAAATCAATATGGGCGTTTAGCTCGTCAGCTATAGCCTGAAGGTCACCATACTTAGAAGACTGTATAAACGGATATACTTTTTTCATCATCTCCAAGGTAAATTCAAACTTTGGCTTCACCTTAATATGTTCAATAAACTCTATCGGATGAAAATGCCAAACAAGTCCATCAGCAGGAACCTCTGCCTTACCAGACAGTTCACTCCAGAACACCAATTTATCTATACGCGTCTGCTCATGAGCGAGCGTCTTTGGTGAACCTTCCAAAATCTGCTGCAGTCTGCCCCACTTTGCCTCGCCGGACGCGTCCTTCCACTCAGTTGGATGAAAGGCGATAAGCTTTGACCAATGAGACCTAAGCTCAGCATTTTGCAGTGCCTTAGGAAAATCCTCAGGTGTAACTTTCCCGTCTGCGTTTCCAAGCCTATCTAAGTCGCTGTATAGGCCTTTAAAAAACTCTGGCATGTCATCTGGATCAAGGAAGCCGTCGGCAACGGCACTCGACTCCTTTACAATCCGAAAACCAAGCTTTTCCCAATCGTGCTGAGAGATAATCTCCGCTTCGCCTTTTGCGATTAGGCCCGTTTTACTTTGGCCATCCTCTTCGACCTTTGGCTCATACCATTCATCTGGATTTTTGAATATTGGAACTTTACTCAGTTCAATGGCATGGTCCGAAACCAACTCCACGACTCCCGTCTGGGGAGGCTTTTTAATCAAAGTTTTATTTGCGGCCAATCGTAAAAACTTCTTCCCGGTTGTCAACCCTGCTGGATTTTTTAAAAACTCTTCCAATTTTTGATCTGTTGTAAAAACCTCAATATGAACCTGGTGCTTGCGAGTTGCCTCACCGCTCTCATCAAGAAGGTTTTCCATCAGGCCTAGGTAACCAATAGGATTTCCTGCCTTGATACCGATACCAGTGATGACGACTTTTTCAAAAGCCTCATCAGCGGGAGTCACTGTATCCCACCGCATCGCTGCCGATGGAGGCTCATTTTCGACGCAAGCCCAAAACGTTGGCGGCACCGCTCCCCCCCCTCCGGGGCCGCCGCTAATTAGCGTGCATTCAGCCATGCGCCTAATCTCTCCAGCGATATTCAGGTTGACAACTTTTTCACTGTCAAAAGTAACAACACTAGTAGCTACCAGTGCTATAGAGCCAACTGGTGGCCCCGCATTTTGCCCATTGGCTTGTATTGCCGGAGCGCTGTATATCGGTAAGGGTTGTGGCCCTACTGTCGCCTTTACTTTGCCGTGCCAATAATTCGGTTTTTCTCGCTGCGGAGGTAAAACTTCGAACCAACTTGGTCCTGCAACGGCGCCACCAGTTGTTGTTCGAGGATAAATCTCGCCATTTTTTTTGTAGGCAAACCAAGCCTCCTGACCCACAGAGCGGCCTGCCACACTTCCCTTAAGAATTTTGCCCTTGGCATAAACCTCAACCGTTCCCTTTTTTTCGAGAATCTCAAACTCTGTGCCCGCAGCAATTGCTCCATAAGTATGACAACCCGGTTCACCCTTAGCGTCGCTACGCGCAGTAAAACCACCGGCGATCATTTTGATCCTTTGATTAGGCACTTCTTCAGATGACAATGGATACCGATCAAACGGTAGTAAATGCATGTACAAACTGTAGAATGTCAGCCTGTTCTGTTTACCTTTATTCGCGCCTTCTTCGGCATTTGGAGGTGAATGATATTCGTGACGCACCAAACAGAAAGAATTAGTGTACTTCAGAGACTTAGAGCCCTCGCCTTCACCGAAAGTTGAAGTCAAGTAATCCTTGCTCAAGCGATAAGCGACGACTTCACCATCAGCAATACAGCGAACAGGCTCCTGAAGTACACATTGAGGCGCACTTAGGTCACTAATATGAATTCCACCATGCCAGAACTTGTTACTTCCTAGTAGATAGTGCCCTGACTTCTCACTTCTGATAGCCTGATAAACCTCTTCGGCATCTTTAAATTGCTTCCCATCAGACTTTCTTATGGGAAACTCAAACTTAATCGTCGGAACAACTATTTCCGGAGTTGTGTTTTGGGTCGAAGAGTCAGTCATTATTTGCGTCCTGCAAGCCTACAGTTGAGTTCTTTGACTCAAGCCATTCCTGTTTGGCGAGCATCAAATTTGATGACTTCGCCGTTAAAGTTGTCATTTTCAATTGCACTTTTGCTCGACCAAAAAGCATGCTAACTGGTGCATTGGAAGCTGGCATCTCTGTAATCACTTTTTTCTTAAAAGCATGATTCATGTCTTTTACTCAGAAAACACAAAAAAAGCCTTCGGTTTAACCTTCTCAGGCGGCGCATTCAACAACGCCTGATCCATCAAACTCCCCGCCTTATCCTTATCCGCCGCCCCCGGCAGCACTGGCGGTTTAATCCCGATCCCGGTGCCGTTACCCGCCGAGCCACCCGCATTAATCTTCACCACCGGCCCAACAACAGTCACACCGCCGCCATCCAGCTTGATAAAGCTCCCCCCACCCAAGATCGTCAGCTCTGTCCCAGCCTCGATAACAATCTTGTCCCCAGCCTTGAGGTGGATCTCTTTCCCCACGCTGGTCAGTTGCGCTGTCCCAAGCTTCACATGCTGGTTCTGCCCAACCGTGAGGTGGTCATCCGAGCGTGCTTCGATCTTGCGGTCGGAAATCGTGGTGCGGTGTTCTTCAGCCTTGAGCTCGGTGTAGGTGTTCTTGATTACCGTGTCGTGACGTTCGTTACCCACCCGAATCTTCTGGTCGTGCTCGATGTTTTCATCCCAATCACGCTGGGCGTGGATGTAGATTTGTTCGGCGCCTTTTTTGTCTTCGATGCGCAGTTCGTTGTAGCCGCCGCCACCCGGTGAGCTGAGGGTTTTGAAGACGCTGCGGGTTTTGTTCGCTGG
>NZ_JAFCUQ010000025.1:0-62874 GCF_049896625.1 Pseudomonas sp. TWP3-1
GAGTCAGCGGTGAACGCGCCGGCAGTGATCAGGCCTTGTTTTTCGCCGGTAACCGACATGTACGCTGGTGTAGCCATGGGTGTGCTCCTTGCTGAAATTGAGAGTGCCCGGAGGCGAAAATCGCCCGGTGGGTGGCTGACTGTTATCAAGGAACGTGCCAGCTTTGGCGAAGTGCCTGTCAGACGGGGACTTCGTGTCTGTGGTGCAGGATTTTGATCGTTTTTTGATCAGCGGTCAGGCGAAAAGTGCGCAAGAAGTTGCGCAGTTGCGCGAAGCACTGCGCAACTTCTTGCGCACTTGGCTACAGGCCTTGCAGCGTAAGGCCTGTAGCGGTTTTAGGGAGTGTTTTATTACGGGCTACTGCGCAACTTCTTGCGCAGTATGGCTCGGCGCCACTATCGAACGATTTGCCATGGTCGGCGGTCAATCACTGACACATTCTTCAACCGAGTGAGAACGACATGAAAATCCTGATGGTGCTGACGTCCCACGATCAATTGGGCGATACCGGCAAGAAAACCGGCTTCTGGCTGGAGGAATTTGCTGCACCGTATTACGTATTCAAGGACGCCGGTGCGCAGTTGACTCTCGCCTCGCCCAAGGGTGGCCAGCCACCGCTGGATCCGAAGAGCGACGAGCCGGATGCACAGACCGAAGCCACCGAGCGTTTTCGCAAGGACTCGGCTGCGCAGCAGGCGTTGGGTGCCACGGTCAAGCTCGATACGGTGAAGGCTGAGGATTTCGATGCAGTGTTCTATCCGGGTGGCCACGGGCCTCTGTGGGACCTGGCCGAAGACCGCCATTCGATTGCGCTGATCGAGGCGTTTCATAATGGCGCTAAACCGGTGGCGGCGGTGTGTCACGCGCCGGGCGTGCTGCGTCATGTAAAGGCTGCCGATGGTCAGCCGCTTGTTAAGGGCAAGCGCGTGACTGGCTTCACCAACACCGAGGAAGAGGCGGTGCAGTTGACCGACGTCGTACCGTTTTTGGTGGAGGATGAGCTGAAGGCCAAGGGTGGGGTTTATTCCAAGGCTGAGGATTGGGCCAGTTATACGGTTGAGGATGGGTTGCTGCTGACGGGGCAGAATCCGGCTTCTTCTGAGGCGACGGCCAGGGCGCTTTTGGCGAAGTTGGGTTGAGTCGTTAGAGATCAAAAGATCGCAGCCTGCGGCAGCTACAAAGGCTGCGATTCTTTCAGTGGGACAAACATTTCTCTATTGAGCGCCGTTGCGTCTCGGCATACAGCGCCAACTCATCAATCGTCGAACGTCCCAGCGCCGTTTCGAATGCCTGGCGATTGGCGTGCTCGCCATAGTGCGTCTGCGCCGCGTCCCCGAGGTTGGACTGGAAAATCCCCGCTGCGCTGACTGGCAGGAAATCTTCGTACACCAGCGGCTCAGCTTTCACACGGCCATCGCGGAGCAATTCCTCCAGCGATGCAGTGCCAGTCCGACCCGCCGCCAAGCCCTTTTCGGTGACGAAATAGCGAAAGTACGCCAGTTTCTGTTCGCGCATTCCATCGAGGCTGTCAGGAAATTCGCTGAAATGCTGACTCATCAACGCGTTGTAACGTGCGGCGTTGGCTTCATTGGGAAACTCCCCCAGTTCATCCCGCGCAGCATTCAGCAACCGGTCATACAGCGCGCGGCCCTTGGGCGTCAGCGCCGCCCCACGTTGTTCGATTTCGCCGAAGCGCGCGCTGTGGCTGCCGCGAGTTTGTGTCTGATCGGTGAAAGCAATCGGCTCATCGAGTGCCTTGAAACTGGTCTGGCGCAGCAGAATCGGACACTGCCGACGCGGCGGGCCTTCGATCACCGCTTTGGGCGTGATGCCATGCAGCGGCATCTGCGCTTGCACGATGTCGATGTCCAGCGTGCGCGGCGTCAGATGATTGATGTGCGGGCCTTTGAACGCCACCACATCGGCGATCAGGCGATGCTGAGCGCTCAGCGTTTGGTACTGCGCGGCGCTGACGGTTGCGCTGTGATGCCAGCGAAAAGTCTCCAGCGCCTGTAAGACGAAGTCCTCAGCCTCTATATCGACCAGCCCGCCAGCATTCTCGGCACGCTCGATTAATTGCAGTGCTCGCTCGGTAAAAATCGACCGTTTTTCCAGCACGGATTCAGCGAACTCCCGAACCGAAAGGTCTTCGATCAATTCCAGACGCAACAGCGAGGTAAACACTCGAAACGGACTGACCTGCAACGCATCCTCATGCACCGCACGAAATGCCGTGGAATGCACCGGCACACCCGCCGGAGTCAGATCGTAATAGCCCACCGGCTGCATACCCATCACCGCAAACAGGCGGGCGAGGGTGGCCAACTCTGCGGCGGTGCCAACGCGGATTGCGCCGTGGCGCTCCATGTCCAGGCGCTCGATTTCGCCGGTGCTGTGCAGTTGTCGGGCGATCTGCGGCTGGCGTTCGAGCACTTCACGGTTGGTTTTTTCCACCAATTCCATCAGTGCGCCGTACAGCGGCACTTCTTCGCGGTACATGTCGGACATCGCTTTTGAGAAGCGTTGGCGGATCAGGTCGGGGCTGACGAAAGGCTGCGCGGTCATGAAAAAAAATTCCTGGCACGGTCACGTAAAGGATGTGGGAAAAGATCGCAGCCTTCGCCCACGCGGGCAAACGAAGAATCCTACGAACTTCATTCTGCCAACGACTGATCCATCACACGACCTCGCGGGAATTTTCCCCAAGAAACTCGCGGTACAAGCGCGCGGTACTCGCCGGTTGCTCGACCATCGGCATGTGCCCGACGCCGTCCCAAACATCGACGCGCAAATTGGCGATGCCCTTGCTCCATACCGGCACGCTGCTGACGTCGATCAGCCGGTCCTTGCGCCCCCACAGCAACAGCGCCGGGCATTTGATGTCGGGCAGTTTTGGTTCCATCGGCGGGCTGGCGCGAAAATCGCGGAATATTTCTTCCAGTTCGTCGCGCTGCTGCTCATAACGCTGGGCCATGGCGTCGAGTACCAGACCGGGCACCCAAGGTGGCGTGGCCATGGTCATCGCGTAGAAATTGCGGAATTCTTCACGTGAGTTGATCAGGAACGGATTATGCCCGCGCGCCAGGTGACGCTCCATATCGCTCGGCTCCGGGGCGGTGACGCCGGCCGGGTCGATCAAGGCCAGCGAAGCAATCCGCTCGGGATAGGTTGCGGCCAGCCACGCGGCAATGTAGCCGCCCATCGAATTGCCGATAACGTGGACTTTTTCCACGCCGCACACGTCGAGCAACTGGATCATGCGTTTCGCTTGGACTGCGATGTCGTAACCGCCGCCAGCCTTGAAGCCGGTTTCACCGTGGCCGGCCAGGTCCGGAATGATCACTCGGTACTGGCCGACAAAATGCCGGGCGCAGCGCAGCCACAGATTCTTGTCGGCGCTGAAGCCGTGCAGCATCAAGATCGTGCTCGACGCCTCGTACGGCCCACCTTGCCAGGTCGATACCGTCATCTCGGCGATCGGTACCTCAATCTTGTGCAGCCGGTACAGCTTGGCCTCGGCAGCCATGCTCCAGTCATAGAACCAGTGGCCGATGGTCGGGTAAGTCAACCAGCTCCAGGCCGCGAAAACCGCGATAGCCACAAACAGCAAAAGCATCTGACGTCTTCCTTCTACGTGTTCAGGACAGAATGTGGTCGGCCGGTTTCAGCGCCCGGGTCAAACGGTGGTAGCTGAAACTGAAGCCCGGAAACATCGCGATCACATGACCGCTCTTGCTTTGATACCAACTGTGACAGCCACCGGTTTTCCAGACTGTGCGCTCCATCTCACGGTGGATCATTGCAGTGTAGGTACGTTCTGCCTCGCGGCGAACTTCAATGCTGCGCAAGCCTTTTGCCTGCACGGTGCGGATACAGTCGAGGATGTAATTCATCTGCGATTCGATGATGAACAGCGCCGAAGTGTGGCCAATGCCGGTGTTCGGTCCGGTGACGATAAACAGGTTGGGAAAATCCGGCAGGCTGGTGCCGAGGTAGGCGCGTGGGTATTGCGCCCAGACGTCGCGCAGTTGCACGGCGTTTTTTCCGCTGACCGGGTAGGAAATCACCCCGTCGGTGGCGTCGTAACCGGTCGACCACACGATCAGATCGACATCGATGTGCTTGCCGTCGGTGGTGATCAGGCCGGTTTCGTCGATCGCGGCGATGGCTTGTTCGCGGCTGTGCAGACTCACGTTGGGGCGGGTCAGCGCCGGATAGTAAGTGCTGGAAACCAGCACCCGTTTGCACCCGATGGTGAAGTCCGGCGTGAGTTTTTGCTGGAGTTCGGCATCAGAAATCTGGCGTTTGAGGAATTTCAGCGCCTGGCGCTGCACCATGTGAATCGCCGGTTTTGAATATTTGAAGGCAATGACGCGGGTTTCGAACTGCCAATAGATCATCCAGCGCAGCAGCTTGTAGGCCGGTTTGAGTCCCAGCAGCCAGCGCTGAAATCGGCCGAAGGTGCGGTCGGCACGCGGCAGCACCCAGTGCGGCGTGCGCTGGAAGACGTGCAGATGTTCGACATCAGCGGCGATTGCCGGAATCACCTGCGCAGCGCTGGCGCCACTGCCGACGATCGCCACGCGTTTACCTTGGTAGTCGTAGCTGTGATCCCAATTGTTTGTATGAAAGGTCTTGCCTTGAAAGCGATCCTGCCCGGCGAAGCGTGGGATCACCGGTTGGCTCAGTGGCCCGCTGGCGTTGATCAGGAACTGCGCATAAAAAATTCCCTTGGCGCTGGTGTGCACGGTCCAGTGTTTCTTGCTCTCGTCCCACTCGACACGCTCGACGTTGGCCTCCAGCTCCACACGCTCACGCAGCCCGAAATGCTCGGCCACATGTTCGGTGTAACGCTGCAGTTCGGCCTGCCCGGCGAACATTTGCGTCCAGCGATAGGGCGCGAACGACAGCGAGTAAAGCGGGGAGGGCACATCCACCGCTGCACCGGGGTAGGTGTTCTGGCACCAGGTGCCGCCAAAGAAGTCGCGACGCTCCAGCAAACGAAAATCGTCGATCCCGGCCTTGAGCAAATTGACCGCCGCGCATTGGCCGCCAAATCCGCTGCCGATGATCAACACTTTATAGGTTTGCATGCGCCTCCTTCTTAGAGTGTTTTTTCCGATTTGCTCACTTCATGTATAGCCAATGATTTGTGCTGTGGGCGGTGCTGATGGCGAGGTATTTCGCCCGCTGGCCGGTGATGGCTATTTAACGTTGCCCTGTTAGACTCCCAGCACATCCGTTTTCCGGTATCCGCAGCTGCGTTGAGCGCTCGAGGCCCTTATGGCAAGAACGGGAGGAAAGGGACTTTCATTGGCCAGGAGGCTGTACACGTCGCGAATCCTCGGGTTGGTTCTGGGGCTGTTGTGCGTGAGCGTTGCGATGTACCCGCTCGACCCGCCGAAGTGGGTCTGGGTACTGATGTTTTTCAATGGCCTGATCTGGCCGCATCTGGCATTTCAATGGGCGCGCCGCGCCGCAGTTCCTTTTCACGCCGAACACCGTAATCTGTTGATCGACGCCTTTATGGGCGGCTGCTGGGTGGCGGCCATGCACTTCAATCCATTGCCCAGTGCCATGACCGTTTCGATGATGGCGATGAACAACGTCGCCATTGGCGGTCCGCGTTTTCTGCTGGCCGGTACAGCCGCGCAAGTGCTTGGTGTTGCGGTCGGGTTGGTGGTGTTTGCGCCGGCGTTTGTGCCCCTGACCACGCCGGCGCAGTTGTATGCCTGCCTGCCGCTGTTGATGCTGTATCCGCTGGCGCTGGGCTGGATCTGTTTCCGCCAGGCCTACACGCTCGGCGTGCATAAACGTGAACTGCTGGCGCTGAGCCGCACCGACAGCCTCACCGGTCTGCTCAACCACGGCGCGTGGAAGGATCAACTGGAAATCGAGTTCCAGCGCTGCCGGCTCCAGCAGAAGGGCGCGGCGATTGCGCTGATCGACATCGACCATTTCAAATCCATCAACGACACCTACGGCCATGTGGCCGGCGACATCGTCCTGCGCCAGCTCAGCAAAATGCTCAAGCACAACTTGCGCGCCGCCGATGTCGCCGGGCGTTACGGTGGCGACGAGTTCTGCGTGATCCTGCCGGACCTGCCGCTGTTCAACGCAGCCCAAGCCATGGAGGCGTTGCGCGAGCGTTTCGCTATCCTCGGCTACGATCAGAACCCGGCGCTAAAAGTCAGCTTGAGCATCGGGCTGGCTGCGCTCGATCCGGGCCACACCGATGCGACGCGCTGGCTGAATGACGCGGATCAGGCCCTCTACGAAGCCAAGGCCGGCGGGCGCAATCGGGTGATCTGTTGCAGTGACAGCCCGCCACGCCTTGAAGTGCTCGGTTCGGTCTAGGTCTTGGCGAGGTCGCATCCGGTATAGAGCCTTGGCGCGATGTCGGGTACGGTTGAGTGCCCCGACGCGAAACAAGGATCGATTCATGACGTGCAATTTTCCGCGCTCCCTGCTGGCTGCCGGCCTCGGCCTGACGCTCACCTTCGCCGCCTCTGGCGCCTTCGCCGAGCCGCACAAGCAAGTGTTGGCCGACGCCGAACAGTACAAACCCGAAGCCCTGAAACTGCTGGAGAAACTGGTCAATATCGACTCTGGTTCCGGCGATGAAGCGGGCCTGAAGAAAGTAAGCGACATCGCCATCGACGAGTTGAAAAAACTCGGCGCGACCATCGAACTGGTACCCAACACTCCAGAAAAAACCAACCACGTCCTCGCCACGTTCAAAGGCACCGGCAAGGCGAAAATCCTGCTGATGGCGCACATGGACACGGTGTTCAAGGAAGGCTCTGCCGCCGAGCGCCCGTTCCACATCAAGGATGGCCGCGCCTATGGGCCGGGGGTGATGGACGACAAGGGCGGCATCGTCGCCGGGATCTACGCGCTGAAAGTCCTCAAGAATCTCGACTTCAAGGATTACGCGCAGATCACTTTCCTGCTCGACGCCAGTGAAGAAACCGGCTCGGACGTCGCCACCGACCTGATCAAGAAAACCGCCAAGCTGCACGACGTGACCCTTAATCTTGAGCCGGGGCGTCCGGCTGACGGACTGGTGGTGTGGCGCAAGGGCAGTGCTACGGCGCTGGTCGAAGTCAAAGGCAAAGCTGCGCACGCCGGGGTCGCGCCGGAACTGGGGCGCAACGCTGCGATGGAGGCGGCGCACCAGATCTTGCAACTGGGCAAACTTGGCGATGAGGCGAAGAAAACCACCATCAACTTCACCGTGCTCAAGGCTGGTGACCGGACCAACGTGATTCCGGATCAGGCAATCGCCAAGGCTGACGTGCGCGCGGCGGTGCCCGAGGAGTTCGACCGGATCGAGAAGGATCTGGCGCGAGTGTCGCAGGACAAATTGATTGCAGACACGACCGTGACCACCACCTTGCAACGCGGCCTGCCACCGATGCCGCAGACGCGGGAGTCGGATCGTTTGATGGCGATGGCGCAGGGGATTTATGGCGAGCTGGGGCGCAAGCTGACTGAAGAAGGCAGCGGCGGGGCGGCAGATGCGAGTTTGTCGGCCGGGGTTGGCACACCTACGCTGGACGGGTTCGGGATTGTCGGCGGGAATATTCATACGCCAGAGGAATATGCCGAGGTCGAGAGTGTGGCGCCGCGGATTTATCTTTTGTCGCGGATGATTATGGAATTGGCGAAGGGCCAGTGACGAGATACAGCCTGAAAGCCCCTCCACCCCAGCCCTCCCGAAACGTCGGACCGCCCAGAGGGAGAGGGGGCCGACCGAGGTGTCTTGCGTTGTACATCGACCTGAGATCTTGAGTCGATTATGGGCTTTCCCGGCACAGGTGAATTCGTGCCACAGAAGGCCCCAGCCCTCTCCCGGAGGGAGAGGGGGCCGACCGAGGTGTCTGGCGTTGTACATCGACCTGAAATATCGAGTCGATTATGGATTCGGTAAGCAGGTTCAGGTCGATGAATGTTTCGAGCATCCCCGGATCGGTCCCCTCTACCTCTGGGCGGTCCGACGTTTCGGGAGGGCTAGGGTGAGGGCCAGATCTAAAGCCGAACACCGCCAGCAAAACCACCCCACAACTTTCCAAGACGTTTCCTACAACGTACCCTGTTGCCGCGTTTCGGTGTCGACCTCTATAGTTCGGGCTCGCGCAAAACTCCGCGAACGACCTTGGCCGGTCGATACAGGAACGTACAGTCTGTCCAACATATCTGACGATTTCGTCTGAGTTGTTGTGTTTTGGCGGCTGTGCGTGGGACACCTCCGGGTGTGCCGGTTCCTGTATCCGGTCGGCCAACCCGCGTACGGCTGCCACCCTCTTCGTTTGGCCGCGAATGGTGACAGTCCTTAATACAGGAGTTACACCAATGGAAGATCAAGTAATCCCCCGCTACCTCCCCATCGACACCTACGACGCCGAAACCCCGGTGCTCTTCATCAATACCCATAAAGAACTCAGCGACCTCGCTGCCTGCGCGATGCACCGGTTCGTGGTCGTGCGCGATCTGGCGGACACGTTCTCCAGTCTCAGCCTGCAGGGCATTTCCGGTTGTGATCTGACGCGGGTGACCAACGCGGTGCATCTGTTGATGCGCGAAGGTTGTGCGATTTTGAACGTGATTCAGATGCGCGCGATGCAGCGGGAAAAGGCGTATAGCACGCCAGCTTAGCGGTGAAGCAGCGGGCCCCATCGCTGGCAAGCCAGCTCCCACAGGGTTGGTGGTAGCCACCAATCCGTGGTCAGCCACAGAATTTGTGGGAGCCTGGCTTGCCAGCGATGGCGTCAGCCGGGCCGATACATCACTCTTTAACGCTCATGAATTCCTTGGCCCAGCGAATGTATTCCTCAGGCTGGGTATACGTATGCGTCAGCTCGGTAGCGCTCAAATCCGAGGCCTGAGCAAACATCTGCCGCTGTTCACGCAAGCTGTCGTACGTGGCTTTGATCGCGGCAAAGTAAGCGCCGTGACCATCAATCGTCACACGCACACCCAGTTCGGCCAGGCGCTTGTCGTCGCGCAGGGCAGGGTTGCCGTAGGTCACCAGCATCAGCGGCACGCTCAGGTGTTCGGCGATCTGTTCGAGTTGATCGAAGTCCTGAATCCCGACCATGCAAATCCCGTCAGCACCGGCGGCCTGATATTGGCGGGTGCGGCTGATGATTTCCTGGTTCGGCAAAATGCCCGCATTGGTGCGCGCGATGATGGCCATTTCCGAATCGACCCGTGCTTCAAGTGCCGCGCGGATCTTGCCGACGCCTTCGGCGACCGAGATCAGGTCAGTGGATTTGCGGCCGAATTGTGCCGGCAGCAGAGTGTCTTCGATGGTCAGGGCGGCGACGCCGGCGCGCTCGAGTTCGACGATGGTGCGCATCACGTTGAGGGCGTTGCCGTAGCCGTGGTCGGCGTCGGCGATCACCGGCAATTGCGCGACGCGGCCAATGCGCGTGGCCTGTTCGGCGAATTCGCTGAGGGTGATCAAAGCGAAGTCCGGCGCGCCCAGCACCTGCAACGAGGCCACCGAGCCGCCCAGAATTCCTACTTCAAAACCGAGGTCAGCGGCGATGCGCGCCGACATCGGGTCGAACACCGAAGCCGTGTGATAGCAGGTGTCGGACGCCAGCAGTTGACGGAAGTTACGGCGCAAATCTTGATGAGAAAGCCTGGACATACGAGTTCCACCATACGAAGGAATGGAAAGGCTTGAACAAAGGTGTCAACGCCGAAGGATGAAAAGGCTATCACGCGAAAGGGGCAAGGATCATGACGAATTTGCGTGGCGGTGCTCAGGCCGCCACGGCGTGCTGCTGTTGATTGGGTAACAATACCGCGCGCACCGAGTTGCCCGGTTGCAGTTGCAGGCGTTTGGCGGTCAGGCGGTCGATCACCAGACTGCTGCCGACCCGACGCGCGGGGGCGACGGTGATGCGGCAGTTTTCCAGGCGCCGATTATGGATCAGCCACAGCGGCGCCTGATCGTCCGGGGTGCCGACGCTGAGAGTCAGTTCAAGACTGTCGCGCACGGTGCGGATGTTGCGGATCGGCGCTTCGATCACCGGACCGCCGTCGAAAATGTCGATGTAGCCTTTGTGCGCGAAACCTTCAGCCTGGAGGATTTTCAGCGCCTGTTCGGTGTTGGGGTGCGGCTGGCCGATCACCGCTTGCGCCTGTTCGGTGAGCAGGCAGGTGTACAGCGGCTGACGCGGCATCAGTTCGGCGATGAAGGATTTGTTGCCCAGCCCGGACAAATGATCGGCGTGGCTGAAATCCATCTGGAAGAAGTGCCGACCGAGGCTGTCCCAGAACGGCGAACAACCCAGCTCGTCAGCGCTGCCACGCAATTCGGCAATCATTTTTTCGCCAAACAGCTGCGGAAATTCGGCGACAAACAGCAGCCGGCCCAGCGATAGCAAGCGCCCATTGCTGCCGTGGCGCTGGTCGTGGCGCAGGAACAGCGAGCACAGTTCCGATTGGCCGGTCAGTTCGTTATTGAGAAACAGCGTCGGGATCTGCCGCTGAATGCCCAGATCCGGCGCCGAGCTGACGGTCAGCCCGACGCGATAGTTGTACCAGGGTTCGCGCAGACCGACTGCGCCGGCCATGGCGCTGACGCCGACCACACGCTGTTCGTCGTCCTCAAGCACGAACAGGTAGTCGGCATCGGCACGTTCGACCTGCTCGGCGAAGGCGCGCTGGGCCCAGCGTACCCGGTGGGCCAGACGATCTTCGTTGGCCGGCAGGGTGGTGAACCCCGGGCCAGCCTGTTGCACCAGGGTCATTAACGCTGGCAGGTCGCTGACCAGAACCGGACGGACAATCATGTTGCAACTCCTTTTGCGCGCCTGCTCGGGCACTGTCGTTGGATCGGGGCGCGTGTCACAGCGAGGTCAGCCGGATCGTGCTGCCATCGGTCACGTGCAGCGCCGTGCACAGTGCCGGGGTCAGGGCCAACGGTTGGCCGGGCTGATAATCGAGTTCGGCGACGATCGCGCGAAAACCATGCAGTCCGTCATTGCTCAACAAGTAGCGACCGCGAGCATCGATTGTTGCTTGCTGATCGACGGTTGCCGTCTGACCCTTGGCGATCGAGCGAATGTTCGCAGTGCGCGCATACAAGGTCGGGCCGGCGTCAAACAGGTCGATGTAGCTGTTGGTCTCGAAACCCTCGCGCTCGAGGATGTCGAAGGCCTCTTGGCCATCGGGATGGACGGCGCCAATGCAATCCTGTGCAGCCTGAGGCAGCATCGGCACGTAAATCGGATACTGCGGCATCAGTTCGGCGAGAAAGGTCCGGCTCTGCAATCCGCACAGACGCTCGGCCTCGACGTAGGGTAGATCGAAGAAGTGTTTGCCCAGCGCATCCCAGAACGGCGAATGGCCGTTCTCGTCGCTGTAACCGACGATTTCGGTGATCACCGCGTCGGCAAAGCGTTCGCTGTGTGCTGCGATGAACAGCAGGCGTGCGCGCGACAGCAGTTCGGAAAACGGCGTACGCACCAGCCCCGCGTCGATGTGAAAACCGCGCAGCAGCGTGTGGCCGCTGAGGTCGTGACACAACGACAGTGCCGGCACGCCGTGTTCAATGTTCAGCTCGCGCGAGGCGCTGGTGAAGTGGCGATTGCGCAAGCTGTAAAACGGTTCGTTAAAACCGGCGGTGGCGAGAATTTCCGAGCAACCGACGAGTTTCTGGCTATCCAGATCTTCGAGTACGAAGAAGTAGTTCTCCGGGCCTTGCGCCTTCGCCTCGCTATCGAACGACGCGCAGGAACTGGCGATTTTCTCGCGCAGGCGCTCGCTGTCGTCCGGCAGCGACGTGACGCCGACCAGGCTGTCGCGGGCCAGTTGTTGCAGTTGCGGCAGGTCGGTTGGCTCGACTGGGCGTAAGACCAGCATGGATGCACTCCTGTATCAAAGGGTCCGGCGAATTCGCCGAACCTGACTATCACTGTCGGTTGCCACGCATTAAATCGGCGGTCGCCTGATTTGATGTCAGACGCCGCTCTTTTTCTTGTCAGCCATTGCTCGGGTCAGGCAGCGCGGTATTCGCGCCGAGCTTGTTCAGGAAGAACAGATACACCAGACCCAGCGCCACCCAGATCAGGCCGAGCTTCTGCGCATCGACGCCCATGTTGTACATGATGGCCGCGACGATGATGAAGCCGACCACCGGGCAGATCAGATGCCGAATGACCTGGCCGGATTTCTGCCGGCGCCAGTAGTAATTGATCACGGTCAGGTGCAGCAGCATGAAACCGCTGAGGGCGCCGAAGTTGACCAGCGAGGTCAGGGTGTCCACCGAGTTGATGAACAGGTAGCAGATCACCAGCGACAGCACCGCCACCAGATAAATGCTCAGGTAAGGCGTGTTGTGTTTCGGATGGACCTTGGCCAGCACTTTCGGCAGCTTGCCGTCGCGGGCCATGCCGAACAGCAAGCGCGAAACCGCCGCTTGCGAGGTAATCGCCACCGCCACACCCCAAGCCAACGCCGTGGCGATGCCGGTCAGGGACGCCAGCCAACTGCCGGCGGCGATTTCGGCGATTTCATAAAACGCAGTGTCAGCCGATTTGAAACCCATGCCCGCTGCCAGATCGGTAGCGATCCAGGTTTGCGCGACAAAGATCACGCCCATCACCAGCAGTGTGATCAGCGCCGCTTTGCCGACGCTGCGGCCCGGATCGCCCTTGATCTCTTCAGCGAGCGTGGAGATCGCATCGAAGCCGAGGAACGACAGCACTGCAATCGACACCGCTTGCATCAGCAGGGCGAAGTTGAAAGTTTCCGGGTGATACAGTGGCGCCAGCGTCAGTTCCCCGTTGCCGCCACCGTTGTGCAGCGCGTTCCAGGCGTAAAACAGGAAAATCCCCAGTACCACCAATTGCGCCAGCAGAAACACGATGTTGATACGCGCGGTGAAGGTGATCCCGCGCAGGTTGACGAACGTCGCACTGACGAGGAACGCCAGAATGAAGCCGACTTTTGGAATGTCCGGGTACAAATGGTTGAGCGCCATCGCCGCATAGACGTAGAGCAGCGGCGGAATCAGCAGGTAATCGAGCAGCATCAGCCAGCCGGCGATGAAGCCGACGTGTTGATTCAAACCACGCTGGGCGTAGGAATACACCGAGCCGGCAATCGGAAATGCGCGCGCCATGCTGCCGTAACTGAGCGCGGTAGACAGCATCGCGACCATGCCGATGATATAGGCCAGCGGCACCATCCCCGGTGCCTCGGCGTTCACGTAGCCATACACGCCGAACGGGGCGATGGGGATCATGAAGATCATCCCGTAGACCACCAGGTCGGTCAGCGTCAGGCTGCGTTTCAACTCCTGTTTGTAGCCGAATTGTTCTATTTCCATGCAGCGCCACTCCTTGTCAGGCAATCGGTCGTTTTAGTTGTTCTATCGATCCATCGTTTACCGCGTCAGCATTGTTTCGTTACAGCAGTGGAGCGAGATAACCGGCCCAGCGCGACACCGCCTCGGGGCTGCGCAGCAGATCGTTGCGCACCTCGATCAGCACCGATGGCAGACCTCGGGCATCGCCGTGCACCGGCACGGTCATGTCGACCAGCGGGTCGATCTTGTACGGCTGATTTCCGGCGACTTTCAGCGGCTGCTGGCCGAGGCCGTCGAGAATGTGCCGGGCATATTCTTTGGCCTGACCGAACAACACGCCGGCTTCCAGCTCGCGCGGCTGGCCGTAATAAATCGGGGTGAAGCTGTGAATTCCTACCACACGCACCGGCCGGCCCTCGGCCAGGCGCGCATCGATCAGCTGTTGCAGGCGCGTGTGAAACGGCTTGAACAGCGTTTGGCGGCGGTATTCGCGCGTGGCTTCGTCCAGCTCGCGGTTGCCCGGCACCTGATAAATCTCGCTTTGCGCCGGGATGCTGTCCGGGGCATGCCGTGGGCGGTTGAGGTCGATCAACAGTCGTGAATAGTTGGCGCTCAACAGGGTGGCGCCGAGTTGTTCCGACAGTTGCTCGGCCAGTTCCCGCGCGCCGATATCCCAGGCAATGTGTTCACGCGCAGCAGCCTCGTCCAGGCCCAGATTATTCAGGGCCTCGGGGATGTAACGGCTAGCGTGCTCGCACACCAGAATCAGCGGATGCGTCGAGTCTGCGCGGCTCAGGTTGTAGACCGGTCGGGTGTACAACCCAAGCTCGGCGGATTCAGTACAGGCGTGCATAGTGCTCACACAAGTCAGCGGGCGAGAGCTGTTCCGTCAGCGCCAGTTCCTCGGTTTTAAGGGCGAAAAAGGTGTCGAGCAACGCGGCGGGCAACGCCGCA
The DNA here is from genome assembly GCF_049896625.1 of Pseudomonas sp. TWP3-1. NCBI lineage: Bacteria > Pseudomonadati > Pseudomonadota > Gammaproteobacteria > Pseudomonadales > Pseudomonadaceae > Pseudomonas > Pseudomonas sp. TWP3-1. Next base: position 14,282 of record NZ_JAFCUQ010000025.1, read on the forward strand.
ATCAGCGCCTCGCTGCGACGCAGGCAATCCAGCGCCTGCACCAGTGAGGCGGGCAGGGCGACGATGCCCCGCGCCTTGCGTTGTTCGCTGTTGAGAGAATCGGGAATGTCATCGGTGATTGCGTTCAGGGCCAGACGCTGTTCGATGCCCAGCCGCCCGGCGATCAACAGCGCAGCCATCGCCAGATGCGGCGAGGCGGTGGCGTCCATCGCGCGAAATTCCAGGTTGTACTGCGCCGCCACGGATTTGCTGCCCAGGCTCACGGTCGGACAGATGCGCAGCGCCGCTTCACGGTTCTGCTGCCCGAGGCACGCGTAGGATGCGCTCCAGTGATGTGGCTGCAAGCGCTCATACGACACCGGCGTCGGCGCAGTAAATGCACACAGCGCCGGCAAGTAATGCAACACGCCAGCCGCCCAGTGTTGGCCGAGGGTCGACAGGCCATTGCTGGTGCCCGCGTCGTACAAAATCGGTTGACCGCCCAGATCGAGCAGGCTGACGTGCAGGTGCACGCCGTTGCACACCGCGTCGGCGGCAGTTTTCGGCGCGAAGCTCAGATCCAGTCCCATCTGCCGGGCGATCTCGCGGGTAATTTCGCGCACGTTGACGGCACGATCCGCCGCCGCCACGCCAAAGGTCGGGCGGCAGGTGATCTCGTATTGATGCTTGCCGTATTCCGGCAGGAACATTTCCGGCTCGACCCCGCCAGCTCGCAGGGCGCTAAGCAGCCAGCCACCGAATTCCGCACCTTGACGCTGCGCTTCAAGCGAGAACGCCAAGTGCTCGGCAAAGCCTGCATGCAGATTGAATTCGTGTTCGAACGCGGCGTTGACCTGCAAGCCGAGTTGATCGCGATAACGCTCGATTTCATCGCGCAACAACGTGCGCGGACAGGCGCCCCACGGCCGGCCATCGGTCTCGCGGATGTCGCCATGGATGAAATCCAGCGCTGGCGCCGAGGCGTCCGGGCCATTGCCGACGGTCACACGGCTGGCCAGATCGGGAATCAACCGCAGATCACCATAAGCGCCCCACGGGTTGGTCGAGGCGATGACATCCTGCGGCGTCAACGCACTGTTGGCCGGCACCCAGCCGCAACCGGCAGCCTGATAATGCTCCAACTCATCGGTGGGAAACGAGCGACCACGGGTGATACCGATCAGGTCGGTGGTGACGATGGTGGTCATCGGCAACGGCGTCAGGCGCTCGCTCATGGCTGCATCTCCTGCAAACGGCCGAGCACGCTGTCGGTGTCAGTGATCCAGCAGTAACCCTTGATCGCGTTCAGGCACGCGTCATGTCGCGCCTCGGTGTAGGTCGCGCAGGCGTCGGCCACCAGCGTCACCAGATAGCCACGGTCGGCGGCGTCGCGCACGGCCATGTCCACGCATTGGTCAGTGACGATGCCGGCGATGATCAGATGCCGGGTTTCGAGGTTGCGCAGCACGTAATCAATGTTGGTCGAGTTGAAAACACCGGAGGAAGTCTTCGGCAGGACGATTTCATTTTCTGCCGGGGTCAGCTCGGCAATAACCTGCGCCTGCGGACTGCCCTTGGGCAAATGCATGTCCGACAGTTTGTGATCGAGCGAGCGGTCGCGGCCGTCAGCGGTCAGGCTTTCGATCAGCGTGTGCAATACGTTCTGCCGCGCATTGCGGAAAGCGTTGAGCAGGCGAACTTGATTAGGCACCACTTGCGTGTGGGTTCGATTGAGGAAGTACGCGGCGTCCGGCTCGTCGAGGTGCGGGTCGAACTGCGGCTCAAGCCAAGCACGCTGCATGTCCACCAGCAACAGCGCGGTGTGCCCGGTGACAAACGGCAGGTCCCGAGGCGAACGGTGGGGAAGGCTGAACATCCTTATTTATCCTCCAGCAAGTGAGTGTTGAAGTCGTTGCGCAAGGCGTCGATGCCTTCCAGGCGATCGGCCAGATCCGGGCTGCGCAACGTCAGACAGGCGATCAACGCTTCGACCTGAGCCAGCGCCGGGACCATGGTGTCGAACGGCGACGCCGATTCCACCGTGGCGCTGATGATCAGGTCGGCCATTTCACGCAGCGGCGAGGCATAGATGTCAGTGAACAGCACGACGCGGGCGTTGCTGTTCTTTGCGGCGCTGGCCACGCGCAGGGCCTGGGTCTGGTAGCGGCGATAGTCGAACACCAGCACCACGTCCTGACGTTGCAGGTCGAACAGGCGATCCGGCAGTTGCGGGTTGTCTTCCAGCGCAAAGCAACCGGGGCGCAGCAGGCGCAGGTGATTGAGCAGGTAAGTTGCCATCAGGCTGCTGAAACGCCCGCCAAAGCAGTACACCTGATGCCGCGTGTCGAGCAGCCAGTCGGTGAGGATGCGCACATCTTCGGGTTGCGTCAGCGATTGGGTTTCACCTAACTGGCGCTGACTGTCGGCCAGATAATGGCTCCATACATCGTCCTTGTTCTGGTGCGAACGCGGTTGCAACAGGGTGCGCGGCGAGCGCAGGCGATGATCCATGTCGCTGAGCAGCGCGTCCTGGAATTCGGCATAGCCACCGAAACCGAGTTTCTTCACCAGACGCACGATGGTCGGATCGCTGACGCCAGCATGTTCGGCCAGACGTGCCATTGGGCCGAGGCCATTGCGCGGGTACTGATCGAGCAAGGCGCGAACGACTTTGCGCTCCGACGGCGTCAATTCCAGGCCGGGGTCGGTGATCAGGTCTCTAAGAGGGGGCATCCGGGCTCCTGCTGGATGGGGGGATGTTGAATCTGCTTCATAATCCGTTAAAACAGTATTTATGTAACTGACGCTACATGTCTAGTGAATTTTTAGCGGATACGTTTGAGCTTTTAAATCGTGTAAGACGCCTGTGTAGCAGGGGTTACATGGATGTCGATCGTGGTTGTAGTCCATCGCCCATTGCGGTGTCAGATATCTCCGCTTCTTTGCGGTTGAACGCTTCACCGTGATGCCCTGGGTGCCGCGGATTACGGCACAATGGCTGCCCAAATGCGTCTTACCGACTTCTCCAACCGAGTGCCTTACCGTGCTGGCCACCCGTTTGACTCTGATTTGCCACGCTCGAACCGTCGCACAGAAACTGGCGTGTTTTCCTACAGATGAGCCTGTTGAAAATGTCGGGTTGGCGTCCTACTCGTTGGCGCCCCGGTTCGACAAGCGTTCACGTCTGATCTGCGGCCCGGAATTGCGCACTCGCCAGACCGCCGAATACTTCGGCGCCGATGCGCAGATAGATGACGCACTGCGCGATTGCGCCTGGGGACGCTGGCATGGTCAGTCGATCAAGGATTTACAGCGTCAGGAGCCTGAAGAGCTGCAGGCCTGGATCGACGATCCGCACGCCGCTCCGCATGGCGGTGAGTCTGTCGCGCAACTCGGCGCGCGCGTGGCCGTGTGGCTGGCATCCCTGCAATACACGCCGGGACATATTGTGGCGATCACTCACCCGTTCGTGATTCGCGCTGCGCTGACGCAAGTCATGCAGGGCAGCGCGGCGAATTGCATCGACGTCGAGCCATTGGCCGCGGTCGAACTGAGTTTTACCGGGCGCTGGCGGCTACGCTTGCCGGGTATCGACCTTCAAGGAGCGGATTCATGAAGCGATTGCTGGTCATCGGCATTGGCGCGGGCAACCCGGACTACATCACCATGCAGGCGGTCAAGGCGCTGAATCGCGTGGACGTGTTCTTTCTCATGGACAAGGGCCAGAGCAAGGACAAACTGATCGACCTGCGTCGTGAAATCTGCGAGCAATACATCACTGATCCCACGTACCGCTTCGCCGAAGCCCACAGCCCGGAGCGCGAGCGCGGCGATGTGGACTACAGCGCCAGCGTCGATGATCTGAACCGCGCCAAGCAACAGACCTTCGAACGGCTGATCAATGACGAATTGTCTGACGACCAGTGCGGCGGTTTTCTGGTGTGGGGCGATCCGGCGTTGTACGACAGCACGGTGCGCATTCTTCAGGCGATTCTGGCCTCGGGCCGCTGTGCTTTCGAGTTCGAAGTGATTCCCGGCATCACCAGCGTTCAGGCGTTGGCAGCGCAACATAAAGTGCCGTTGAACACCATTGGCCGCTCGATCGAAATCAGCACCGGGCGGCGTCTGGCGGCGGGGCAGGTGAGTGACACCGACAGTCTGGTGGTGATGCTCGATGCCGAAGATTCCTACCAGCAGGTGGCGGATCGCGAGACGCAGATCTATTGGGGCGCCTACCTGGGCACGCCGGATGAAATCCTCATCAGCGGCAAGCTCAAGGATGTCGCGGATCAGATCGAGCGAGTGCGCAAGGCTGCGCGGGCCGAGCATGGCTGGATCATGGACACCTATTTGCTGCGCAAGCCTTGAGGTTTAGCTCGACTGTCCCGGCCCCATCGCTGGCAAGTCGAATCGTCGCACCGCAGCTCCCACAGATTTTGCGTTGGAACACTATTCTGAGTACAGAACAAAACCCTGTGGGAGCTGGCTTGCCAGCGATGGCGTACTGAAATTCAGCTCAGGAAATCGCTTTGACCTTGTGCCCAAAGCGCTCGCGATACACCGACGGCGGCACACCGACCACGCTGCGAAACGCCACGCGGAAACTTTCCACCGAGCGGTAGCCGCAGCGCTCGGCAATCTGCTCGGTGTTCTGATGGGTGCTCTCCAACAACTCACGTGCCCGGGCCAGTCGTTCATGTTGCAGCCAGGCTTTCGGCGATTGGCCGCTAGCCTCGGAGAACCTGCGCAAAAACGTGCGCTCGCTCATCGCCGCTTCGCTGGCCAGATCGCGTACTTCCAGTGGTTCATGCAAACGCTCGCGTGCCCATTGCATCACCCGCGACAGATCGCTACGCGGCGTCGGGCTGACCGGGGTGGGAATGAATTGCGCCTGACCGCCGCTGCGTTGCGGCGACATCACCAGCCGCCGTGCCACGGAATTGGCCACCTGAGTGCCGAAGTCCCGCGCGACCAAATGCAGGCAAGCGTCGATCCCCGCCGCGCTGCCCGCCGAAGTAATCAACTGGCCGGAGTCGACATACAGCACATCCGGATCGACCGCGATCGCCGGAAAACGCTCGGCCAGTTCCGTGGTGTAGCGCCAGTGCGTCGTCGCGCCATGCCCATCGAGCAGGCCGCTGGCCGCCAGTACAAACACGCCTGAGCAGATCGACAGCAGCCGCGCACCGCGAGCGTGGGCCTGTCGCAGTGCATCGAGCAATTCTTCCGGCACTTGAGCACTGCGATCGCGCCAGCCAGGAATGATGATGGTGCGCGCCTGCGCCAACAGCTCCAGCCCGCCATCCGCGAGTATTTGAATGCCGCCCATGGCGCGCATCGGCCCTTGATCGACCGCAGCGATGCAGTGCTCGTACCAAGGGAAATCGAACTCCGGGCGCGCCAGACCGAAGATCTCCACGGCGATGCCGAACTCGAATGTACAGAGGCCGTCGTAGGCGAGGATGGCGACCAATCCAGGTGATTCAGGCATTTGGCGGAAACTTCCCGGTGAGTGTCTTGTGCGCCACTGTAGCCGCAAGCATCAGCTCGATAAAGTCTGTTCACACCCAAGCAGATGTAGGAGCAACACCGCATGACCAGCCTGGTTCGCCAAATCCCTGCCGCCCCGTCGGCGATTGCCCTGATGCATTTCAGCAACCGTCTGACCTTCGAAACCGATTGTTCCGACGTCTTCAGCAGCCAGCAGGCGGGCGAAGTCGATTTTGTGCTGGTGGACGTGCGCGGGCCGCTGGCCTTCGAGCGCGGGCATGTGCCGGGGGCGATCAATATTCCGGGGCGCGGGTTGACTGCCGACGGGCTCGCGGCCTACTCGAAAAGCACATTGTTTGTGGTTTATTGCGCAGGCCCGCACTGCAACGGCGCGAACAAGGCGGCGGTGAAACTGGCGGCGCTGGGCTATCCGGTCAAGGAAATGATCGGCGGGGTGACCGGGTGGCTGGATGAAGGATTCCAGTTGAGTGTGGCCCAGGCAAAAACGGCGCTTACGCCCATCCCATGTGATTGCTGAGACAAAATCGGGCTTTGTCCTACAACGTGTGCACCGCTCTGGCGCACACCTTTCCTACCACCCGTCAGTCGCCGATTTTATGTAAGTAATTGTCGCTTAAAAACAATTTGCCCCGTGCGCGCCGCCATAGACTGCCGACCACTTCGGTTTTTGCTCCTAAAAAGCCATCACCGAACGCTGAATCCAAAGCTGCCAATAAAAGTCTCCGCACACGGGAGTAATAAATGAAAAAGCTAGTGATGTTCGGTGCCTTGGCACTGTCGATGTTGTCTCTGACGGCTGTGGCTGATGACGCAAAACCGATCCGCATCGGTATCGAAGCCGGTTACCCGCCATTCTCGATGAAAACCCCTGACGGCAAGCTGACCGGCTTCGACGTCGACATCGGCGACGCGCTGTGCGAGCAGATGAAGGTCAAGTGCACGTGGGTCGAGCAGGAATTCGACGGCCTGATCCCGGCGCTGAAAGTGAAGAAGATCGACGCGATCCTGTCCTCGATGACCATCACCGACGACCGCAAGAAAAACGTCGACTTCACCATCAAGTACTACCACACCCCGGCGCGCTTCGTGATGAAGGCAGGCTCCGGCGTGAAAGACCCGCTGACCGAGCTCAAAGGCAAAAAAGTCGGCGTGTTGCGCGCCAGTACCCACGACCGCTACGCCACCGAAGTGCTGGTGCCGGCCGGCATCGAACTGGTGCGTTACGGCTCGCAGCAGGAAGCCAACCTGGACATTACTTCCGGTCGTCTCGACGCGATGCTGGCCGACTCGGTCAACCTGAGCGACGGTTTCCTGAAAACCGACGCCGGCAAAGGCTTCGAATTCGTTGGCCCGACCTACGAAGACGCCAAATACTTCGGCGGCGGCGCTGGCATTGCAGTGCGCAAGGGCGATAAAGAGCTGGCGGACAAATTCAACACCGCCATCACTGAAATCCGCGCCAACGGCAAGTACAAGCAAGTGCAGGACAAGTATTTTGACTTCGACGTCTACGGTCAGTAATACGCAATAGAAAAAAGTGGCCCCGTTACGCGGAGGCCACTTTTTTTGTGCCCGTGATTTATCCCGGGCAACGCCATTGCACTGTGCCAATCGCTAGCAGGCTAGCTCCCGCAGTGATCGCGTTCCGACAGAGGAATGCGATCTAATTGTGGGAGCCAGCCTGCTGGCGATGGCGGCATTCCAGGCGCTGCAACTTTAGGACAGTGTTAGGCTCTGCCCCGAACCCTGCACCCCGTGAAGGAACGCTCATGTTGAAGATGTTTGCCCTGTTGACCCTGCTGGCGTCGACCGTCGTCCACGCTCAAACCACGCTGCAAGGCGATCTGCCGCTGAAATACCTGGAGCAGGTCCACCCTGATGCCGAGCCGCGCCCGCTGGTGGTTTTTCTGCACGGTTACGGCAGTAACGAAGCGGATCTGATCGGCATGAAGTTTCAGCTGCCCAAGCAGTACAACTACCTGTCGGTGCAGGCGCCGATGGCGCTGGGCGAAGGACGTTTCCAGTGGTTTCGCAAGAAGGGCGAAGGTGCCTACAACGGCGAGACCGATGATCTGAAGGTCAGCGCGCAGAAATTGCGCGACTTTATCGCGGCAGCGGCGCAGAAATATCACGCGCAACCGGACAAGGTGTACCTGATCGGTTTCAGTCAGGGCGCGATGATGAGCTACGAAGTGGGGCTGCGCCAGCCTGCTGTGGTCGGCGGGATCGCGGCCTTGAGCGGGCGTCTGCTGCCGGTGCTCAAGGCGGAGCTCGAGGCCGATCAACAGCGTCCGCCGCTGAGCATCTTCATCGGCCACGGCACGGCGGATGACCGCGTGCCATACAGCGCGGGCACCGAAGCCGATGCGCTGTTGCAGAAACTTTCATACAAGCCGCAATTTCATGCCTATCCGGGCATCGGCCACAGCATCACTGCGGCCGAATTGCGCGACTTGAGCGCCTGGCTGCAACAGCTCAACCCGTGACGATCACTTGTCCTTGAGGATGGTTCTGATCAGTGCGTCGTGGCCGCTCTTGTCGCTGGCGCGGGAAATCACCTGCACCAGCGCCATGCGCGTGCCGGAACCGGCCATCAGTGTCGTGTTGAGGGTCTGGCCACCGCCCTGAGTGGCGGTGCTGTCGACTTCACGCAGGCCGAGGCCGCTGCCTTTCTGGGTCAGGCTTTTTTCGCTGAGCTTGTTGAAGTCCGGCAGGGCTTTGCGCTGAGCGTCGACGAAATCGGCCACGGTGCCGTCGAGGAACTCGCTGTCGTTGTCCTTGACGTTATTGCCGCCGGGAATCTGGTTTTCCGCAGCGATCACCACAGTCTTGGTGGTTGGGTTGGTGTACATCGTGCCCGTGGCGCCGGTCGCGCTGGCTGGCAGCGGATCGGCGCTGAACCCCTTGGGCAGGACAAAAGTGAACTTGCCGCCAAGCAGCGAGACTTTCTGCGTCGGTGCCTGTTCTTTGGCCTTGGCCGCCTGAGCATTAATGGCGGCGAAACCGACGACCGCTGCCAGCAACAGGACAACGGTTTTCTTGCTAAGCAATGACATTCGAATCTCCGAGGGATGGTCGCGCTTGGGCGGCGATCATCCCACGGAGCGCCCCCGGCACTCCAGAGCGGTTTGTCTGAGCGTGTTCAGGCGCGGGCGGCAACCGGTTTGGCCAGCAACTGCCGGGTGACACCCAGCATCGCTATAGAGACCGCGACAGCGATGCCGAATCCGCCGAAACCCAGGCTAGGCACCGTCAGCGCCAACACCAGACAAAACGCCGAAAACGAATACATCCCGGTCGCCGTCGCCCGCAGCAACGCAGCGGTAAATGCCGGGCCGCGCGTCTGCTGCGAGAACACCGCCATCACGCTGCCAAGCACCGGGAACACCGCAAGCAATCCGCTCCAGCGTTCGCCGACCGTGCTGGCGAGCAGGGTGACCAGCAGCGTCAACGCGGCGCCGGCGATCATCCGCCAGATCAATTTGTCCGACTTCGGCGCCTTGCTGTTGGCCACCGGTTGCACCTTTGGAAACAGATATGGCGCAGCGAGTAGCGCAATCGCAGCAGCGGCAATCGAAAACGGCAGCGACGCAGGGATAAGCGATAACACCACTGCCAGCGTGGCCCACACAGCCAGCGAAGTGATCAGCGCCAACGGCCAGTTCGCCCGCTGCGCGACCTGCGCATAGGTGATGCAGAACGCAATCATCGCGAACATCGCCGACAGCGCCGCCACCGCCGATTGCGCAGCAAACGCGGTGCCCTGTTCAATGGCGAGGAAAAACAGAATCGGCCCGACCACCACCGGCAACCCCGACAACCATCCGGCTACGCTTGGCCCCCAACGTTTGCCCGCCAGGGAAATCAGCAGCAGAAATCCGGGAATCAGCAGTAGTTTGAGGATCAGCACGCGGGTGTCTCCGTCGGGGGCAGGTCGTCACGTTAGCATTGGGAATAGCAGATTGCTGCATGGATATGCAGTTTTTGTATACAAAATTTTGGGCCGGACCCGACTAAACTCTGATTAACGAACGTCCTGGAGTTGATGCCGCAATGAACAAAGTGCCGAAGGTGTTACGCAAATTCTGCGGCATTGGATTGTTAGCGCTGCTGATCTCGCCAGCGTCGGCCAATTGGCAGGAAGCGGTGCCCGGCGCGCAGATCATCGGCACCGGGGAGTTCAGCGTGTTCGGTTTCGACGTGTACAACGCGCGACTGTGGAGCACGACGCGACCGCTGGCGGAGGGGCAACCGTTTGCGCTGGAGCTGATCTATCAGCGCAACATTTCCCGCGATGATCTGGTGCAGGCGAGTGTCGATGAGATCAAGCGGTTGGCCGGTTCCGCTGTCAGCCCCGCGCAACTGGCCGGCTGGCAGACGCAGATGCAGCAGGCGTTTGTCGACGTGCAGGCCGGGACGCGAATCACCGGTGTTTATCTGCCAGGGGAGGGCGCGCAGTTCTTCGTCGGTCAGCGCCTGCAGCATGAAATTGACGATCCGCAGTTCGCCCGGGCGTTTTTCGATATCTGGCTGGATCCGCGCACGCGCAATCCCGAATTGCGCCGGCAGTTGTTGGGTAAGTGAGTTCCGATGCTGTCGGGCATGGGCTGGAATCAGCCTGCATGCTGAAACAGACTGGAATACCAATTGTGGCGAGGGAGCTTGCTCCCGCTGGGCTGCGAAGCGGCCCCTGAAAATCTTCGTGTGAACAGAGATTTTTGCCAGCGCTGCGCACTGGAGCGGGAGCAAGCTCCCTCGCCACAGAGGCTATGTAAAACTCTGTAGTGCTCGTTTTGGCTTACGCGCGTTCCAGCGCCAGTGCCACGCCCTGACCGCCGCCAATGCACAGGGTCGCCAGACCTTTCTTCGCATCGCGCTTGATCATTTCATGCAACAGCGTCACCAGCACGCGGCAGCCCGAAGCGCCAATCGGATGGCCGAGGGCGATGGCGCCGCCGTTGACGTTGACCTTGTTCATGTCCCACTGCAGGTCCTTGGCCACTGCCAGCGATTGCGCAGCGAAGGCTTCGTTGGCTTCGATCAGATCAAGTTGCTCGATTGACCAACCGGCCTTGTCCAGGCAGCGGCGAGTCGCCGAAACCGGGCCGATGCCCATGATTGCTGGATCAACCCCGGCGTTGGCGTAGGCAGCGATTTTCGCCAGCACCGGCAGGCCGAGAGCCTTGGCTTTCTCGGCGCTCATGAGAATTACCGCGGCAGCACCGTCGTTCAGCGACGAAGCATTGCCAGCGGTGACGCTGCCGTCCTTCTTGAATGCCGGGCGCAGCTTGGCCAGCGATTCGGCCGTGGTCTCGCCACGCGGTTGCTCATCAACCTTGAACGCAACCGGATCGCCCTTGCGCTGCGGGATCAGGATCGGAGTAATTTCATCGACAAAACGCCCGGCTTCGATGGCAGCAGCGGCTTTCTGCTGGGATGCAGCGGCGAATGCGTCTTGCTGTTCGCGGCTGATCTCGTACTTATCGACCAGATTCTCGGCGGTGATGCCCATGTGATAGTCGTTGAAGGCATCCCACAGACCATCGCTGATCATGGTGTCGACGATTTGTGCGTGACCCATGCGCAGACCGGTGCGTGCGCCAGGCATCACGTAGTTGGACAGGCTCATGTTTTCCTGGCCGCCGGCGATGATCACGTCAGCGTCGCCGCAACGAATCGCCTGAGCGCCCAAGTGCAAAGCTTTCAAACCCGAACCGCAGACCTTGTTCAGCGTCATGGCCGGCACCGCGTGGGGCAGGCCGGCCTTGATCGCCGATTGACGCGCCGGGTTCTGGCCGGCGCCGGCAGTCAGCACCTGGCCCATGATCACTTCATCGACCTGCGTACCGTCCAGACCGGTTTGTTCGAGCAACTGGCGGATTACTGCAGCGCCCAGGTCTACGGCGGATACGCTGGCCAGCGAACCCTGAAAACTGCCGATCGCGGTGCGCGTGGCGGCAACAATTACGACGTCTTGCATGTGCGAATTCCTCACTGGGCAGCGAACTGCATTTCCGGTACGTGATCCGGGACGATCAGTTTACCTGCGGTTTTGGCGACGATTTCCTCGATGCTGACGCCAGGTGCGCGTTCTTTGAGGACAAAAGCGCCATTTTCGATTTCCAGATAGGCGAGATCTGTCAGCACGCGTTTGATGCACCCGGCACCGGTCAGCGGCAGGCTGCAACGTGGCAGCAGTTTCGACTCACCGTCCTTGGACGCGTGGGTCATGATGACGATGATGTTGTCGGCGCCGGCCACCAGATCCATGGCGCCGCCCATGCCTTTGACCAGTTTGCCGGGGATCATCCACGAGGCGATGTTGCCTTCGACGTCCACTTCGAATGCGCCGAGCACGGTCAGGTCGACATGACCGCCACGGATCATCGCAAAGGACTCGGCCGAGGAGAAAATCGAAGCGCCGATGCGTGCGGTCACGGTTTGTTTGCCGGCGTTGATCATGTCGGCGTCGATGGTTTCTTCAGTCGGGAAAGGACCCATGCCGAGCAGGCCATTTTCCGATTGCAGCATGACTTCCATGCCTTCGGGAATGTAGTTGGCGACCAGGGTCGGAATGCCGATGCCGAGGTTCACGTAGTAGCCGTCCTGCATTTCGCGTGCGACGCGCTGAGCCATTTGTTCGCGGGAAAGTGCCATGTTGTTGTTCTCCGTAGGCCTGAATTATTTGCGGATGGTGCGCTGTTCGATGCGTTTTTCGAACGTGCCGCAAATGACCCGGTCGACGTAGATGCCGGGCGTGTGGATGTGCGCCGGATCGAGCTCGCCGGGCTCGACGATTTCTTCGACTTCGACCACGGTGATCTTGCCGGCAGTGGCGGCCAGCGGATTGAAGTTTTGCGCGGTGTGGCGGTAGATGACGTTGCCGAAGTGGTCGGCTTTCCAGCCTTTGACGATGGCGAAGTCGCCGGTGATGGATTCTTCCATCAGGTACTTGCGACCGTTGAATTCACGCACTTCCTTGCCATCGGCAACCGGAGTGCCGACGCCGGTGGCGGTGAAGAATGCCGGGATGCCGGCGCCGCCCGCGCGCATTTTTTCGGCGAGAGTGCCTTGCGGAGTCAGGACGACTTCGATTTCACCGCTGAGCAGTTGTTCTTCGAACAGTTTGTTTTCGCCGACGTAGGAGGCGACAACCTTGCTGATCTGGCGGTCGGTGAGCAGCACTCCAAGGCCAAAGCCATCGACGCCGCAGTTGTTGGAAACGACGGTGAGGTCGCGGGTGCCTTTGCGCTTGATCTCGGCGATCAGGTTTTCCGGAATGCCGCACAGACCGAAGCCACCGGCGATTACGGTCATGCCGTCTTCAAGTCCGGCGAGAGCTTCCTCGTAGGAATACACGCGCTTGTCGAAACCTGCCATATGCACCTCTTTTATTGTTTGTAGGCTGGCTAGCCGAGTGACTGGAGTGTCGCGCCGGTGGATATATTTGTTAAGTTGATTTTTACGGTTGATTGATTGATAAAGCTCATCAATTCATTCGCGACAGTTCGGGAAGCATAGCGCCCATGACCATCAAACAGATTCGCGCCTTTCTTGCTGTGGCTCAGAGCCTGAGTTTCGCGGTCGCCTGCGAGCGTCTGCACCTGTCGCAATCGGCGCTCAGTCTGACGATCAAGGCGCTGGAGGAGGGGCTGGGCGGGCGGCTGTTCAGCCGCAACACGCGTAACGTTGCGCTGACTCCGGAAGGCGAAGCGTTACTGCCGCTGGCCCGCCGGTTGATCGCCGATTGGGACAACGCCGAAGACGAAATGCGTCAGCGCTTCAGCCTGCAACGCGGGCGCGTGACGCTGGCGGCGATGCCGTCGTTTGCCGGCAACCTGCTGCCGCCGATTCTCAAGACCTTCCGCGCGCTGTATCCGAACGTCAGCGTGACAGTCAACGACGTGATCAACGAACAGGTGCATGAAATGGTGCGTGATCGGCAGGTCGAGCTGGGCGTGGCGTTCGAGCCGATGCAGAGCACTTCACTGACCTTTACGCCGCTGTACATGGACCGCTTCGTTGCGGTGGTGCCACAGGATTCACCGTGGGCCGAACGTACTGATATCGACTGGGAAACCCTGCTGCAGCAACCGTTCATTACCTTGCAACGGCCATCGACTGTGCGGGTGATGCTGGAAGAACACTTGCAGGCGCGAGGGATGAAGTTACCGGTGGAATTTGAAAGCCATCAACTGGCTACGGTCGGGCGGATGGTTGCCAGTGGCCTGGGCGTGAGCGCGGTACCGGCGTTGTGCGCGGGGCAGATGCGCGAATTAGGCGCGCGGTGTCTGACGTTGCATGAGCCTGTGGTGGAGCGGGCGATTGGCGTGCTGACGGAGCCGGGGAATGAATTGTCGGCGGCGGCGCAGGCGCTATTTGACATCCTCAAGGCTGAACACCAATCCGTGTAGGAGGGGCCGCAGGGCGTGTGTTCAGGGGGTGAAGTGTTGGGCCAGCAGGGGCAGAAGCTGTTCACAACACGCTTCGAGCTTCAGACTCAGCAAATCATCCGCCCGCGTCTTGCCCAGATTGATCGCAATCAACGGCTTGCCGCGATCCGCAATCACCCGGCACAGGCGAAACGCCGAATACGCCATCAACGACGATCCAACCACCAACATCCCCGCTGCATTCTCCGCCGCAGCCATCGCCTTGGCCGCTGTGGCCTGGGCCACGTTTTCACCAAAAAACACCACATCCGGTTTCATCCGCTCGCCTGCGCAATACGGACAGTGCGGCACCTGAAACCGCGCTTCAAACGCAGAATCGAGCAGGGTATCGCCGTCCGGCGCCTGCACCGCGTCGACTCCGGCCAGATAAGGATTCTGCGCTTCCATCAGTTGCTGAATCGCATCACGCTCGCTGCGCTCTCCGCAATCCAGACACAGCACCCGATGCAGACTGCCATGCAACTCGACCACGTCATGACTGCCGGCCTGATCGTGCAAGGTGTCGACGTTCTGCGTGATCAGACCGCTGATCCGCCCATGGTTTTGCAGATTCGCCAGAGCCTCGTGTGCTGCATTCGGCCGCGCCACGCGCACCCGCGGCCAGCCGAGCATCGCCCGCGCCCAATAGCGGCGCCGCGATTCGGGCGCGGAGAGGAATTCCTGATACATCATCGGCTGCCGGCCACGGCGCACGCCATCACTGTCGCGATAATCGGGGATCCCCGACGCGGTGCTGATGCCCGCGCCGGTCAGCACCACAAAGTCGCCGCCGGCCATGGCTTCGAGCACGTAGTCGAGAGAGTCGGGCATGAGGCAGCGCTCCGCAGGCGTTGAGGTGCCAGCAGAGTAGCACTCGAGATTATTTACGCGCCTCCAGAATCAGGTTGAACGGTGTCTGCGTCGCGCGGCGGAACTGTCTGAATCCGGCCTCGCTGAACACCTTGCGCAACCGCGCCTCACCGGCCTGCGCACCCAGCCCGAGGCCAACTTCTTGCGACAGTGAGTTCGGCGTGCAGATGAACGTCGAGGCCGCGTAGAACAACCGTCCGACCGGGGTGATGTTTTCATCCAGCGTATCGTTGGCGAACGGCTCGACCAGCAGCACCGTGCCGTCATCTTTCAACGATGCATAAGCATGCTTCGCCGCGCCGACCGGGTCGCCCATGTCGTGCAGGCAATCAAAAAAGCACACGAGGTCGTAATCCTCGCCGGGAAAATTTTTCGCCGAGCCCTGAAAGAATTTGGCCCGGCTGCTCACACCACCTTCTTCTGCACGCTGAGTGGCGACAGTGATTGACGGCGCGTGATAGTCGAAACCGTCGAACCGCGAGTTGGGATAAGCCTGCGCCATGATCACCGTGGATGCACCATGTCCGCAGCCGACATCGGCGACTTTCGCGCCTGCTTCGAGTTTCGCCACGACACCGTCCAGCGCCGGCAACCATTCGGCAATCAAATGCCCTTTATAGCCGGGGCGGAAAAACCGTTCTGTGCCGCTGAACATGCACGGATGGTGGTCGCCCCACGCCAGCGCGCCGCTGCCGCGCATGGCTTTGACCATTTTGTCTTTGTCATGGAACAGCGCTGCCACCACGCCGAGACCCGCGGCGACGTACACCGAGGAGTCTTCTTTGGCCAGGGCCAGCGCTTGTTCTTCCGGCAGGCGGAATTTGCCGTCAAGGTGTTCCATGTAGCCGGAAGCAGCGTGGGCGCTGAGCCATTCGCGCAGCAGCCGCGCATTGCAGGCGGTTTTTTCGGCAAGGGATTCGGCGCTGATCGGTAGGCTGTCGGCCATCGCTCGATACAGCCCAAGTTCTTCGCCGAGGATGACATTGGCGAGCATCGCTGCGCCGCCCATGTCGTTGACCAGCTTGCCCATGAATTCGTTGAGTCTGGCCTCGTCCATGTCATGTGCTCCTGATACAGGATCACAGTCCGGTGGCGTTGGGAGTCGAGGCATGCACCACCGGGCGGTGGTCGTGGAAACGGGCAGGGCTCACGACGCCTGCGGCCCCCTCGACTGGGTAATTACAGAGTCTAGCCGTTCTTTAATCCTGTGGGAGCGGGCTTGCCCGCGATGGCGTCAAGTAAGTGTTGAAGATGTTGACTGTTCCGGCCTCTTCGCGGAGAGCGGCCGGTGCAGGTCTCGGCACTGGCTTGGCCGTTGGCTTATACGTGGCCGGTGCAAATGCTCGGCCCGGATAATCAGCCGGACACAGCCCTGCATTCATGAACAGCGGTTTGGCATTGCTGCGGCAGATGCATGAGGAGGCTGTAGTGGGCGTCGTCTGAATCAAATCCGGGGGATCAACCAGCCTGGAGGATTGGGGTGAAGTTCGTAGAAACGGCGCAGTTGCGTCATGTCGTGCTCAAACCAGGTGCCAAGCCAGTGACGGTATTGCTTCTGCGCTGAAGGCTGCACAACGGGGTGCTCAAGGCAATCGTATACCGCTTGACCCGCCTGCATGCCGGTGATCAGGGCCTTGAGTACACCGTGAGAAGACGCCGGATCGAGCAGGCTGGCCGCGTCGCCAACCATGAAGTAACCGCTGGCGGCCGCCGCAGTGCTGATACGCCACGAGACATCGGCGCCCAGGATGGCACCCTTCGAGGGCAAGTGTCGCAACGCTTTGGGAACGCTTGGCGCGTGCGGGTTGTGTACGTCAAACGCCAGATGGGTCCAGTGCGTCAACTGCTCCTGCACCCTGGCGACCCATGTCCATCCACCGTCTTCGGCGAAAAAATGCGGAGCCTGTTGATAGGGCGCCGGACAACCCTGAACGTAACCGTAACGTGCCACCAGGCGTGGTGAACAGCGGCGCAAGGCCAAGCCCAACTGGCGATGCAACCATGCTGATGCGCCGCTGGCATCGATCAGGAATTCGGCGTAGACGGGGCCGGAATCAGTGTGTACGCCGGTCACGCGATTGTCGTGGGTGAGCACCTTGAGTGCACGACACGGTTGATGCACCGTAACCCCGAGCGCTACGGTGCGCTGCAATAACGTCGCGTCCAGGCTTGCCCGGGCAATCTGGAAGCCCCGCCACGGACCACTATCGTCGCCACCAAACGCGTGGAAACGCAGCGGCTCGCTCCATTGCACCCAGTGCCCGTCGAAGCGCAGGGCATCTTGCAAGCACAATTGCCCGGCGATACCCAATTGCTGCAGCAGTGGTTCGACGCCCGGATGCAGACTTTCGCCAGGTCGAAACCGTGGGAACGTATGGCGTTCGACCAGCGCCACGCGCAGACCGCGCAGAGCGCAAGTGATTGCCACCGCACACCCCGCCGGGCCGGCGCCGATCACCACTGCGTCAAAGGGCTTCAAGGGCGAGTTGCCATTCGGCATTTTGCGTTTTGATCAGTATCGTATCGGCACTGACGAACAGCAGAACCTGTTGTTTGACCTGCACATCCCTCAATTTGAAATCTTCAGGAGGTGTGCTTTCGGCGCCCCGTTCGTACACATGGAAGCGATAGATCCAGCCTCGCAACACCAGGCCTACCTGCTGTTGTGCAACCGACAGCTCTGCGTCCGGGCACTGAACATCAATGAAGGAACGCAGCGGCCACAAGCTGCGCAGGACCTTGTCGGTGCCGGCCCCGAGCACGTTGTACACGCGGTACATCGAGAGCACCCGGTTTTGGTATTGCTGTTGTGTGACCGCGCCGGTCAGTTGCAAGGAGAACTTGTTAGCAACGGCGACTCTGGTGTAGTCGCTATGGTCGTAAGCACCGTAGCGAACGTACGTCTGACCTTCATCCTCTATCAGTTGCGGGGTGGGCTGATTGTCCCAGGCGATACCGCTCACTCCGGATTCTGCACTGGATACCGGGATGATGGTATGTAGGCTGGCGCGCTGCTCGAAACTGCCGGTACCGTCCGGGACCAGACCGGGCCAGAAAGAACTCAGCGCCGAGCAAATTTTCACATCCTCGGTGAAAGGACTCGCCAACTGATAACCGGCGAGGAAATTGATCCAACTGCCATCCGGTTCCTGTTGACGAATCCAGCCTGTGTCCCAACCCGGAGCGAAAAGTCCGGCGGCACCATCCGGCAGGTTAGTTGGACGGTCAATCTCGGCCAAGCGCAGGTTATCGGAGGATGGCGTGCCAGACTGGTGTGGTAATCCGACAATTGCCGTCACTCCCCGATCCTGAGGGGAAAAGGGCAGACCCTCGAACGTCAAATTGGCGCAGTAGCGCACATTTGACAAGGCCTCCAGTCGGGCATTCCAGATGTTCGGGTCGGCAAAGGCCGGCACCTGTTGCGCCCAGCGCATCAGGCGCCGCTGGTTGCAGAACGGGAAAAAATCCATGGGCCCAATGATCGAATAGGCGGCTATCGATAACAACTGTTGCAGTGCCGTACACCGGGCGCGGATGTATCCATCGGCTGTGCTGTCCTGATAGTGCAAGGCGCGATATCCACCTTGTTTCACCAACTCGGCCACGCCAACTCGAAGGTTGAGATCCTCTACTGTGCCATCGTCGTGCAGCATCGATCGGCCATGAATCATGCCTCCGGAGTTTTTGGGCATGATGAAGGACAGCAATTGCCCCTGGTAATATGCCGGTTCGGCGAGTCGGGGTTTGGCCTCAGGCAGCAGCAGAGCCGATCCCGATCCAGGTTCGACCTTCAACGTTGCCAGACCGTCGGTGACGAGAAAGGGCGCCCGGGAAATATCCGGCTCCTGCCATCCTGTCCCGGTGTGGCGCAGGTGTATATGACGAATCTTGTCGTTGATATGAAAATGCTCGAACTTCAGCTTCAGATCGTGCCGGGCGAGGCATTCCTTGCCATTGAACAACTTGTGTATCGGCACCCAGAATTTCAGTGCGGGATCGACGTCCGACTGGAAATCCATCGGCCCGAACTGTTCGGCATTTCCTTGAAGTTGCACGGCAATCCAGGCGCTGTATTGCACCGGCATCACTCGGATGCCATACGCAGAATCTTCCACAAACGGCAAAAAACAGCGCAGTTGGGGGTTATACAACGCGTCGGTGTTGCCGACACGCGCTATGCCTGTACGGGAAAAACACAGATCAGCGTGCTCGCCGTGCACGGTGTCGGCGGCGCAGCGGTATTCGCTGGCGAATACTGCCACCGCCAGCGGCGCGTCTTGAACTTGTCGCTGCAGATCTCTGAGCGTGGGCGGATTGACGCCGAACACATAATTCAGAACCGCTTCGATCTCTGCAGGGGAGGGATACGTTCCCAGCGGTGCTCCGCTGGCATCTACGGTAACGCGAGGTGAAGCAAATGCGTGGTAGAGCAGGCTTTGCTCTGGCCGCAACGGTTCGATCGCCCGATTGCCGGCCATACAAAAATCTGCGAAACCGGGAACCTTGCGGTTGATACTCAGCGGTTTGAGCAATTCGGCCTTGAGTGGAACCGCGAGGATGTCGAGGCCATGCGCGAGCATCAGGGAGTGCCAGCCGTAGGGTGCAAGTCGCCGACAGGCTTGGGCAACGGTATCGAGCAGAGACATGGATGACCACGCGACGGTTGAGCGAGGTGTTATCCCACAGCAATTTCGCGTGGTCGGCTACTGTCAGATCTGACAGTAGCGACCGATGGCGCTCAGCTTGATGGCAACTTCAGCTCGACGCACAGTCCGCCACGTTCCCTATTGCTCAATATCAACGATCCCCCCAGCGCCATCGCCAGTTGCTGGGCAATCGCCAGTCCCAATCCCGTGCCGCCCGTGCTGCGATTACGCGAGTTTTCCACGCGATAAAACGGCTCCATCACGTGGACCAGTTCCTCTTCGGCAATCCCCGGTCCGCGATCCATGACCTTGATCGAGAGACCGCCACTGTTGCGTTCAACCAGCAGCTCAGCCGCACCGGCGAATTTCAACGCGTTATCCGTCAGATTCACCAGTACCCGGCGCAACGCATGTGGGCGGGTGTCGATCACCACCTGACTTTTGCCGCGCAATTGCACGTCCTTGCCCATGTCTTGATAGTCGAATACCAGGCTGTCGAGAAACGAGTCCAGATCAGTACGCCGACTTTCCTCGGTCGAACCGTGGATGCTTCGCGCATAGGCCACGCCCTCGCGCACCAGATGCTCCATCTCGCCAAGGTCGTTGCACAGCTTGTCCTTTTCCAGCGAGTCGTCCATGAACTCGGCACGCAGTTTCATGCGGGTGATCGGCGTTTGCAGGTCATGGGAGATCGCCGCCAGCAGTTGCATGCGTTCCTTGAGATACGCAGCAATCCGCGCCTGCATCGCGTTGAAGGCGCGGGCGGCGTAGGCCACTTCGCTCGGGCCTTGTTCGTCGAGATTGATCGGGTGGGCATTGGGATCAAGCGTTTCCACGGCGTTGGCCAGACGCGTGAGCGGGCGGATGGCGATGCGCACCGCCAGCCAGGTGCAGGCGAGCATCAGCGCCAATTGCCCGAGCAAAACCACCGGTAACCATGGCGACAGCGGCACCATCGCCGGGCGCACGTCGATGGTCACCGGGCTGCCATCGCTCAGGCGCAGGTGGCCCTGAAAGTGCTTTTGCGGGCCGGGGTTGTCGGTGAAGGTCAGCGGATAGGCATCACCAATTGCATCGGTGATCGAGGTGACGGCAATGGGCACATCACCAGGGCCGATAGGCGTACCCGGTTCACCCTCGCTCAGCAGGTAGCCGTAGTTGTTGCGCGCCAGGCGCTTGAGCCACGCCGGGCGTTCTTCGGCTGGCAAGCGGTCGAGTATGGCAATTGAAGTCGACACGTCGGTTTCGAGGTTGCCGAGCATGGTGTTTTTCGCGCTCTGATAGCGCTCGTAATACTGCGCGCCGAACGACAGCGCCTGCGCCAGGATCAGCCCGATCAGGAAGATCAACGACACTCGCGAAGCCAGGGTGCGCGGCCAGCGCAGGGCGAAACTCATGCTGGCGCACCGAGAATTTCCACCGGCAGCGAGAACACATAACCTTCGCTGCGCACGGTTTTGATGTAGGCCGGCTCACGCGCGTCGTCGAGCAAGCGCTGGCGCAAGCGACTCACCAGCAAATCAATGGAACGGTCGAACAGATCGGCGTCACGACCCTGAGTCAGATTGAGCAATTGATCGCGGCTCAATACCCGTTGCGGATGATCGAGAAATACCCGCAACAGTCGATATTCCGCGCCGCTGAGGGCAACCATGGTGCCGTCGCTGTCGAGCAGATGCCGGGCCGAGGTATCAAGCTGCCAGCGACCGAACGCCAGCAGCCGACCGCTTTCAGTCACGATCAGATTCGGCGGCAGCATCCGCGTGCGGCGCATCACGGCGTTGATCCGGGCCAGCAACTCGCGAGCGGCGAAGGGTTTGGTCAGGTAGTCGTCGGCACCCATTTCCAGACCGACGATGCGGTCGGTTTCATCGTTGCGCGCGGTGAGCATCAATACCGGCGTGGCCTTGTGTTTGCCTGCGCGTAGTTCGCGACACAGAACCAGGCCATCGTCGCCGGGCATCATCAGGTCAAGCACGATCAGATCGACCGTGTTGGTTTCGAGAAAACTGCGCATCTGCCGGCCATCAGCGACCACGGTAGTGCGCAGGCCGTTTTTCTTCAGGTAATTGCCGACCAGTTCGCGAATCTCGCGGTCGTCGTCGACGATGAGAATGTGATCGACATGATCCATGGGCCAAACCTCAATCGAAGGGGAATGCCACGCAGTTTATCGAGCCTTTACGAGCGTGCCTGCCGGCCTTTGTATTGCAGTGTATCTGGCACGACGCCGGATACACACGCAGGTAAATATCCTGCTTTTGTATGGCTGTGTATCCCGGGCGTGTGCGGATACATAGCGATTGATTCACCGCATTTGCCGACACATGCCCGATACCTCGCCAGCCTTGAATGAGTGCCATCGAGGCCGATGCCCAGCGCCTCGGCCCAATATAGCCCTCAAGGTGAATCCCATGTTCCTCATAGCGTTCCTCGGCGGCCTGTTGACCGTCCTCAGCCCGTGCATCCTGCCGGTAGTGCCGTTTCTGTTCGCTGGCGCCGACCGCAGTCGTGCCTCAATCCTGCTGACACTGGGCGGCATGGCGCTGACCTTTGCACTGATTTCCAGCCTGGCGGTGGTCAGCAGCGAGTGGGTGATTCAGGCCAGCAACAGCGGTCGCCATATTGCTTTGATCGTCATGACAGTGTTCGCACTGTCGCTGATTTCGGCGCGGATCGGCGACTGGCTGGCGCGGCCGTTTGTGATGCTTGGCAATCGCCTTGATCCGGACACCCGCAAGAAGGCCGGGCCGCTGCGCTCGGTCATGATCGGCGTCGCCACCGGGTTGCTGTGGGCGCCGTGTGCCGGGCCGATTCTCGGAGTGATTCTCACTGGCGCGATGCTGCAAGGCGCCAATGCCCAGACCAGCCTGTTACTGCTGGCCTACGGCGCAGGCAGTGCGTTGTCCTTGGGAGCGTTGATATTCGCCGGTCGCGGCCTGGTCAATCGGCTTAAGCCGTCGATTCCGTTCAGCGGCTGGCTGCGCAGGGGGGCGGGTGTTGCAGTGCTGGCGACGGCAGCGGTGATTGCTACCGGAACCGACAATCTGCTGCTCGCGAAAACTTCATCCGAAGGCGTGGCCACCGTAGAGAAAAAAGTACTGGAAAACGTGCCGAAGGTGGTCGACTACCTGGTCAGCAAAGTACGTGCGGACTCGATCGAGGATAACGCGAGCAAAGGCGCGATGCCGTCGCTCGCCGGCGCTGTGCAATGGCTCAATTCTCCTGAACTGAGCGCCGAATCCCTGCGCGGCAAAGTGGTGCTGGTGGATTTCTGGACTTACGACTGCATCAACTGCCAGCACACCCTGCCGTACGTCAAAGAGTGGGAGCAGAAATACGCGAAGGACGGCCTGGTGGTGATCGGCGTGCACACCCCGGAATATGGCTATGAGCGGATCATCGATAACGTCAAGGATCAGGTGAAAAAGCTCGGCATCACCTACCCGGTGGCGATCGACAACAACTACGCGATCTGGCGCAACTTCGACAACCAGTACTGGCCGGCGCACTACCTGATCGATGCCAAGGGGCAGGTGCGTTACACCCACTTTGGCGAAGGGCGCTACGAAGCCCAGGAGCAGATGATTCAGCAGTTGCTCCAGGAAGCGAAAGCGCCTGCTGCGTAAACCACGAACAACAATGGCTCAGAGGTCGCGCACCATGAGCCATTGGTCGTTGTCCCAGGCGCTAAAGCGCTCCAACACCGTCCAGCCGCGTTTGGCGTAGTAGTCCTGCTTGTTCTGCGTGTGCAGATAAATGCGTGGCAGACCGCGTTTTTTTGCCTCCTCGGCAATGCCTTCGATCAGTCTTTCAGCCAGGCCCTGGCCGCGGGATTCGGGGCTGACCAGAACGCAGGCCAGCCACGGCCCCAGATCCGGCCGCAGAGCAAGATCCGCTCGCGCCAGCGCCGCACCGCCCAAGAGTTTTTCATCCTCCAGCGCGATCAGGCACGGCCAGTGGCCGTTGGTTTGTCCCTCGGCGAATTCTCGCTGCCATTCGGCCAACGGTTGCTGGGCGTATTCGTAATGAAATTGCTGATGGATCCATGCGGCGTAGGTGTCGCTGTGCTGCATGTGATCGGCTAGCCATTCGAAGCGTAAAGACATGGTTGCAGTCCGTTGGCGGGGGCGGGAATGCATCAGAGCCGATTAGCAGGTGCATTGGCAATCGCCGCAGTGTTTCGGTGGCTTTACAGAATCCGCCCATTCATCGGCGAAACCCCGGTTTTGCTGGATTGGCAGACGATTGACGGGGACGCCATGCAACCCCCGCGCGATAGTAGATTCCGCCTGATCCAATCTGCCTTGGAGCACCCATTCATGAGTACCCCGATTGATCTGTCTGCCCTGAAGGAACGCCAGAAAGTCGCTTGGGCCAGTGGCGATTACGCCGTCATCGGCACCACCTTGCAGATTGTCGGCGAAAGCCTCGCCGAAGCCTGCGACCTGCGTTGCGATGAAGAGGTGCTGGATGTCGCTGCCGGCAATGGCAATGCCACCCTCGCTGCGGCACGGCGGGGATGCCTGGTGACATCCACCGACTACGTCGCGGCGCTGCTGGAGCGCGGTCAGGATCGGGCGCGGGCCGAGCATCTGGACGTGACCTTTCAGGTCGCTGACGCGGAAGCGCTGCCGTTTGCCGATGGCAGTTTCGAGGTGGTGCTATCCACATTCGGGGTGATGTTCGCGCCGGATCAGGTCAAGGCCGCTGCCGAGCTGGCGAGGGTTTGCCGCAAAGGCGGGCGCATCGGTCTGGCCAACTGGACGCCGGAAGGCTTCGTCGGCCAGATGTTCAAGACCCTCGGCCGGCACCTGCCGCCACCTGCCGGTGCGCAACCGCCGTCGAATTGGGGCGCGGAAGCCTGGCTGCACTCGCAGTTCGATGAACGCCATTTCCTGCTGCAGATCAGCCGCCGACACTTCAACTTCCGCTATCGCTCGGCGGCGCACTTCATCGATATTTTTCGCCACTGGTACGGGCCGGTGCACAAAGCGTTCGCGGCATTGCCGCCGGAGAGTGGCTTGGCGCTGGAAGGGGATTTGACGGAGTTGATCGAGCGTATGAACCGCGCGGGGCCGGATTCGATGGTGGTGCCGAGTGAGTATCTGGAAGTGGTGATTACCAAGCGGTGAATCATCGCGGGAGCGAGCAGGCTCGCTCCCGCACAATCGACTATTTCAGAGAGGCGCCATCAAACCACTCCAGCGCCGTGCGCCAGATGCAGATCCCCAGAAAGTAAGCCGACGCCAGCAGCCACAACCCCATCACCAGCGGATTGATCACGGGATGGTTAAGCACAAGCGACAAACTGCACAGCAGCCAGATCGCCGTCACTGCAATATTGATCGGCATGAAGCGCCGCACGCGAAACGGGTGCAGGAATTTCATACGCGTCACGGTCAGCAGTGCCAGGCCAATAACGGTCAGGAAAGTGATCCACGGCCCCGGCGCGATGATGTACAGGCACAGCGCAACGACGTTCCACGCGGCCGGGAAGCCGACAAAGTAGTTGTCCTTGCTCTTCATGTTGACGTTGCAGAAACAGAACAGCGACGACACCAGAATCAGCGACACGCTCAGTAGCAGGGTGTAGTCGGGCAGCGGAATATAGCGGTAGATAAACAGTGCCGGGATGAACACGTACGTCAGGTAATCGATCACCAGGTCGAGGATCGAGCCGTCGAAACTCGGTAGCACAGATTGCACGTTGACTTTGCGCGCGAGTGCGCCGTCGAGGCCATCGACGATCAGCGCCACGCCCAGCCACATCAGGCAATGGGTCGGCTGGTTCTCCAGCAGGGCGAGGGTGGCCAGAAACGCGGTGACCACGCCGGTCGCGGTAAAACCATGGGCGCCCCAGGCCTTGAGCCTGGCGATGTGGACGGTCGATATCACGGGGGCGTTCTCCAGAAATTCATACAAGCCGGTTGCACCTTCAGGCAGCAAGGGCGCCGGCGCACCGGGTCGGGGGATGCAGCTATCGACCGGTCGCGCCGGCATAGGTTCACCCTCCATGAATCTTAGCCTGCCGCGAATGGTTTACGCTGCACAAATTGCGCCCCGCCTGCCGCGTCAGCCAAACGGTGCTGGCGCAACCGCAGCAGGCGTCTATCGTTGCCAGACGCAGTCACGCCTTAGCCTGAGGACGCCGTCATGAACACCAGCGATTTACTCGAACAACTGCTGCGAGGCCAGGCCTCCGGTGGTCAACAAAGTGGTGCTGCTCCGGCCGGTGGCGGCCTTGGCGGTTTGCTCGGCGGATTGTTGGGCGGCGGTAGCGCTGCCGGCGGTGGTTCTTCTGCCGGTAGCGGCTTGGGCGGCTTGGGCGGTCTGGGTGGTTTGCTCGGCGGATTACTGGGCGGCGGCGCTGGTGGCTTGGGTGGCGCTTTGGGTGGCGGCACGCAGCGTCGTTCCGGCGGCACCAATTACGCGGCACTGGCGTCGCTTGGGATGATGGCTTATCAGGCGTATCAAGCCTGGCAGCGCAGCCAGGCCAGCGCCGCACCGCAGCAAGTGCCGCAAACGGCCGATCTGCTCGCCGGCCCGCAAGTTGAAGAACACAGCCACGCCGTGCTGCGCGCGTTGATTGCAGCGGCCAAGGCTGATGGCAGGATCGACGACTCGGAAAAACACCTGATCAGCAGCGAAATCGGGCGCCACACCGACGATCCGCAACTGCAGCAATGGCTCGACGCCGAAGTCGCCAAACCCCTCGACCCCGCCGAAGTCGCCCAAGCCGCGCACAATGACCCGGCGGTAGCCGCTGAAATGTACCTCGCCAGCGTCATGCTGGTGGACGACCAACAAGACGCCGAACGTAATTATCTGGACGAACTGGCGGCAGCGTTGCAGATCGATCCCGAGTTGCAAGTGCATCTGGAACAGCAGGCAAAAGGCACCGCCTGAGATCAAAGATCGCAGCCTGCGGCAGCTCCTACAGAGTTCCGCGTTTCCCCATGGCATTTGGGCGACTGTGCGCTGTGGGACGCCATTTCGTTTGAGGAGATCGCAGGTTCGGGCAGATTTTTATAGTTGGAATGCGTGCTCTCTGTAGGAGCTGCCGCAGGCTGCGATCTTTTGACGTTGATCTTCAAAGCCAAATCGCATCCCACAACGGATAGTCGCCCAAACGCTGGACTAAACCGGCTCGCAAAGGATTCATAACGATATAACGCGCAGCGCTTTTGAGATCTTCATCGCGGCGCAGCGCTCGATCGTAGTAGCCCCGTTGCCACAACCGCACCTGACTACGGCACTTAAGATTGATCGAACGACAACTTCTCGATTTGATTCGACACATCAACTCTGCCAAGGAGCCTTGTTGGAGTTCTACCAACCAATGCAGATGGTCCGGCATCACGACCCAAGCCAGCGACGTAACTAATCCCGCTTCCTCAGCCTGTCTTAATTGTTCGACCAATAAGCGCCCGATACGCCAATCCGAAAATGCAGGCTGACGTTGATCTGTAACCGCTGTCAGCAAGTAAACGCGTCCAACCTCGGAATATCGGCCTTTGCGAAGGCGACAGTTGCTTGCGGCTTCGGGCATCCATTGCCTCCAGAAATCCATTGTCTCTGAACCTTAGCGACTAACAGAAACCCCGCGAATCCGACCCATTGCACGATGTAACTGTAGGAGCTGCCGAAGGCTGCGATCTTTTGATCTTGCGCTTAAAAAGATCAAAAGATCGCAGCCTTCGGCAGCTCCTACAGGGGATTGCGTCCGCGGGCAGATTGTTGCTGAAACATCCGTCCGTCCGGGCAATTTTCACCTCGATTGAATTTTTCGCGGGCCAGATCGCTCTGGTGTTGTAGAGGCGTGTTGAATCAACGTCCTGCCAACCGACCGAGAATCTTGCCATGACTGTCCTGACTCGCCTGCAATCGACGCCGGCTCATCCTCAATTCGTCAATGCCGAAGGTAGCGTGCGGCGGGTTTATCAGACGCTGTTGCACGATGAAAATCCGTCGGCGCTGGCCCGATCGTTTCTGCACGAACACCTGCAACGTGCGGAAAATCTGCCGGAAGAACTCCCACGGGATCCATCGTCGTGGCACGACTGGGTGGCTGCCCACTCTGCTGATGTCGCCCGGCAATATTCCGATTACCTGCAACAACGCAAGGCCGGCGGGCCACGGCAGTTTTTCAGCACCAAGGCGCACGCGCTGTATTTCCTACAAGCGGTGGCGCCGACCAAACTGGTCGACGGCGCCTGGCTGTACGGCCTGTTGCAGCACTGGCGCGATCCGCGTTTCGACGGCTTGCTGTGCACTTATCTGGAAGAACTTGGCGACGGCAATCCTGCGCAGAACCACGTGGTGATCTACCGCAAACTCCTCGCCGAACACGGTTTGCAGGACAGCAGCGCGATTGCCGACGAGCGCTATCTGCAAGGTGCGCTGCAACTCGCGCTAGGTGTTTGTGGCGATGAGTTTTTGCCCGAGGCGATCGGCTACAACCTTGGCTATGAACAACTGCCATTGCATTTGCTCATCAGTAGCTATGAGCTGAGCGAACTGGGCATCGATCCCTACTACTTCACCCTGCACGTGACCATCGACAACGCCAGCACCGGCCACGCGCAAAAAGCCGTGCAGGCAGTGCTGGATCTGCTGCCGCTGGAGGCTGATCGCGAAGATTTCTTGCGTCGGGTTTCCCTCGGTTATCGCCTCAACGATCTGGGGCAGGGCAGTCGCGCGATCATCGAGGCCTTCGATCTGGAGCACGAACTGCTGGCGATGCTTGAGCGTAAACGTCCGTTCGGCCAGCACATGCATTCCGATTACTGCCGCTTCGAAGGCCAGACCGTCAATCAATGGCTGGCCACACCGGAGCAATTGCCGGGTTTTCTGCAAGCCATGCAAGACAAAGCCTGGATCAAGCGCAATGAAGATCCGCAAGCCAGCCGTTTCTGGCAGTTGATTGAAGGCGACGGCGCGGCGATGTTCGGCGTGTTCAGCCCCTACGAGAAACGCCTGCTGCACGATTGGATCGCCGGGAATTGGTCGCCTGCGCAACCGCCCAGTGCCGCCCGCCGCCATAGCCAGGTCGCACCGCCGCTGGAGGTGCCGGAGCAGGATCCCGATGTGCAGCAGCTAAACGAAGCACTGCAAGGCCTGGACGGTCACGCACAGATCGCGGCGCTGATCCCGTGGCTCGCTCCGGCCCGCCATGCGCACCCGGCCGGCCTGCTCGCCACGCGGCGTTTTATCGAACTCAAATCCAGTCTGCGTTAAGGAAATCGTCAATGATCCAGGAAGACCAATTGTCCGCCAACGACCTCGCGCTGCTGCAACTGGGCCGGCGCTTGCAGGCCGATGGCTATCGGTTCATCACCCCGACCCCGCTGACCCACGAGCGCGTCAATCAGCGCGACGAAGGTGAGCCTGCCGAAACCCTGCGCGACGTGTTTGGCTGGTCGCGCCCATTCGAACCGGGGCTGCTGTCAGCCGACGAACAACGCCAATTGCACGAAGCCCAAATCATCGATACCTACGATGGCCGCCTCAAGAGCCGCGTCCGTTGGTCGAGCCTGGATGATCTGTTGTTCGTGCATTCAGGATTTCCGACCGATGCTGCCGACTCTGTGTTTTTCGGCCCCGACACCTATCGTTTTGCGCAACTGATTCATGCCCATTTGCAGCAGAGTTACGCGCCAGTCACGCGCGCGGTCGACATCGGCTGTGGCGCCGGGGTTGGCGCGATCCTGATCGCCCGCGCCCGCCGCGAGGCAGAAGTCTTCGCCGTGGATATCAACCCGGCCGCGCTGCGCCTGACCACTATCAACGCAGCGCTGGCCGAGGTGGCCAATGTCGAAGTGCAAACCAGCGATGTACTGCGCGGCGTCGACGGCGAATTCGATCTGATTGTTGCCAATCCGCCGTACATGGCCGACCCCGCCGGACGCGCCTATCGCCATGGCGGCGGCACACTCGGCGCCGGGCTGTCGCTGCGTATCGTCGAGCAGGCGCTCAATCACTTGGCGCCCGGCGGCTCGTTGCTGCTGTACACCGGGGTGGCGATGGTCGATGGCCGCGATCCGTTTATCGACACGGTGCTGCCGCGACTGGATGAAAAGCGCTTCGGCTGGACCTATCGCGAACTCGATCCCGACGTATTCGGCGAGGAACTGCTCAACCCCGGTTATCAACGGGTCGACCGGATTGCTGTGGTCGCGCTGACCGTGACCCGAATTGGCTGAAACAAGGCAGGTGCGCCATGAGCAGGAATCTCGACGACTACAACCGCATGCGCGATTTCTCGGCGACTTCCGAACCGGCGGCAGTCAAGCGCCGGGGCAAGAAAACCGCTGGCGAACATACCTTGCAGTTCTGCATCCAAAAGCACGACGCTTCGCACCTGCATTACGACTTTCGCCTGGAACTTGATGGCTCGCTGAAAAGTTGGGCTGTACCCAAAGGGCCGTCGCTCGATCCGAAAGTGAAGCGCCTCGCGGTGCACGTCGAAGACCATCCGCTGGATTACGCGACGTTCGAGGGCAGTATTCCCGAGGGGCATTACGGCGCCGGCGATGTAATCGTCTGGGATCGCGGCGTGTGGATCCCGCAAGAGGATCCAGAGGCGGCCTACGCCAAAGGCAAGCTCAAGTTCGAGCTACAAGGCGAGAAACTCGCCGGCCTGTGGAATCTGGTGCGCACGCACATGCCGGGCAAGAAACAGCAGTGGTTTCTGATCAAGCATCAGGACAGCGCCGCGCGCCCGCAAAGTGATTACGACGTGCTGGTAGCCGAGCCGGACAGCGTACTCAGCGAACGTACGCTGGTGGACAAACCCAAACTCAGCGCCAAACAGGTCAAGCCACTGAAAGCTAAGCCGGTCAAGGCGAAGAAGGTTGCTTCGGGCAAACTTACTGGCGCGCACAAGGCGAAAATTCCTGCGCAGTTGAAGCCAGAACTGGCCACGTTGGTAGATAGCGCGCCTGATGGCGACTGGAGCTACGAGATCAAGTTCGACGGCTACCGGATCATGGCGCGCATCGATCATGACCAAGTTCAGCTGTTCACGCGCAACGGCCATGACTGGACGCACAAATTGCCCAAACAGGCCGAGGCGCTCGCTGCGCTGGGGCTGGAATCGGCGTGGCTCGACGGTGAAATGATCGTTGCTGACGAGCAAGGCGTACCGGACTTTCAGGCACTGCAAAATGCCTTCGAAGTGGGCAGCAGCGCCAACATCATTTATTACCTGTTCGATCTGCCCTATTTGAACGGCGTTGATCTGCGCGAAGTGCCTGTAGAGGAGCGTCGAGCCGCGCTATCGACCGTTCTGAAAGCCCACGAAAATCCATTGCTGCGCTTCTCCGAAGCCTTCGACGAAACCCCCGAGGCGTTGCTCAATAGCGCTTGCCAGATGCAGATGGAAGGCCTGATCGGCAAACGTCTTGGCTCGCCTTATGTGTCGCGGCGCAGCGGTGACTGGATCAAGCTCAAGTGCAAACATCGCCAGGAATTCGTGGTGGTCGGCTACACCGACCCGAAAGGCGCGCGCAGTGCGTTCGGCGCGTTGTTGTTGGGGCTGCACGACCGCGACAGCGGTGAGTTGCGGTATGCCGGCAAGGTCGGCACGGGCTTCAGTGAATCGACATTGAAAAGCATCCTCGCGCAGCTCAAACCGTTGCAGGTGAAGCAATCCGCAGTGGTCAATCCGCCCAGCGGTTTCGAGGCCAAGGGCGTGCATTGGCTCAAGCCGAGTCTGTTGGCGGAAGTGGCGTTTGCCGAGATGACCAAGGACGGCTCGGTGCGTCATGCGGTGTTTCATGGTTTGCGCGATGACAAACCGGCCAAGGCCATCACTGAGGAGCGTGCGAAGCCTGTGAAAAAATCAGTGACGAAAACTGCCGGGAAACCCGTTGAGAAAAAGCCTGCCGACACCGCGCCGTCGCAGCTGGGTCTGGCCAGCGGCAAAGTGCGCATCACTCATCCGGATCGGGTAATCGACGCCAGCAGCGGCACGACCAAGATGCAATTGGCGGAGTATTACGCCAGCGTTGCCGAGTGGATTCTGCCGCAGCTCAAGGATCGTCCGGTGGCGCTGGTGCGTGCGCCGGATGGTATCGGCGGCGAATTGTTCTTTCAGAAAAATGCCGAAAACCTGGCAATACCCGGCATCAAGACGCTGGACAAAGACCTCACCGGCCAACCGATCATGCTCGTCAATAGCGCCGAAGCGCTGATCGGCGCGGTGCAGATGAGCACCGTCGAGCTGCACACCTGGAACGCCACCACGGTGGATCTGGACAAGCCCGATCGCTTCGTCCTTGATCTCGACCCGGATCCGGCTCTGCCATGGAAAAGCATGGTCGAAGCAACGGCGCTGACGCTGACCGTGCTCGATGAACTCGGTTTGAAGGCATTCCTCAAGACCAGCGGCGGCAAGGGTATTCATCTGGTGGTGCCGCTGACGCGCAAGCTCGGCTGGGATGAGGTCAAGGATTTCAGTCACGCGATCGTGACGCACATGGCCAAGTTGTTGCCGGAGCGCTTTTCAGCTGTCTCCGGGCCGAAAAATCGCGTCGGACGGATCTTTATCGATTACTTGCGCAACGGACTGGGCGCCACCACGATCTGCACTTACGCCGCGCGTACCCGCGAAGGCCTGCCGGTTTCTGTGCCGATTTTTCGAGAGGAGGTCGGGGAGATCAAGGGTGGCAATCAGTGGAACATCCACAATGTCCATGAGCGGCTGACGGAAGTCGGCGATGAGCCGTGGGCGGACTTGAAGAAGACCCGTCAAAGCATCACCGCCGAGATGCGCAAACGGGTCGGCATGAAAAAGTGATCAGGCGTCGCGCAGCAAGTCGTGGGAGTTGAGGAGGTCGAAGGCGATTTGCGGATTCTTGTCCAGACCACGGCGAATCGCAGCGGGAATTGACTGGCGAGTCTTGCGACACAGGCCGGGCAAATCATCAATTTGAATGGCGATGCCGCGCATGGTGCGCACTTCGTTGAAGCCCGGCGCAATGTCGACGCGAAGTCCCAACTGGTCGAAAATCTTGCGTTGCATATGTTTGAGATCGGCGAGATCTTTCAGGTTTTCCAGGCGATCAAGCAGAAGCTTTTCTTCCTGTCGCGTCAGCAACAGGATACGCAAATCCGCCCCGGGTGTTTCGAGCAATGGATCGCGCCCGCAAATGCAGGCGCCGGGCGGGCAGGGTGAGCGCAACTGAACAGGAATCGTCATGGCCTCCATCATAGAGGCCCTCCGACGATTTTGCCCATGGTCGCTCAACTGCCATCCATCGGAGTCGGGTGAGCACCGCACTCGACGTTGCAGGTTATTGCGACATTCCTTCGTAGTTCACCAGAATCGCGTTGGCCAAGTCTTCATCGCTGGCGTCGATGCCGGGATTTTCCTGACGCACCTGTTGCAGCACCGATTCCAGATACACGCCGCGAATAGCGCCGCCGCTGGCAACGAATGCGGACAAATCGTCACGCGCCGGAATCACCATTTTGTGATCCTTGAAGGTCGAATACAGCGATGCGGAAACACCTGCCGAGGTCGCGACATCTTTCGCATCGACGCGGGCCAGCGCCGAACCAAAGGGCAAACACAATACCAAGGATGAAACGAGCACTAAATGACGCATGACGGTGTTCCTCCAGCAACGTGAAGCGAAAAGGAATTACCACATAATGTGAGAGGCGCGCACCGGCCCGGAGTTCCGTTGCTTTGCGCTAGCGATAGACGGGGGAAAGTGCGACGCGGCGCACAGTCCTGAAGTTATTGCCGAGTATGACGACACACGTTGAGACGCTCTGGCGCGGCAGGCACGTGGAAATAGGCTTAACTGAAGCTCTGAAGCGCGCTGTGCCGCGTGACCCGGAGAAAAGCCACGTGTCGATCAAATTGCGTTTGATGTTGCTGATTGCAACCAGCCTGCTGACGGCGCTGATTGTCAGCCTGGTCAGCTACGTGGGGAATGTGCGGATGTCGGGCGCGGTCAGCGATAGCGCGGTAAGCATGAGCGCGCTGCGCAATCACCTCGAAGCCGACATGATGCACGACGCCCTGCGCGCCGATGTGTATTCGGCATTGCTGGTGGGCCTTGGTAAAAGCACGAGCAGCGCAGATGAGGTGCGCGCCTCGATTGGCGAACATGCTGCGCATTTTCGTGAGGTGCTTGGGGAGAATCTCAAGTTGCCGGTGAACCCGACGATCAAGTCTGCGCTGGACCAAATCAAGCCCAGCCTTGATACCTATATCAGCGCCGGCGAGCGAATCGTCGGCCTCGCGCTGGACGACCCGGATGCCGCGCAACAGCAACTCGGTACATTCAACAGCGCATTCAGCCAGCTCGAAGAACAGATGGCCGCACTCAGCGAGCTGATTGAAACCAACACCCAGCAAACCAGCCAAGGCACCGAAGCGGCGATCCGTAACGCCAACATTGCCCTCGGCGCGGTACTGATCGCCAGTCTGTTGCTGCTTTTGGCCCAAGGACGCTGGGTGATCCTGAGCATCATGGGTCCGCTGAAAACCGCCAGCCGGATTGCCGAAAGCATCGCCCACGGCAACCTCAGCGAACCGATCATCGAGCCGTCCGGCAAGGACGAGGCCAGTGCGCTGATCCGCACGCTGGCAACCATGCAGCACGATTTGCGCGAGATGATCGACGTGGTACGCCGCAACGCCCATGGCGTCAGCGGCATGAGCGAGCAACTCAGCCATGGCTGCCATCAAGTCGCCGACAGCAGCCAGCAACAAAGCGTCGCCGCCGGCACCATGGCCGCTGCCGCAACGCAGATGACCGTCAGCATCGAGGAAATTACCCGCCACGCCGAACGCGCGCTGGGCATGGCCAATCAGGCCGAATCACTGGCGAAGAATGGCGGCCAGGTGATCCATCAAGTGGTCAGCGACATGGACGACATCGCGCGCTCGGCGCAGCAGTCGGCGCAGGTGATTCGCACGCTGGATCAGGAGTCCGAAAACATCTTCAACATCATTCAAGTGATCAAAAGTATCGCCGATCAAACCAATCTGCTGGCACTCAACGCCGCCATCGAAGCGGCCCGTGCAGGCGAGCAGGGGCGCGGTTTCGCTGTGGTCGCCGATGAAGTGCGCAGCCTTGCCGCGCGCACCAGTGCGTCAACCCAAGAAATCGCGGCGATGGTCGCGCGCATTCAGAACAGCACCCGTGAAGCGGTGAGCAGCATGGAGGCGGGCGTGGCCCAGGTCGATAAAGGCATGGCCGTCACTGCGGACGTCGAACGCGCGATCCGTGAAATCCTCGACGCGACCCTCAGCACTACGCAACTAGTCAACGACATCACCCGCACCATTGGCGAACAGAGCCAGGCGAGCAATGAGATTGCGCATCAGGTGGAAATGATTGCCGGGATGTCGGAGGGAAACAGCAAGGTGATTGGCCAGACGGCGAACACCACGGATGAGTTGTCGAGCCTGGCGGGGCGACTGGCGCAGTCGGTGGATCGGTTTCGACTTTAAATTTGCAGTGTCTGAGTGGACGCCTTCGCGGGCAAGCCCGCTCCCACAGTGAACGCACGGAACACAAATCCGGAGTACGCCTTGTACCCTGTGGGAGCGGGCTTGCCCGCGAAGAGGCCAGTCAAAACACTATCGAGCTCGGGCCACAAGAAAAACCCAGCCGTATCTCACGCAAGAGGCCCAAAATTGTTTAGAACTTGAACGCCTGACGCCCCACCAACAACCATTTCCCATCCTGCTTCTGCCAGATCTGAAAGTTCTCGATCTCGGTCGGCACCACTTCAGTGCCTTTCAACGCCTGAGCCGAGAAGTGATGGCGTACAAGTGCGGTATCCCCGGAGAGAGTGATGGTCTGCTTCTGCATCTCTAGCGTCTTGAACGCGCTTCTACCGGTCTCGATGTCGGCAATGAATTCTTTCTTGCCCTGAATCTTGCCGCTGGAATGGCCGTAGGTAAGGTTTTCAGCGGTCAGTGCATTCAGTTCGGCGATGTCCTTGTGCAGCATCGCCTGGGTCAGGTGATCGACCGCTTGGGCGACATCCTTTTCTGCCGGGGCAGGGGCGGCGACGACATAGCCGCTGAAGACGCAGAAGAGGCCGAGCAGCAGTTTGCTTTTGTTCATGGGGATTCCTTGTTGTTGTAATGGTATCGAACTGGCTGAATTCGTCAGTCGTCGTACAACGTAGCAGATAATTCTTAGCCGAAGAAAGCCCTCAGGAACCAATCTGAAACTCTCCGGTCGCGAACAGACGCGCGGGTTTGCCATGTCGTGATATTCTTCGCGCCACTTGGTTTGACCTTATTCGGTTTGGCGCGTCTTTGGACGGGCCTGCGGAACCCCTGTCGCTCCAGTAGCTGAAGCCAATAATGATAAGAAGTCAGTTCAGAAGGGACATATAACTGAGGTCGATGCGGCATGTCGGCCTTGTGTGCCCACCCGTCAAAATTGAAGTGTGCCGGAATCTGCGACGCCAGCCTGAGCGTCATCAAAGCGGATCGCATGCTGATAACAGAGGCGGGCGGAAGGCGTTTTATCATAGGTGCTACAGATGTTTAAGAAAGTGAACACAGCCTTGCTAGGGCTGGCTCTGTCGATGGGGCTGTCGTCCGTGCATGCGGAAGAGGCAAAGAAAGTTGATGTACTGCTGATCGGCGGCGGCATCATGAGCACCACCCTGGGTGTGTGGATCAATGAGCTGGAGCCAAGCTGGTCGATGGAAATGGTCGAGCGCCTGGACGGCGTCGCCCTGGAAAGTTCCAACGGCTGGAACAACGCCGGTACCGGCCACTCCGCGCTGGCCGAGCTGAACTACACCCCGGAAGACGAGAACGGCAAAGTGTCGATCCCGAAAGCCGTCGAGATCAACGAAGCGTTCCAGATCTCCCGTCAGTTCTGGTCGTGGCAGGTTCAGCAGGGCGTTCTGAAGAACCCTCGCTCGTTCATCAACACCACTCCGCACATGAGCTTCGTGTGGGGCGATGACAACATCAAGTTCCTGAAAAAACGCTACGAGGCGCTGCAAGCGAGCCCGCTGTTCGCCGGCATGCAGTACTCCGAAGACCCGGCTGTCATCAAGAAGTGGGTCCCGCTGATGATGGAAGGGCGTGACCCGAACCAGAAAATCGCGGCCACCTGGAGTCCGCTGGGCACCGACATGAACTTCGGCGAAATCACCCGCCAGTTCGCCGGTTACCTGCAAACCAAGCCTAACTTCAGCTTGAAGCTGTCGAGCGAAGTGCAAGACATCACCAAGAATGCAGATGGCACCTGGCGCGTCAGCTACAAAAACCTGAAAGACGGCAGCAAAACCGAAACCGACGCCAAGTTCGTGTTCATCGGCGCGGGCGGCGGTGCACTGCACTTGCTGCAGAAGTCCGGCATTGAAGAAGCCAAGGAATACGCTGGCTTCCCGGTAGGTGGTTCGTTCCTCGTGACCGAAAACCCGACCATCGCTGAGCAGCACCTGGCCAAGGCCTACGGTAAAGCTTCGGTGGGCGCACCGCCGATGTCCGTTCCGCACCTGGACACCCGTGTCCTGGACGGCAAGCGCGTAATTCTGTTTGGCCCATTTGCGACCTTCAGCACCAAGTTCCTCAAGGAAGGCTCGTACCTGGACCTGCTGACCAGCACCACCACCCACAACATCTGGCCTATGACCAAGGTCGGCATCAAGGAATACCCGCTGGTCGAGTACCTTGCTGGTCAGTTGATGTTGTCGGATGAAGACCGTCTGAACGCGCTGAAGGAATACTTCCCGAACGCCAAAGCTGAAGACTGGCGCCTGTGGCAAGCCGGCCAACGCGTGCAAATCATCAAGCGTGATGAAGCCGCTGGTGGCGTGCTGAAACTGGGCACCGAGATCGTAGCCTCGAAAGACGGCTCGATTGCCGGCCTGCTGGGCGCATCGCCAGGCGCGTCGACCGCTGCACCGATCATGCTGACCGTGCTGCAGAAAGTCTTCAAAGACAAAGTCGCTTCGCCTGAGTGGCAAACCAAGCTGCACCAGATCGTTCCAAGCTACGGTACTCAGCTGAACAACGATCCAGCCAAAGTGGCTGAAGAGTGGGCTTACACCGCCAAGGTCCTGCAACTGCCAACCCCTCCGGTGATTGGTCAGGCTGCTGCCCCAGCGCCGGCTGCTGAAGCTGACAAGGCTAAAGCACCAAAAGAAAACGCTGCACGTGACATGGCTCTGTAATTTAGACGCCTGACACACAAAGCCCACTGCACCGGTAACGGTCAGTGGGCTTTTTTGTGGGCGGGATTCAGGCTTTGGCGCTGGCCAGATACGCGCCGAGTCGCTGCCCCATCTCCGCGCCCAAGGCTTGCAGGCCGCTCAGCGGGCGAACCATGACTTCGAACTCAACAATTTTCCCCTGATCGTTGAAGCGGATCATATCGATGCCCTTCAACTCTTTCCCCGCAACCTTGGCGCTGAATTCCAGCACCACATTCAAGCCATCCGCCGTCGCCAGTTCGCGGTGGTAGGCGAAATCTTCAAACACGTTGAACACCGTGTTGAGAATCATCGAGACCACCGGCGCGCCCGGATAAGGCGTATGCGCCATCGGTGAGCGGAATACAGCGTCCGGGTCAAGCAGATCGGGCAGGGCGCTCAGATCGCCAGTGCGGATCATCGAGTGCCAGCGGTTCAGCGATTCGGCAGCGTTGGGGTGCAGATCAAGTTGCGACATATTCCACTCCGGGACTGTTGTTGTTATTCGCGCGACGGCACTGACTTTAGATCAAAGTGCCGAGATGTGAATCTTCCCGACTGATTCTGAATGTCTGTTCATGCGTGAAACGATCTAGCGATCCGCTAGAAATCCATCTGATCTGCTTTTTCATCTTCAATCTGCACCTGTAACCATCTCAGCCACAGGTTCAAAATGCGCCTGCCTTTCGGCGACCCGCAGCGAACTTCATCCCGAAGCGCCCGGTGCGCCGGACATTCAGCATTCAGGAGGCCTTCATGGCTAAGATGGCGATTTTTCTCGGTGGGTTTCTGGTGTTGACCATTATGATCGGCGTTCTGGCGACCATCTCTCCGGTTTGACGTCCAGTCGGTGTGCTGCGCGGGTGCCTTATGCTCTAATCCGCGCCCCTGCCACCGTAAACGGACTTTTTCTTCATGGCCGAACAGCATATTCGCGCGCTCGCCCTGTGTGTCTTTCACCACCAGGGCAAGATTCTGGTTAATCAGTTTCGCGACCCGGTCAAACAGCAAACCTGCTATCGCCCGGTCGGTGGTGGTATTGAATTTGGTGAAACCAGTTCAGAGGCGGTCATCCGAGAAGTGCAGGAGGAGTTGGGTTTAGCGATAACCGATCTGCGCTTGTTGGGCACGCTTGAAAGCATCTTTGTCTATAACGGCAAACCGGGGCACGAGATTGTGCAGGTGTACGACGCAGCATTCGCCGATGCAGGCGTTTATAAGCTAGCGCAGATCGACGGCCATGAAAGCGACGGTTCACCCTTCACCGCCAGTTGGCATGACAGCTCAAGTTTCAGCGAGCAGTCGCCATTGGTGCCTGTTGGGCTGTATGCGCTGCTGAAGCAAGCTGCGCTACTTGATTGACTGATTCAAAAAATCCCCGATCCACTGCAAATACTGCGTCCGCTCCGAAATCGAGTTGTGCCCCGAATCCGCCACGACTTTCAGCGTGGCCACCCCCTTGGGAAAACTCTCCAACAAGCGCTCGCTGCTGAGCCGTGGGATCACTTCATCCTCGCTCGCCACCAGCAATAACGTCGGCACGCTGATGTGCGCCGCGTACTTGCCCGACTGGTAGCGATCCTTGAGCAGCCACTTCACCGGCAACCATGGGTAATATCCGGCGGCGATTTCCTCAAGGCTGTTGTACGGCGTGACCAGAATCAACTGCGTCGCCGGTCGCTGACTGGCTAGCCGCACCGCAACGCCGGAACCGAGGCTGCGTCCGATCAGCGCGACTTGCGGATGGCTGGCGTAGACCTGATCGAACAGCGCCAGCGCATCCTCGGCAATCGCTTCTTCCGATGGCGCCCCCTCGCTGCCGCCAAAACCCCGGTAATGCAGAAAATACAGCGCGTAACCGGGAAACGCCTCGGCGAACTCCGGCAGATTGCGCGACACGTCTTCGGCATTGCCGCCGAAATAGATCAGCGCCTTCGACCCGACTTGCTCGCGCACGGTCACGCGGATCTGCGCATCCTGCATCGCCAACGTCAGCCGCGAGTCCGGTGAATCGACGGCTGCGGGCTGGGGGAAGTAGATCAGCGAGCGCTGAAACACGAACAGCGCCAAGCACAGCACCAGGTAAATGCCGACGATCAATGCGACGAGTGACATCAGGGTTTTTGACATTCGACTAACTTTAACCGGGCGCGCAGATTGGCTGCCGCAGTGTAGACCACCGACTTCCCCGGTTTGCGCCAAAACACAGGGTGCAACAGATCCGCCGAGCAAGGGCGCCAGCATGAACCACAATGAGGGTTATTCCCGTCGCCGATTGCTCACGCTGGCTGCCGGGGTTTCGGCTGTTTTCACCTTTGACCGAGCGCTGGCCAACGCCACGCCGCCCAGCGCTACAGGAGCTCAGACCATGCAGACCCGCGCCATCCCTTCAAGCTCCGAGTCGCTTCCGCTCGTGGGGTTGGGCACCTATCGCGGCTTCGACGTCGCCCCCGGCGATCCGGCCTACAAGCAACTGCCGGCCGTGCTCGACGAACTGTTCAGGAAGGGCGGCACTGTGATTGATAGCTCGCCGATGTATGGCCGCGCCGAAGAAACCACCGGGGAAATGCTGTCGATCCACGAACCGCGCTCGCCGGCGTTTCTGGCGACCAAGGTCTGGACTCGCGGGCGCAAGGAGGGCATTGCGCAGATGGAGCAGTCATTTCGCCTGTTACGCACCGAGCGTATCGATCTGATGCAGATCCACAATCTGTTGGACTGGCAGGCCCATCTGCCAACCCTGCGCGAATGGAAAGAGCAGGGGCGCATCCGCTACATCGGCATCACCCATTACACGTCCACGGCTTATGACGAAGTCGAGGCCGTGTTGAAAGCCGAGCAAGTGGATTTCCTGCAAATCAACTACGCCCTCGATGATCGTGCCGTCGAGAAACGCATCCTGCCGTTATGCCGCGAGCTTGGCGTCGCGGTGATCTGCAATCGGCCGTTCGGTGGCGGTGAATTGCTCGCGCGGTTCAAGGGCCAGCCGCTGCCGGCGTGGGCTTCCGATGTGCAGGTCAACAGTTGGCCACAACTGGCCCTGAAGTTTTTGCTGGCACACCCGGCGGTGACTTGCGTCATTCCCGGCACCGGCAACCCGCGTTACATGGCGGACAACGCCAAGGCCGGGTTCGGCCCAATGCTTACCGATGCGCAGCGGCATCAGTTGATTGCGCTGCTCGGCTAAGTCGCAGGCGCGGCGCTGCTCTGGCGGATGGTCAGCTCGAATGGCAGCACGCGTTGCCGCTCGTCCAGCGGTTTGCCTTCGATCAACGTGATGAGCATGTGTACCGCCATCTCGCCGAACATCTCGGCGGGTTGGGCGATGGTCGTTAGCGGCGGGTCACAGTAGGCGGCGAACGGAATGTCATCGAAGCCCACCAGCGACACGTCTTCGGGCACACGCAAACCGAGTTGGCGAATGCGTCGCAGCGCGCCGATGGCCATTTCATCGTTTTCGCAGAACAGCGCGGTAGGGCGCTCACTCATCGCCAACATCGCCGCCGCGCCTTCATCGCCGGCCTTGAGGCTGAAATCGCCGTGGGCGATCAATGTCGGGTCGCACGGGATGCCTGCGCCACGCAAGGCATCTTCATATCCGGCCACCCGGTCTTGCGTCAGCGGGCTGCTCTGCGGGCCTTTGATCAAGCCGATACGGCGGTGGCCGAGGGCGATCAAATGTTCGGTCATGGCTCTGGCAGCAGCGCGGTTATCGAGGCTGATGGTCGGATGGCGGGTGTCTTTCAATACTTCGCAAGCGTTGACCAGCGGCGGCGTGTCGACACCCGGCGCCAAGTCGTGGAAGGGATCGCTGGCACGCAACTGGATTACGCCATCGGCTTGATGGGCGTAAACCAGTTCGGCGAACTCGCGTTCGATGGATTCGCTGCCCTGGGTGTCGCACAGCAGCAGTCGGTAGCCCGCTGCCTGCGCCGCTTGCTGCGCGCCGCTGATCACCCGGGCGAAAAAGATGTTGGCGATGGCCGGCACCAGAATCACCAGGTTGCCGGTCTTGCGTGAGCGGAATTGCACAGCCATCAGGTTCGGCCGATAGCCGGCCTGTTGCACGGCTGCGTTGACCTTGTCGCGGGTCTCGGGCAAGACCCGTTCCGGCGAGCGCAGGGTGCGCGACACCGTGGCGACCGAAACCCCGGCCAGGCGCGCCACTTCGCGGATGTTCGACACGGTCACCTCGTTGACGGAAATGCAGGTCGCGAGCTTACCTCAGCGCCGGCTTGGCACAAACTGCCAGACGGTGTTTGACAGCGGTGATCGTCGAGCCTAGATTTGCGCCATGATGTAACCGGTTACATCTCCTGTAAACCCGGGACTTGCTCCCCGAACAGAGAAGCGTCGCGATGCACACGGCAAGCAGAATAAGGATGGGATTTGTCGGCGGTGGTGCCGGCGCATTTATCGGTCAGGCGCACCGTCAGGCGGCTGGTCTCGATGGGCATTTCGAACTGGTGTGCGGCGCATTCAGCCGCGACCCGCAGAACAATCTTGAGACCGGCGCAGCGCTGGGGCTATCCGAAGCGCGCTGTTACGGCGACTGGCAGCAATTGCTGGAACGCGAAAGCGCCTTGCCTGCCGAGCAGCGCATGCAACTGTTGGTCATTGTCACGCCGAATCACTTGCACGCACCGATTGCTGCTGAGGCACTGCGCGCCGGGTTCCACGTGTTTTCGGAAAAACCGGCGGCGCTGAGCCTGGCTGAATTGTTCGAGTTACAAAAGGTAATTACCAGCAGCGGCCAGCTCTACGGCCTCGCCCACACTTACCTCGGTTACCCGATGGTCTGGCAGGCCCGGGAGATGGTGCGCAATGGCGTAATCGGCAAAGTGCGCAAAGTCATCGTCGAGTACCCGCAAGGCTGGCTCAGCCGCGATGTGGCGGGAGAAGGCAACAAACAAGCCGAA
This sequence comes from Pseudomonas sp. TWP3-1, assembly GCF_049896625.1. Lineage (NCBI taxonomy): Bacteria > Pseudomonadati > Pseudomonadota > Gammaproteobacteria > Pseudomonadales > Pseudomonadaceae > Pseudomonas > Pseudomonas sp. TWP3-1. The sequence continues at coordinate 56,831 of NZ_JAFCUQ010000025.1, forward strand.
TGGCGTGATCGTCCGGAGTTCTCGGGGCCGGGCGGCTGCATCGGCGACATCGGCACCCACGCTTTTTCGTTGGCGGAATTTGTCGCCGACCAATCCATCGAACACATCTGCGTCAGCCTCGGCGTGCATATCCCCGGCCGCCAACTGGATGACGACGCGGCGATGCTGCTCAAACTGGCGAATGGCGCCAGCGGCGTGCTGATCGCCAGCCAGGTCTGTGCGGGGGAAGAAAACCCGCTGAAGATCCGCGTCTACGGCGACAAGGGTGGCCTGGAATGGCGCCAGGAAGAGCCATCAAGCCTGATCCACCGCTCCCTCGACCAACCGCTGCAAATCCTGCGCTCGGGTATCGGCCAGCCGTGGCTGTGCGAGGCCGCGCTGCAACGCATGCGTCTGCCGGCCGGTCATCCCGAAGGTTATCTGGAGGCGATGGCCAACCTCTACAACGATTTTGCCCGCGCCATCCGCAATCACACTAGCGGTCACGACGCCCCCGGCGTACCCGGCATCAACGTCGGCCTGCGTGGCATGGCGTTCATCGAAGCGGCGGTGGCCAACCATCGCGGCGACGCCAAGTGGACGGCGATCACCCCATGAATCTGGAGACATCTGTCATGCAGCAAGCTCAACCAGGCCTGCGCGGCCCCGGGATCTTCCTCGCCCAGTTCATCGCCGACGAAGCGCCGTTCGATACCCTGAGCAACATTGCTCATTGGGCCGCATCCCAAGGCTACAAGGCGATTCAGTTGCCGACCTTGGGCACACGCTATATCGACTTGGCGCTCGCCGCCGAATCTCAGGATTACTGCGACGAATTGAACGCCGTGTGCGCCAAGGCCGGTGTGCAAATCAGCGAACTCTCGACGCACCTGCAAGGCCAGTTGGTGGCGGTGCACCCGGCGTTTGATGCGCTGTTCGACGACTTCGCCCCTGAGCATGTGCGCGGCCAGCCGCAGGCGCGCACCGAGTGGGCCATCGAGCAATTGAAACTCGCCGCACGCGCCAGCCAGCGTCTGGGCTTGAGTGCGCACGCGACGTTTTCCGGCGCCTTGCTGTGGCCCTACATGTACCCGTGGCCGCAGCGCCCGGCGGGGCTGGTCGAGGAAGGTTTTGCTGAACTCGGCCGCCGCTGGTTGCCGATTCTCGACGCCTTCGATGCGGCAGGTGTGGATCTGTGTTTCGAAATCCATCCGGGCGAAGACCTGCACGACGGCGCCTCGTTCGAGCGATTCCTGGAGGCGGTTAATCAGCATCCGCGCGCGACGATTCTTTACGACCCGAGCCATTTGCTGCTGCAACAGATGGACTATCTGGGTTTCATCGATCGCTACCACGCACGCATCCGCATGTTCCACGTCAAGGACGCCGAGTTCCGCCCGGACGCACGCTCCGGGGTTTATGGCGGTTATCAGAGCTGGGTTGATCGGCCGGGGCGCTTCCGTTCGCTGGGCGACGGGCAGATCGATTTCAAGGCGATTTTCAGCAAATTCACCCAGTACGGTTACGACGGCTGGGCGGTGCTCGAGTGGGAATGCTGCCTGAAAGATTCGGTGCAAGGCGCCGCTGAAGGTGCGGCGTTTATCGAGCGGCACATGATCAGCAAAGCCACCAAGGCGTTCGACGATTTCGCCGGGGTGACCTCCGACCTGCAATCCAACCGGCGCCTGCTCGGCCTGAGCGAACGCTGAAAAAACTGCACCACGGTTAGCCACAACAAAAATAAAACGGTGACTGAAATGACCACGATGAATGCACGCCTGAGCGTGATGATGTTTTTGCAGTTCTTTATCTGGGGCGGCTGGTTCGTGACCCTCGGCACCTTTCTGGCGAGCAATCTGGGGGCCAGTGGCGGACAGATCGGAATGGCGTTTTCCACCCAGTCGTGGGGCGCGATCATCGCGCCATTCGTGATCGGCCTGATCGCTGACCGCTGGTTCAACGCCGAACGCATCCTCGCCGTGTTGCACCTGCTGGGCGCCGTGCTGTTGTACCGCCTGTATAGCGCGACGGATTTCGCGGCGTTTTATCCGTTCGTGCTGGCGTACATGGTCATCTACATGCCGACCTTGGCGCTGGTGAACTCGGTGGCGTTCCGGCAGATGCGCGATCCGGCGCTGGAGTTTTCGCGGATTCGCGTGTGGGGCACGGTCGGCTGGATCGTGGCCGGGCTGGTGATCAGTTTCGGGTTTGCCTGGGATTCGAGCGCGTCCATCGCCTCTGGCGGGTTGCGCAATACGTTCCTGATGGCGGCGATTGCCTCGCTGTTGCTCGGCCTTTACAGCTTTTCGCTGCCAGCCACTGCGCCGCTGAAGCGCGAGTCCGCCAATGTCGGGATCAAGCAGTTGCTGGGGCTGGATGCGTTGGGTCTGCTCAAGGATCGCAGCTATCTGGTGTTCTTCATCGCCTCGATCCTGATCTGCATTCCGTTGGCGTTCTACTACCAGAATGCCAACCCGTTTCTGGCTGAAATCGGCATGACCAACCCGACCGCAAAAATGGCCATCGGGCAGGTGTCAGAAGTGCTGTTCATGTTGCTGTTGCCGCTGTTCATCCAGCGCTTCGGCATCAAGTTGACGCTGCTGGTGGGGATGCTGGCGTGGGCGCTGCGCTATGCACTGTTCGCCTACGGCAACAATGGCGATCTGGCGTTCATGCTGTTTACCGGCATCGCGCTGCACGGCATCTGCTATGACTTCTTCTTCGTTTCGGGGCAGATCTATACCGATGCGAAGGCTTCCGAGCGTTTCCGCAGTTCGGCGCAAGGCCTGATTACCTTGGCGACTTATGGCGTTGGCATGTTGATCGGTTTCTGGGTGGCGGGGCAGGTGACCGATCACTACGCAACGGCGGGTGTACACGACTGGCGCAGCATCTGGATGTTCCCGGCCGGATTTGCCCTCGCAGTGTTTGCCTGTTTTCTGCTCGCGTTCAATGGTCGGCAAACGGTGGCGGCACAGCCATCCAACGGCTGAAAAGCTTCAACCGCGATAACGCAACGCCTCAAGCAACAACGCGAAAGCCGGCGCCGCCTGGCGTCGGCTCGGGTAATACAGGTGATAGCCGGAAAATGCGGGGCACCAGTCTTCCAGTACTTGCACCAGACTTCCGTCGGCCAGATGCGTTGCAACCAGGTTTTCCGGGATGTAGCTCAGGCCGAAACCATCGAGCGCCGCATCGAGCAGCGGGTACACACCGCTCAGGGTGATCTGCCCGGAGACCCGCACCTTGAGGCTTTCACCGTCCTTCTCGAACTCCCAGGTGTAGAGGCCGCCATTGGTCGGCAGGCGCAGATTGTTGCAAGCGTGATCGGTCAAGTCCCTTGGGGTTTCCGGTACTGGGCGGTTTTTGAAATAGCCTGGCGAGCCAACCACCGCCATGCGCATGTCCGGGCCGATGCGGGTGGCGATCATGCCTTGCGCCACGTCTTCGCCGAGCCGCACGCCAGCATCGAAACCCTGCCCGGCGATGTCGACGAAACCGTAATCGCAACAGACCTCGACGGCGATGTCCGGGTATTGCGGGAGGAACTCTTTCAGCACCGGACGCAACAGCCAATCCAGCGAATGGTCAGTGGCGCTGATGCGGATCCGCCCGGCCGGGGTCTCGCGCAGGCTGCTCAGCGCCGCCAGCTCCAGCTCGATCTCTTCGAAACGCGGGCCGACGGTTTGCAGCAAATGTTCGCCAGCGTCGGTGGGGGAAACGCTGCGCGTGGTGCGCGTCAACAGCCGCATGCCCAAGCGTGCTTCAAGCGCGCGAATGGTGTGGCTGAGCGCCGACTGCGAAACGCCGAGTTTGGCTGCGGCTTTGGTGAAACTGCGTTCACGCGCCACGGCGAGGAAAGCGAGCAAGTCACTGGCATTTTCACGAAGCATTGATGAGTGTCCTGCATAAGTTTTTTCGAATTTTAGTCGATTATCTGCAGAGTACGGCTGGGTACAGTGATGACTGTCTTTATTGGAGAACATCACCATGAATCCGATTGCCGCTTCTGCGTTGACCCTGTCCTTGCTCGCTGCCGACGTTCAGGCCAACGACACGTCGCGTGTCACCGTCACACCCAATGGTTCTCAGCCTTCGGCACGTGGCCCGGCTGATTGGTTCACTGGCACGGTGCGGGTTGATGCGCCGTTCAAAGGGACCGATGCCGCGCGGGTCAGCGGCGCTACCGTGACCTTCGAGCCGGGCGCGCGTACGGCGTGGCATACGCATCCGTTGGGGCAGACGTTGATTGTCACTTCGGGAGCGGGATTCGTGCAGGAGTGGGGGCAGGACGTGCGGGTGATTCGGCCGGGGGATACGGTGTGGATTGCACCGGGTGTGAAGCATTGGCATGGGGCTGCGTCGACGACAGCGATGACCCACATCGCCATCGCCGAAGCGCTTGATGGCAGCGTGGTGGAATGGATGGAGCAGGTGAGCGACGCGCAATATTCGCCTGCCGACTAAGCGGGGTTTGGCGCAATCACAGGTTGCAATCACCGAGATCGCCATTGAAATCTGAATGGCGCCTCGGCTGAGCTACTCCCGTTACGCCGTTTACGAAACATAATGTTTCAATTGCTTGAGCCTCCCGCGTACCGGGTCTCTCCGGGCTACTGCGCAACTTCTTGCGCAGTTCAGGCGAGCTATCATTGCCCGGCTCATTCGCTGCCGCTCGCATAGCGCCTTCATGCTTGATTGGCACGCTTGGGTTTTATGGAAGATCTACCTCACCCCAAGGAGCAACAGTAGATGTTCAGTCCGGCCAACCAAGCTCATTTCAGTCTGACCATCGATGATTTTAAACACGATCTTCAAGTGCTTTCGTTCACCGGCACCGAGGGCATCAGCCAGCCGTATCGCTTCGACCTCGAACTGGTCAGCGAAAACCCCGATCTGGACCTGGAAAAACTCCTGCACAAGCAGGCGTTCCTGGCCCTCGATCCGCAGGGCTCGGGCATCCACGGCCAGATCTATCGCGTCGCCCAAGGCGATGCCGGCAAGCGCCTGACCCGCTACAAAGTCTCGCTGGTGCCGCAACTGCAATACCTGCATCACCGCACCAACCAGCGCATCTACCAGCAGATGTCGGCGCCGAAAATCATCGCGCTGATCCTCGACGAACACGGGATCAAGGGCAACGCCTACAGCTTTCAATTGAGCCAGCCGTGCCCGGATCGCGACTACTGCGTGCAGTACGACGAAACCGACCTGCATTTCGTCCAGCGCCTGTGTGAAGAAGAGGGCATTCACTACCACTTCCAGCACAGCGACAAAGGTCATCTGCTGGTGTTCGGCGACGACCAGACCGTATTCCAGAAACTCGGCCAGCCGACCGCGTACGTGCAAGGCAGTGGCATGGTCGCCGACGAACCGGTGATCAAAAGCTTCAAACTGCGCCTGGAAACGCGCACCGGCCGCGTCACCCGCCGCGACTACGACTTCGAAAAACCGCGCCTGCAAATGGAAGCGGCGTACAAACCGGAAGCCGCGGCTGAAGGCGAAAGCACTGAGCCGGATCTGGAAGACTACGACTACCCCGGCCGCTTCATCGACCGCGCGCGCGGCAAATTCCTTAGCCAACGCGCCCTCGAACGCCACCGTGCCGACTACCGACGGGCCGAAGGTCGCGGCGACCAGACCAAACTGGTCAGCGGCCACTTCATGGAACTGTCCGACCACCCGCGCAGCGAGTGGAACGACCTGTGGCTGCTCACGGAAATCTTCCACGAAGGCAAACAGCCGCAAGTCCTCGAAGAATCGGTGACCAGCGACACCACCGACAACAAAGATGACTTCCACCAGGGCTACCGCAACACCTTCCTCGCCACCCCGTGGGACGTGTTCTACCGCCCGGCGCTGGAACACCCGAAACCGCGCGTGCTCGGCAGCCAGACCGCCCACGTCACCGGCCCCAAAGGCGAAGAAATCCACTGCGACCAGTACGGCCGCATCAAAGTCCAGTTCCACTGGGACCGCGAAGGCCTGGCCGACGACAAAACCAGCTGCTGGCTACGCGTCTCCAGCTCCTGGGCCGGCGACCGCTACGGCGCCATCAGCATCCC
>NZ_JAFCUQ010000026.1:0-60849 GCF_049896625.1 Pseudomonas sp. TWP3-1
CCTCTGGCTAACACTTCCCCTTGCCGGGTGTGTAGAGGACTTTCACCTCCAAGTCACCAGCGAGGCCACCACAGCCAAGCTGGTTGCGCTTGCGCGCAACGCGCCATGCCTGGCGCACATGTAAAAAAGCCCCGGGACTTGCGTCGCGGGGCTGTTTATAACTGCAGAGAATTCAGTGCCCGCCCAGATAGGCGTTACGCACCTCCTCGTTCACCAGCAATTCCTTGCCGGTGCCCGACAGGCGAATCTCGCCGTTGACCATCACATACGCCCGGTCGGACAGTTTCAACGCATGGTTGGCGTTCTGCTCGACGAGGAAAATGGTCATGCCGGTTTTCGCCAGTTCACGCAGGGTGGCGAAGATCTGTTTCACCACGATGGGCGCCAGCCCCAGGCTCGGCTCATCCAGCAGCAACAACTTCGGCCGGCTCATCAACGCGCGGGCGATGGCGAGCATCTGCTGTTCGCCGCCAGACATGGTCATCGCCCGTTGCGTGCGGCGTTCTTCGAGCCGTGGAAACAGCGCGAACATGCGCTGCATATCCTCTTTGGCGTACTTGTCGCCAATCGGGATGGTGCCCATCAGCAGGTTTTCCTCGACGGTCATGTCAGGGAACACCCGCCGCCCTTCCGGCGATTGCGCGATGCCGTTGGAGGCGATGTAGTGCGATGACTTGTGGGTGATGTCCACACCTTGGTAGAGGATCTGCCCGCTGGCCGCGCGCGGCTGACCGAAGATCGACATCAACAGCGTGGATTTGCCAGCACCGTTAGAGCCGATCAGGCTCACGGTTTCGCCTTCATTGATCTGCAGCGAGACTTTTTTCAGGGCCTGAATCGGCCCGTAAAACACGTCCAGCTCCTTGAGTTCGAGGATGGGTTGCGTCATACCAGCTCCTCTTCATCGGCGCCCAGATACGCAGCAATCACTTTCGGATCGTTGCGAATTGCCTCTGGTCCGCCCTCGGCGATGACGATGCCGTGGTCCAGTACAACGATGTGATCGGAAATGCTCATGACCATACCCATGTCGTGTTCGATCAGCACCACGGTCAGATCATGCTCGTCGCGCAGCAGCCGGATCATCGCGCTCAGCGCTTCGGTTTCCTGAGGGTTGAGGCCGGCGGCCGGTTCGTCGAGGCAGATGATCTGCGGCCGCGTGCACATGGCCCGGGCGATTTCCAGACGGCGTTGCTGGCCGTAGGACAGTTCACCGGCCAGACGGTTGGCGCAGTCCACCAGATCGACCACTTCCAGCCAGTAGAACGCGCAGTCCAGCGCGTCGCTCTCGGCCTTGCGATAGCCCTTGGTGTTGAGGATGCCGGCGAGCATGTTGCGGTTGACCCACATGTGCTGGGCCACCAACAGGTTTTCCAGCACCGACATTTCCTTGAACAGGCGAATGTTCTGGAACGTGCGGGCCAGGCCCGCGCGGTTTACCAGGTGGGTGCCGCCGAACATCTTGTAGTACATCCGGCTGAGAAAGCTCTTCGGCGAAACGAAGTCGGTCGGTTTGAACGACTCGCCCAACAGTTGAATCACGTTGGTCTGCTGGCCGCGCACGTTGAGCTCGATCTTGCCGCCGGAAGCCTTGTAGAAACCGGTCAGGCAGTTGAAAACCGTGGTCTTGCCCGCACCATTGGGGCCGATCAGGGCGAAGATCGAGTTGCGTTGGACCTTCAGACTGACATCGCTCAAAGCCTTGATGCCACCGAAGTGCATCATCAGTTTTTCCACAGAGAGCACGACTTCACTCATGGCGCAGCCCTCTCGTAGTGAATCACCCCTTTGCGTGGTTTGACCCCGGTCCGGCTGATGCGGATCAGCCCGCGTGGGCGCCAGATCATCATCAACACCATCAGGATGCCGAACAGCAACACGCGGTATTCAGCGAAGCCGCGCAGCAGTTCCGGCGCGACCGTCAGCACGAACGCTGCGATCACCACACCGATGGTCGAACCCATGCCGCCGAGTACGACGATGGCGAGGATCAGTGCCGATTCGAAGAAAGTGAACGAGGTCGGGTTGACGAAGCCTTGGTAGGTGGCAAAGAACACACCGGCCAGACCGGCGGTCGACGCACCGATGGTGAACGCCGAGAGCTTGACCAGCACGTGATTGAGGCCCATCGACCGGCAGGCGATTTCGTCTTCACGCAAGGCTTCCCAGGCGCGACCGACCGGCATTTTCACCAGACGATGCTTGATGTACAGCACGGCCAGCACCACCAGGAACAACACCGCATAGATGAAGTAATACTTCACGTCCGGGTTGTAGGCGATGCCGAAGAACTCGTGGAACGGCACCCCGCCATCCTTCGCGCGCTTGCCGAACTCCAGACCGAAGAACGTCGGCAGCGGCGCCGGCATGCCGTTCGGACCACCGGTCAGCGACAGCCAGTTGTTGAGCACCAGACGAATGATTTCACCGAAGCCCAGCGTCACGATTGCCAGATAGTCGCCGTGCAGGCGCAACACCGGAAACCCGAGGATGCACCCCGCCAGCCCCGCAGTGATCGCCGCCAGCGGCAATACCGTCCAGAAACCCAGCCCCAGATACTGATAACCGAGCGCCAGACCGTAGGCACCGATGGCGTAGAACGCCACGTAACCGAGGTCGAGCAGACCGGCCAGACCGACCACGATGTTCAGCCCCAACCCCAGCAGAACGTAGATCAATCCGAGGATGACCACGCCCAGCAGATAGGAGTTGGAAACGAACGGTACGATCACCGCCAGCACAATCAGCAGCGGAATGATCCAGCGCAGGCTGGATTTGTGATCGGCTGGCAACACATGCACACCGGAGCCGGTGCTCTCGAATCCGTCGAGAATTTTCAGGCCTTTCGGCGTTTGCAGGAACAGGCTGAGGGCAAACCGCCCGGCCATGACGATGGCAATGATCCACGCCACGCGGGTCGTTTCGAGGTTGAAGCTGTAGCCGTCGAGTACGACGCCGACAATCGGCCCGAAGACGATCAGGGCAATCAGACCGGCCAGAATCGCCTCGACCAGGCTCTTTTTGATATCAATGGATTTTTCAGTGGTTGCAGACATCGCTTACACCTTCGACACAAGAGGACGGCCCAGCAGGCCCTGCGGCCGGAAGACCAGAACAAGTACGAGCAGCGAGAAGCTGAACACGTCTTTGTAGTCGGAGTTGACCAGACCGGAGAACAGCGACTCGGAGATGCCGAGGATGATCCCGCCCAACATCGCACCGGGCAGCGAACCGATCCCGCCGAGTACCGCAGCGGTAAACGCCTTGATGCCGATGATGAAGCCGGCGTAGAAGTCGAACGTGCCGTAGTTCATGGTGATCAGCACGCCGGCCAGAGCCGCCATGGCTGCACCGATGATGAACACGTAGGAAATCACCCGGTCGGTATTGATGCCGAGGATCGAAGCCATCTTGCGATCTTGCTGGGTGGCGCGGCACATGCGGCCGAGCTTGGTGTATTTGATGATGTAGGTCAGCAGTCCCATGCCGACGAACGCGGCGATCAGAATGAACACCTTGGTGTAGGTCAGCTGGACGAATCCAGTGCCGACTTCGACCCGCCATGCGCCGGTCAGCAGCGTAGGCACGCCCTGTTGTTTGGCGCCTTGGGCAATCTGTGCATAGTTTTGCAGAATCAGCGAAATGCCGATGGCGCTGATCAGCGGAGCCAGTCGGGTGGAGTTGCGTAGCGGTTTGTAAGCGACACGTTCGATGACCCAGCCATACACCGCCGTGACGACGATGGTGAAGATCAACGTGCCAAGCATCAGCAGAGGGAAAGATTCGATACCGAAGTACGCCAGCAGAGCCAGACTGATTGCCGCGAGGTAAGCGGAAATCATGTAAACCTCGCCGTGGGCGAAGTTGATCATGCCGATGATGCCGTAGACCATTGTGTAGCCGATGGCGATCAGGCCGTAGACCGACCCGAGGGTCAGGCCGTTGACCAGTTGCTGCAGGAAAATACCATCCATAACGCAATCTCACGCAGTGAGAACCTGCACACCCGAAAGTGTGCGGCTCTTCTAAGGAAAATACAGATATACGTCGGAGCAATGTCAGCCACGATCAGCCAGACCACACCGTCCACTGTGGGAGCTGGCTTGCCAGCGATAGCGGTCGAGCATTCAACGAATATGTTGTCTGTCAGTCCGTCATCGTCGGAACGCCGCCCGGTGCAAGCCCGCTCCCACAGGAAATGGTGGAGATCAGCCGATCAAGTCAGCCCTTACTTCTGTTTTTCCAGCTGGTGATACTTGCCATCCTTGTCCCACTGGTAAACCACGTAGTCGGAGACTTTCAGGTCGCCCTTGGAGTCCCAGGCCTTCTCGCCCATGACGGTTTTCACCGGGTTGGCTTTCAGCCACTTGGCAGCTTCTTCGCCCTTGTTCGACTTGGCGCCGTTGAACGCAGCAGCCAAGGTCTGAACCGAAGCGTAGGCGTACAGGGTGTAGCCTTCAGGCTCGGTACCGGCCTTGCGGAAAGCGTCCACCACGGTTTTGCTGTCAGGCAGCATGCGTGGGTCGGCGCCGAAGGTCATCAGCACGCCATCAACAAATTGCGGGCCGCCAGCGGTGGTCACCAGTTCGTCGGTGACGATGCCGTCGTCGGACATGAACTTGACGTCTTTCAGGCCTTGCTCACGCAATTGGCGAACCAGCGGGCCGGCTTCCGGGTGCAGACCGCCGAAGTACACGACGTCGGCGCCAGCGCCACGGATCTTGGTAACGATGGTGCTGAAATCTTTCTCGCCACGGGTCAGGCCTTCATACAGCACCGGCGTTACGCCGCGCTTGACCAGTTGCGCCTTGGTGGCGTCTGCCAGGCCTTGGCCGTAGGTGTCTTTGTCGTGCAGCACGACGACCTTTTTGCCCTTGAGCACGTCGACAATGTAGTCGCCGGCGACGATGCCTTGCTGGTCGTCACGCCCGCACATGCGGAACATCGCGCTCAGGCCACGCTCGGTAACTTGCGGGTTAGTGGAACCCGGAGTGATCGCGATGATTCCGGCTTCGTCGTAGATTTCCGACGCTGGAATGGTCGAAGAGGAGCAGAAGTGACCGACCACGCCGGCGACTTTCTGGTTGGTGAGGTCCTTGGCGACCGTCACGGCCTGCTTCGGTTCGCAGGCGTCATCGCCTTTGACCAGTACGATTTTTTCCCCGTTGACGCCGCCCGCTGCGTTGACCGCATCGGCCGCCGCTTGTGCACCCTTCATGTACTGCTCGCCAAATGCCGCGTTGGCGCCCGTCATCGGACCGGCGACACCGATTTTCACATCAGCCTGTGCAAACGCAGAAACACCCAACGCAGTAGCCACTGCGAGGGCCAGAAAGCCTTTCTTGTAAAACGTCTGGGACATGAGGTGGTGCTCCAAGGTTTTTTTTAGTTGGCACTGCGACTTCAGTTCACTGGATGCTCAGAGCAAGCGCCGTGCCATCGGTTTTTTATTTTGCAAAACGTCGCTGCCTTGTTGTTATTTCGACTGTTTCGATCCCATTTTCATTGGGCGTGCAACCGTCTAAACCGCGGAAGGTGAAACCGTAAATATTTTCAGGCGCAACCCGCGCGCGCCATCATTGCAACCGCGCTAGCAAACGACGTGCAACCAGCCTGTAACAGCCCGCGTCACCGAACTGCACACTGCTGGTGCGGAACTGCTACAACCCGCACCATTACAGGCTAGTCGCTGCATCGAAAAGCGCCGCTTCCGGCAACATATTTCAACAATCAGATAACAATGCGCAGGCATTGGCCCGCGTGGTACAGCGAGAATCCGGCCTCGTACAGGCAGCTGCGCAAGCCGACACCGGCCAGCGGCTGCATTGGCGCGAAGGGGATCGGCAGGGTTTGCGGATTGCCGTTACACAAATAGTCGGCGAAGGCTTTGCCGACCACAGTCCCGGTGGTGACGCCACGACCGTTGTAACCGGTGACCGCGACCAGTCCCGGTGCCGGTTCGAACAGCCGCATCAGATGATCCGGCGTGAAGGCGATGCGCCCGGTCCAGGTGCATTCCCATTCCACCGGTTTCAGGTTGGGGAAGTAATGCTGCTGTACGCGGTCGGCCCAGGCCTTGAGGAACCAGGCCGGTTTCTGGTTGCCGTTGCCCAGGCTTCCGAGCAGCAGCCGGCCTTCTTTGTCGCGGCGAATGCTGCTCAGTACCTGCCGGGTATCCCACGAGCCCTGCCCGCCCGGCAGAATTTCCTGCGCGGCGTCTTCGGTCAGCGGCACCGAGGCGACCTGATAGTAATAACCGGGGAAAAAATTGCGCTTGATCTCGGTCCAGTCGCCTTCGGTGTAGGCGTTGGAGGCGATCACCACTTTCTCGGCGAGAACAGAACCCTGTTCGGTCTGCACCGACCATTGCGAGCCTTGGCGCTCCAGACGGGTGACTGGCGAATGATCGAACATCTGCCCGCCGAGGCTGACAACGGCGTTGGCCAGACCGGTTGTATACGCCATCGGATTGAGCGTGCCGGCGCGTCGATCGAGCAACGCTGCGGCGATTTTTTTGGTGCCGGTGGCTTGCTCGCAAGCCTGGCCGGTAAGCAGCTCGACGGGGGCGCCGCGACGCTTCCACTGCGCCTCACGACTGCGCAAATCCGCCTCGCCACGGGCGTTGTGCGCCATGTGCAACGTGCCTTCGCGGCGCAACTGGCAATCGATGTTGTACTTGTCCACAAGGCTGAACACCAGCGCCGGCGCCCCACCGAGCATGCGGTTGAGCTGACTGCCGACCGCTTCGCCGAAGCCGGCTTCGATCTCGTCCGGCGGGATCCACATCCCGGCGTTGACCAGCCCGACGTTGCGCCCCGATCCACCGTGACCAGCACGATGCGCCTCAAGCACGCAGACACTTTTGCCTTGTTCCAGCAGATGCAGCGCTGCCGACAGCCCGGTAAACCCGGCGCCGATCACACAGACATCGACTTTGACTTCACTCCTGAGCGCCGCATTATCCGGCCTTTGCGGCGTGAGCTTTTCCCACAGACATTCTTCGCGTAACGGCATTGCCAAGCTCCTGTCGGAGCAGCCTCAAGCTTCAAGCCACGAGTTGCAAGCCAGTTCGCTTGAAGCTTGTGGCTCGAAGCTTGCCGCTGCTTAATCGAACGTAATGCCCTGCGCCAGCGGCAATTCCAGCGAGTAGTTCACGGTATTGGTCTGCCGACGCATATAAGCGCGCCATGCATCCGAACCAGACTCGCGCCCGCCGCCGGTCTCTTTCTCACCGCCAAACGCGCCGCCAATCTCCGCACCGCTCGGGCCGATATTGACGTTGGCGATCCCGCAGTCGCTGCCGATCGCCGACATGAACTGCTCGGCCTCGCGCACATCGGTCGTGAAGATGCAAGACGACAAACCTTGTGGCACGGCGTTGTTCAGACGCAGCGCTTCCTGGAAGTCGCTGTAACCGACCACGTACAGAATCGGCGCGAAGGTTTCGCTGCACACCACGTCGCTCTGCTCGGGCATTTCGACGATGGCTGGCGACACGTAGTAGGCATTGGGAAATTGCTCTTCCAACTGACGCTTGCCGCCAAACACCCGGCCGCCCTCGCTCAGTGCTTGTTCCAATGCGTCCTGCATGTTTTCGAAGCTGTGTTTGTCGATCAGCGGGCCGACCAGATTGCCCTCCAGCGGATGGCCGATGCGTACCTTCGAATAGGCGGCTTTGAGACGAGTGACGATTTCTTCTTTGACCGATTCATGCGCAATCAAGCGACGCAACGTGGTGCAACGCTGACCGGCAGTGCCGACGGCGCTGAACAGAATCGCGCGCACGGCCATGTCCAGATCAGCGCTCGGGCCGAGGATCATGGCGTTGTTGCCACCCAGCTCGAGAATGCTGCGCGCGAAACGTGCGGCGACTTTCGGTGCCACTTCGCGGCCCATACGCGTGCTACCGGTGGCACTGATCAGCGCCACACGCGGATCATCCACCAGCGCTTCGCCGGCATCGCGGCCGCCAATGATCACCTGGCAAAGATTCGCCGGCGCGTCGCTGAAATTCTTCACCACGCGATCGAACAACGCCTGACAGGCCAGCGCGGTCAGCGGGGTTTTCTCCGATGGTTTCCACACCACCGGGTTGCCGCAGACCAGCGCCAGCGTGGTGTTCCACGCCCACACCGCGACCGGAAAGTTGAACGCGCTGATCACGCCGACCACGCCCAGCGGGTGCCAGGTTTCACGCATGTGATGGCCCGGACGCTCGGAGGCGATGGTCAAGCCATACAACTGACGGGACAGGCCGACAGCGAAGTCGCAAATGTCGATCATCTCCTGCACTTCGCCCAGACCTTCCTGAGTGATCTTGCCCGCTTCCCAGGACACCAGCTCGCCGAGATCGCTCTTGAATTCGCGCAAGACTTCGCCGAACTGGCGCACCAGCTCACCGCGACGCGGGGCCGGCACCTTGCGCCAATGTTCGAACGCATGATCTGCGCGACTGATGTGCTGCTCGACTTCGGCCGCGCCTTCCCAGTTCACAGCCGCGATGCGGCTGCCGTCGATGGGCGAATGCACCGGCACTTTGCCGTTCTGGTACAGGGCCGGGTTCACACCAAGACGATCAAGCAATGCGGCAACCATGGGTCACTCCTCAAGCAAAAAACTGAATGTGTGCGGGCGCTGTTTTCCACCCGTGCAGACCATTAGTTGTAGCGCTCCTTCGGTGAGGCAACAAACGACCATTAAGCGAGATATCATTCCGTTTATTCATGCTGCGCGTTGCGTGCCGTACAAAGACAAGAAAAAGGATCAGCCATGCTCAACAAACGCCACTTGCCATCGATCACCGCGTTGCAGTGCTTCGAAGCCGTGACCCGGCACTTGAGTTTCACCCGCGCCGCCGAGGAACTGAACCTGACCCAGAGCGCCGTCAGCAAACAGGTGGCGCAGCTGGAAGAACTGCTGCAGCACTTGCTGTTCCGCCGCGTGCGCCGCCGTTTGCAGATGACCCCGGCCGGCGATTTGTACCTGGTGGAGGTACGAAAAATCCTCACCCAGGTGGAAATGTCCACGCATTACCTGCGCTCCTACGGCGGCGAGACCGAAGTCCTGCGCGTCTCCACGCCATCGACCTTCGGCGCGCGCTGGCTGGTGCCGCGCTTGAAAGGCTGGCGTCTGCGCCATCCATCGATTCATCTGGACTTGTGCAACGAACAGGAAGCCGATGACTTGCTGCAAGGGCGCAGCGATCTGGCGTTCTACTTCGGCCAGGGCGCGCGCCCCGGTACCGAATGCCTGAAGTTGTTCGGAGAAGAGCTGGTGCCGGTCTGCGCGCCGTCCAGCCTGCCGGCCGAGCCGTTCACCGACCCGACGCAACTCACCGATCTGGTACTGCTGCAAAACGCCTCACGCCCCCAATCCTGGCACGAATGGTTCGACGCTCAGGGTTACCACACCGAACACAGCTACCACGGCCCGCGCTTCGAAACCTTCTATATGTGCATCCGCGCCGCCCAGGTCGGTTGCGGTGTAGCCCTTTTACCGAGGTTTCTGGTGGAAGAGGAATTGGCCGACGGCAAACTGGTCATTCCCTGGCAGCATGCAATGCCCAGCACGGACGCGTATTACCTGGCGTACCCGGAACACTCGGCGGAAGTGCCCAAGGTGAGGGATTTTGTGAAGTGGATGCTGGAGCAAATCGACAATCCTCCTGCCGACTGACGTCACGCAATCACAAACAAACCATCAACCACTTTGGTTTGCGAAAGCCTCGAGCGTAGGTCTTCATCGATAGCCGGGTCATCAACGTCGTAAAGACGTACCCGGCGATAGGCATCGATCCGATTGATTTCCTGCCCCAGATACTCCCACACCACTCTCGAACACGCCGGAGCGCGATGGTCAGCAGCGGAAACACCGATCTTCAGGCCATTGAGCCGAGTGATGCAGCTTTTGAAGCTCGGAATGAGAATGGTCTGGCTGACCTCGTTCGAAGTCAGCGACTCGTAATCGATGAGAAACAGGCGATCTCTCAGGTAATAGGCGATCCCGACGTATCGATACCGCTCAAACTCGCCTTCGGAGCCCGCAATCTGTAAGCGCTCGTTTCGTTCGTAGACGACGTCTGATCCGTCTTCTCGCACATGCACCAATGCGCACAAGATCGAGCTAGGCTCTGTCATGGCGTGGTA
Organism: Pseudomonas sp. TWP3-1; assembly: GCF_049896625.1. NCBI lineage: Bacteria > Pseudomonadati > Pseudomonadota > Gammaproteobacteria > Pseudomonadales > Pseudomonadaceae > Pseudomonas > Pseudomonas sp. TWP3-1. The sequence goes on from NZ_JAFCUQ010000026.1 coordinate 10,146, forward strand.
GTACTCGTAGTAATAACCAGTGTGCGCCATCAGCTCCGGGGAAGACTTTTGACGCAGGTGCTCCAGCATGCTCTGCGCTGCTGTTGCTGTCTCGACAGGCCTGACTCGCCTCGCATTGGCCCCAATCAGCGAAATGAACTGCGCTGTTGGAAGTGTTATTTCAAACTCTTCGACGCCAAAAAAATCGCAGATTCTTTTCAAGTTGAACGCTGTAGGAATGCTGTTTCCGCACAGGTATTTATTAAATTGCCCACGGTTAATTCGAATTTTCCTACAAACTTCCGCGACAGATCTGTAGTGGCTGCACAGCAGCCTTAAGTTAGCTGGAAGAAATTCCTCCATAAATATCCCGACAACTGTTTTAGAAGACGCAACCATAGCAGCAACTCGCATCACTTTTGAGCAACTTGCGAAATTGCGCCGAGGGAAATATGGCTGGATATTACGAGTCCTGAATGGCTTCAGGCTTTAACACCAACAAACATCGCCAGCACTTTCAACAGCAAGGAGCTTTGAATGCTAGACATCATTAACGACTTTCTCTCGGGGAAGATATTGATTCCCGTCGTTCTTGGACTGGGCAGCTACTTCACCATCCGATCAAGATTTGTCCAGTTCAGATATTTCCTGCATATGTTTAGCGTTCTGCAGGGCAGCTGGCGCAGCGGCAGCCAGCATTTGAGCTCGTTTCAGGCGTTGACCCTGAGCCTGGCCGGCCGGGTGGGCACTGGCAATATCGTCGGGGTCGGAATCGCCGTCAGCATGGGCGGCCCCGGCGCAGTGTTCTGGATGTGGATGACAGCCTTGCTCGGCATGTCGAGCAGTTTCTTCGAATGTACGCTGGGCCAACTCTACAAACACAGCGACGGCAATGGCCTGTATCGAGGCGGGCCATCGTGGTACATCGAACATGGTCTGAACAAACGCTGGCTCGGAATCATCGCAGCGCTGCTCCTGCTGGTGACGTTTGGATTTGCCATCAACGGCCTCGAATCGCATGCGGTGTCTCACTCGCTCAAAGACGCTTTTGGTCTTGAGCCCATGTGGACAGGGTTCGCATTGTCATTGCTACTCGGAGCGGTGTTTATTGGCGGGATAAAACGCATCGCCGCCGTCGCCGACCTGCTGGTTCCGCTGAAGGTGCTCGCCTACATCGCGGTGACTGGTTATGTGATCGTGCTGCAGTTTGATCAAGTGCCAGCGATGCTGTTGACCATCATCCGCAGCGCGTTCGGCCTCGATCAGGCATTTGGCGGGTTGGTCGGCAGTGCGATCGTCATGGGTGTACGGCGTGGCGTTTTTTCCAACGAAGCCGGACTCGGCAGCGCGCCCAACGTCGCCTCGGTGGCGAAAATCGCCCACCCGGTTGCGCAAGGTGTCGTGCAAGCATTCAGCGTCTTTATCGACACGTTCGTGATTTGCACCTGCACCGCTTTACTCATTCTGCTTTCGGGTTTCTACGCGCCAGGATTCGAGGGCGACGGTATAGCTCTGGCACAAAACTCGCTGGCAGCGGTGGTTGGAGAATGGGGGCGAATGTTCATCAGCGTGGTGCTGGCATTGTTCGTATTCACCGCGATGCTTTACAACTATTACCTGGGGGAAAACAGCCTGCGGTTCATCTTCGACGAACCTCGAAAAGCGTTGTTCTTGTACCGCGCACTGGTGTTGGTTCTGGTGTTCTGGGGATCGGTCGAAGATCTTACGACCGTCCTCGCGTTCGCCGACATCACCATGACCTTGCTGGCACTGGTCAATCTTGTGGCCATGGCCCTGCTGTTTAAAGTTTGCATGCGCATCCTGCGCGATTACGACGAGCAGCGACGTGCCGGAATCAAGAAGCCCATATTCGATTCCAGCCAGTTTCTCGATCTGGATCTCGACCCGTTGGCATGGCCACCGCTGCCGCAAATTTCACTAGTTAGAACTAAAAACCCAGCAACTCTTTAATCCAAAAACAATTTGAGGATGCTCCCTGATGAATCGCTACTTCCCACTTAAAGCCAATGCAACCAGCACACCCACTTATTTCATTGATTCGCAGGCTGCTCCTAACCAGCTATTCGAAGATGCCTGTTTCAGAATTCGCGCAGCTGTCAGCCTTCTGGAAACATTGACATCGGTCACCATCAAACACACTAACGACTCTGATCTGTATCGACTGATACTTCCTGTGTATGTATTACTTCAAGATGGAGTGGACTCGCTGGAGCAAATTTCTTTCAAGGGAGAATTGGCTCATGCCTGAAACTCCAACCTATGAAATGCTCCGGGCCGCAATGATCAAAGCGATTGAGACAACCCTCATTCCTCGACACTCGCTTCTTGCTGAATATGTAAAAAGTTGGGAGCGGCTGGAGTTGGTCATTCAAGCCGCGCTCGCTGCGCGCCCCGCAACAGATGCTGGCTCGGGCCGAACAATATAAAGGGATAGAAGAAAGAGCAGGCGGCCGCGCAAAAAAATCGCTGGCAATCTTCACACGGGATATGCGCCACTAGCGCCATTGATTGCTTCCGCGCCACCGCGCGGCCCGTCTGGAGACCCCGTTATGAGCGAGAGCGTGTTTGCCGATCGCATCGTGCAGAACCTGCTCGACACCGACTTCTACAAACTGACGATGATGCAGGCGGTGCTGCACAACTACCCCAACGTCGAAGTCGAATGGGAGTTTCGTTGCCGTAACAGTGAGGATCTGCGCCCGTATCTGGCCGAGATCCGTTTTCAGATCGAGCGCTTGGCGGATTTGAGCCTGAGTGCCGATCAGTTGAGTTTTCTCGAGCGCATCAGTTTTCTCAAACCGGACTTCCTGCGCTTTCTCGGACTGTTCCGCTTTAATCTGCGCTATCTGCACACCGGCATCGAAAACGGTGAGCTGTTTATCCGCATCCGCGGGCCGTGGCTGCATGTGATTCTGTTTGAAGTGCCGCTGCTGGCGCTGGTCAGCGAAGTGCGCAACCGCTATCGCTACCGCGAAACCGTGCTGGAACAGGCGCGCGAACAGCTGTATCGAAAGTTCGACTGGCTGACGGCCAACGCTTCGAGCGAGGAATTGTCCGAGTTGCAGGTCGCCGATTTCGGCACGCGTCGCCGGTTTTCCTACCGCGTACAGGAAGAAGTGGTCAGCGTGCTCAAGCACGATTTCCCCGGACGTTTTGTCGGCACCAGCAACGTGCACCTGTCGCGCGAACTGGACATGAAACCGCTGGGCACCATGGCCCATGAGTGGATCATGGCGCATCAGCAACTCGGCCCACGACTGATCGACAGTCAGATCGCCGCGCTCGATTGCTGGGTGCGCGAGTATCGCGGGCTGCTGGGGATTGCGCTGACCGACTGCATCACCACCGATGCTTTCCTCAGCGATTTCGACCTGTACTTCGCCAAGCTCTTCGACGGACTGCGCCACGATTCCGGGGATCCGGTGGTCTGGGCCGAAAAATGCATCGCCCGTTACCACAAGCTCGGCATCGACCCGATGAGCAAGACACTGGTGTTCTCCGACAGCCTGACGCTGCCCAAGTCGCTGGAGATATTCCGTGCGCTGCGTGGGAGGATCAATGTCAGCTTCGGCATCGGCACCAACCTCACCTGTGACATTCCGGGGGTTGAACCGATGAGCATCGTGCTTAAAATGACCGCCTGCAACGGCCAACCGGTGGCGAAGATCTCCGACGAGCCAGGCAAGACTCACTGCAAAGACCCGAATTTCGTCGCCTATCTGCGGCATGTGTTTCAGGTTCCTGCCATTTCCAGCACATCTAGCAAGGAGTGAATTCATGCAAGCCGTACAGCGTGAGATTGCTGAACAGCTCAAGGTTCAGCCACCGTTCGCCGATCGACAGGCCCTCGAAACGGAAGTCGCCCGACGCATCAGCTTCATTCAGGACTGCCTGACCAATTCCGGCCTGAAGACGCTGGTGCTGGGCATCAGCGGCGGCGTCGATTCGCTGACTGCCGGCCTGCTGGCCCAACGCGCCATGCGCGAACTGCGCGAGCGCACGGGCGACGACGCCTACAAGTTCATCGCCGTGCGCCTGCCGTATGAAACCCAGTTCGACGAGCAAGATGCCCAGGCTTCGGTGGACTTCATCGCCCCGGATGAACGCCACACGGTGAACATCGGTCCGGCGGTCAAATCGCTGGCCAATGAAGTGGCAGCGTTTGAAGGCAAGCATGCGGTGTCGGTAGATTTCGTGCTCGGCAATACCAAGGCGCGGATGCGCATGGTGGCGCAGTACACCATCGCTGGCGCAGCACACGGGCTGGTGATTGGCACCGACCACGCGGCGGAAGCGGTGATGGGTTTCTTCACCAAATTCGGCGATGGCGCTTGTGATCTGGCTCCGCTCAGCGGGCTGGTGAAAAATCAGGTGCGGGCGATTGCGCGCAGTTTCGGCGCGCCGGAATCGCTTGTGGAGAAAGTGCCGACGGCGGATCTGGAAGACTTGTCGCCGGGCAAGCCGGACGAAGCTTCACATGGCGTGACCTATGCCGAGATCGATGCGTTTCTGCATGGCGAGTCGGTGCGTCAGGAAGCGTTCGACATCATCGTTAACACTTACCAGAAGACGCATCACAAACGGGTAATGCCGTTCGCGCCTTGATCGATGAATGCATGAAAAAGCCCGCTGAGAAGTGATTCTCAGCGGGCTTTTTCTTTGGTCGAAACATCTATCGATGCTAATGACCTCATCGCGGGCAAGCCCGCTCCCACAGGGTGTGGGGTGAACCTGATTACTTCAGGGTCACGGTGCCTTTCATCATCGAGATGTGGCCCGGGAACGAGCAGAAGAAACCATATTTCTCGTCGGCCTTGAGCTTGGACACGTCGAAGGTCACCGAGTCGGTTTCCTTGGCGCCGATGATTTTGGTGTGAGCGATGACGCGCTCGTCGCCGTCTTTCAGGTAGTTCTTGTCGATGCCGGCGGCCAGGCCGTCGGTGGCGATCGGCTGCATGTCAGCTTCTTTGCTGATCACCAGGTTATGGCCCATGACGTTCTTCGGCAGGTTGCCGGAGTGGGTCAGTTCGACGGTGAAAGTCTTGCAGCTCTTGTCGATTTCGATGGCCTTGGTGTTGAAGGACATTTGGTCGGTGGAGTCGATGGTGGTTTTGCACTCGGCAGCCATCAATTGGCTGCTGGCCAGCGCCAGCAGGGATACCGCAATAACTTTGGAAAACATGGTGAATCTCCAAGGCAGGGTTAACAAAAACACTAATGGTTGGAAGACTGCCTGAAATCTTCGCAAGTTCCTATGACCTGAGTCAAAAATTGTATACAACTTTCAGGCTATGACACTCATCGAAACAATCTACCGGCCAATGCTCTGGCCCGGCCCTATGATCGGCGCATCGTTAATCACCGGAGTCTTCGCCATGTCCTTCAACAGCCTGTTGTGCAGTCTGCTTGCCGCTTACGCCTGTGGTGCCAGCGGCACTTACGAAACGCCGAAGCGCGACGCGTAGCCCTTGGATCGAGCGCTGCGAGCCTTTACCCTGTGAGCCTGATTGATCCAGGAGGAAGGCATGTCTTTGAAATCCGTTTGTGTTTTTTGCGGTGCCAACGCCGGCACTGATCCGGCTTATACCGAAGCTGCCATCGCCCTTGGCCGAGCACTCGCCGAGCGTAAATTGACCCTGGTGTACGGCGGTGGCGCCGTGGGTTTGATGGGTATCGTGGCCGACGCTGCACTGGCGGCAGGCGGTGAAGTGATCGGGATCATTCCGCAGAGCCTGATGGACAAGGAAATCGGCCATAAAAGCCTGACACGCCTGGAAGTGGTCGAAGGCATGCATGCGCGCAAGGCGCGGATGGCCGAACTCAGCGATGCCTTCGTCGCACTGCCCGGCGGCCTTGGCACTCTCGAAGAATTGTTCGAAGTCTGGACCTGGGGCCAGCTCGGCTACCACGGCAAACCGCTGGGACTGCTCGAAGTGAAGGGTTTCTACAGCAAACTCACGGCTTTTCTTGACCATATCGTCGGCGAAGGCTTCGTTCGCGCGCCACACCGTGACATGCTGCAAGTGAGCGAATCGCCTCTTTCCCTGCTCGATGCCCTCGACCAATGGCGGCCAACCGTCGTGCCGAAGTGGGTTGATCAAAAACCCGGCTAACAGCCGAGCCCCGATACAGGGCAGAATACGCGCCGCTCAACCTCACCTTCGACCCTAGAGGATCGCCCATGGCCAAACCCAATTACTCCTTCGCCAAACGTCAACGTGACCTGGAAAAGGAAAAGAAGAAAGAGGAAAAGCTTCAGCGCAAGAAACAATCAGCTGAAGAAGCAGCACTGAACCCTGACGGTGAAGTGGCAGCAGAAGACGATGCAGAAGTGAATACCGATGCACCGAAAGAGCAGGCGCCTGACGCTTGAATGATTGATTTGTGGCGAGGGAGCTTGCTCCCGCTGGGTTGCGCAGCGACCCCAAAACTTTCGCGACTGCTTCGCAGCCGAGCGGGAGCAAGCTCCCTCGCCACAAAAGCTCCCCACAAAAGCTTCCCACAATAAATCGTCCTTACTCCAGCGGCATCACCGTGACCCGCACTTCCGGATCATGGCTCCCTCCCCCCAGAATCACCCCGCGCAACGGCGATACATCGGAAAAGTCCCGGCCCCAGGCCAGGGTGATGTGTTCCAGTGCCGGTTGCACATTGTTCGTCGGATCGAAATCCACCCAACCCAGCACCGGGCAATACACCGAAACCCAGGCGTGGGACGCATCGGCGCCGATCAGCCGTGGCTGCCCCGGTGGCGGCTGCGTCAGCAGATAGCCGCTGACATAACGCGCTGCCAGCCCTCGGGAACGCACGCAAGCGAGCATCAAGTGCGCAAAGTCCTGACACACTCCGCGCCGCCGCTCCAGCACTTCGACCAGTGGCGTTGCGACCTGGGTGGCTTCGGCATCGAAAGTGAATTCCCTGAATATCTTCTGCATCAACGCCTGCACGCCGAGCATCAGTGGTCTTCCGGCTGGAAAACAACTTTCAGAGAACTCGACGAAGCTGCGCTTCAAGTGAACATAGGGTGACTGAAAACGATAACGGCAAGCCTCGAGTACATCAGCGGACAACGGCTGGCTGCTGTAAGTCAGTGCATTGCGCGTCAGTTCCCACGCCGGTGACAGGCTGAAATCCAATGTCGGTCGCGCCAGCACTTCAACGGTGAGGCGGGCGTTGACCTGCAATTCATCATGCGGCCGTTCGAAAGCCAGCCGCGTCAGCGGATTGCCGAACACGTCCAGCTCATCCCGGCGTGCGGAGGGCTGGGGGCTGATCAGCAGTTGTTGTTCAGTGCAGCGCTGCCACGCGCACTCACGCGGCCACAGGTGCGCCAATTGCTGAGCGAGGGACACCGGGCTGTCGTAGTGGTAGCAGGTGTCGTGGAGGATCTGGTAATGCGCGCTCATCAGACGGACACCGTGCGTTGGCTGACATCATCGACATGCGCGAAATGACGCAGCGCCAGTCGATCAGAGACTTGGCCGCTGGCATCGGCGATTTCCTGCAACAGATCCGCCAGACCATCGAGTGCCGCACGTACGCTGGTTTCGCCGAACAAAGGATTCTCCAGGCAACCGAAATCAAAATGCGCCAGACGCTCGACCAATTCCGGCAATACCGCTTCCCGCGGTGCAGCGAAATCCTGGTTCAAACGCTTGACGGTGCGCGTCACCAGTTTCAGCTGGAACAGCACCGCATGCGGGTTCTGCTCGTCGAGCAGCAACAAGTCGAGCACGGGGATCAACTGCGCCACCGCCAGATAGCGCGAGCGGTAAGTAATGCTGCTGTTACCCAGTTCCAGCAACCACTCAAGCCCGGCCTGATCAAACGCACCGGCACCGCGCAGGAATCCCGCCAGACTGCTGCTGAGAAACTGCAGCCGTTCAATCCGCCGGCCGATCATCAAAAAACGCCAGCCTTCGTCACGGGTCATGTCGTCCAGAGCAAAACCGGACAGCGCCGCCAGCGACATTACCAAGCGGTTGAGGAAATCCAGCAGTTCGCCGAAGTCTGGATCGTCGGTTTCCAGCTCCATGGCTTCGCGCTGCAACTCGACCAGTGCCTGCCAGTTTTCCCGCGAGAGCTTGCCGCGTACCTGCGAAGCCGCCCACTGCAAACGTTGCAGGTTGGAGCGCAGGCTGAACGACCAGTCATCACCGAGCAGCGCCGCGAGCAAGCGCTCCGGCAGTTCGCCTTCTTCGGGCAGCAGCATCAGCCGTTCGCCGAGTTCCACCGCTGCTTGCAGGGCCAATGGATCATCGCCGTCGACGTAGCGTGCGAGCATGATGCGCAACAGCCGCGCACTGTCGTCACAGCGCTCACAGTAACGGCCAAACCAGAACAGGTTCTCCACCACCCGCGACGGCAAATACGGATCGCGCCGCACCAGATCATGCACACCGATATTGCGCTGGGCCTTCCACTGTTCGCCGCTGGGAGGTCGGTCACCCAGCACCCAGGTGTCCTTGCTCGCGCCGCCGCGTTGCATCGACACCACTTCGGCATCGGCGTCAGCGGCGACCCGGGTCAGGCCTCCCGGCAACACCCGGTAGCCGTCACGACTGGCCACCGCATACATGCGCATGCCGATAGCCCGAGGTTGCAGTTGATCGTCCTCGGGCTGCCAGATGGGCGCATGAGACAGCTGAGCCAATTCTTGCGCGACATAAGCGTAAGGCCGTGCACGCATGCGCTCGGCGAGCTCTTGGCGCTGGTTTTCGCTCAGATCCCGGCCAAACACAGGAGCGAAGCTTTGCGAGGGGAATGCCGGTTTGATCAGCAACTCCGGCAATTTTTCCAACGCTTGGGCCAACACCGGCGGCTCGCCACACCACCAGGTCGCAATGGACGGCAGGATCAGCTCCTCGCCGAACAGGTATTGATTGATCTTCGGCAGAAACCCCAGCAGCCCCGGCGATTCCAGCACGCCGCTGCCTAGCGCGTTGGCCACCAGCACCCGCCCCTGACGCACCGCTTCGAGCAGACCGGGCACGCCCAGTGCCGAATCGGTGCGCAGCTCCAGCGGGTCGCAGAAATCATCGTCGAGCCGGCGCATGATCGCGTGCACCCGACGCAGACCGCTGAGGGTTTTCAGGTAGACCGTGGCATCGCGCACCGTCAGGTCGCCGCCCTCGACCAGCGGATAGCCGAGCTGGCGCGCCAGATACAGGTGCTCGAAATAGCTTTCGTTGAAACGCCCCGGCGTCAGCAGCACGATCAGCGGCGCTTCATCGTCGCTCGGCGCCTGCCGCGCCAGCGTCTCCTGCAAGGTCCGAAAGAATCCGGCCAGATGCTGCACTTTCAGATCGCGATACAGCTCGGGAAACGCCCGTGACACGATGGTGCGGTTTTCCAGCGCATAACCGGCACCGGACGGCGCCTGGGTACGATCCGCCGTCACCCACCAACGGCCATCCGGCGTGCGTGCCAGATCCACGGCGTACAGATGCAGAAACGCTCCGTCAGGCGGCGAGATGCCCTGACACGGCCAAAGGAAGTTGTTGTGCCCGAACACCAGTTCTGCCGGTAGCAAACCTTCGCTGATCAATTTCTGCGGCCCATACAGATCCGCCAACACTGCGTTGAGCAGCCGCGCACGCTGGGCGATCCCCGCCGACAACTGGTGCCACTCATCCGCCGCAATCACATGCGGCAGCAGATCCAGCTCCCACGGGCGGTCGGCGCCTTTGGGGTCGGCATACACGTTATAGGTGACGCCATTTTCCTGAATCTGCCGCGCCAGCAATGCCTGACGCTGCACCAGTTGCGCTGGGGTACTGCGCTGCAATTGGTCGAACAGCCGCCGCCAGTGCGGGCGCACGGCTCCGCTGTCGTCGAGCAGTTCGTGGTAAGTGCCCGCGGTCAGCGGGTAGCGGTCAAGCAGGTCAGGCATGGAAAGCTCGGCAGCCAGCAGGGAACGGTCAGACTAACGCAGGCACATGACACCCGGATATACGAAAAATCCGGGCGTCGTGTACGACTTAGAAACGTCGTAAATCGAGCGTCATCGGTAGCTCGTCAGTCGTTTCCAGAATCGGTACAGGAAGTTTTCCCGGCGTGTGTCCGATGCGGAAGAAACGCGCCATGCGTCGGCTCTCGGCTTCGTTGGCATTCACTGGCAGCGTCTCGTAATTGCGGCCGCCCGGATGGGCGACGTGGTACTGGCAGCCACCCAGCGAACGCTGCATCCAGGTATCGAGCAGGTCGAACACCAGCGGCGCATGCACCGGGATAGTCGGTTGCAGGCAGTTGGCCGGTTGCCAGGCGCGAAAACGCACACCAGCCACGAACTCGCCAACGCGCCCGGTCGATTGCAGCGGCACCGCAACGCCGTTGCAGGTCAGCAGATAACGTTGCGGCGGCAAGCCTTTGAGCTTGACCTGCAAGCGCTCCAGCGATGAATCGACATAACGCACCGTGCCGCCCACCGCGCCCTCCTCGCCCAGCACATGCCAAGGCTCAAGCGCCTGTCGCAGCTCGAGTTCGATGCCGTTGACGGCGTAATCGCCGACCTTGGGAAAGCGGAACTCCTGATGCGCGGCAAACCATTCGGCGCGCAGTGGATAACCGGCGTTGTTCAGCTCAACGATGACGTCGGCGAAGTCCTGCTCAATGAAATGCGGCAGCAGGAACCGGTCGTGCAGTTCAGTGCCCCAACGCGCGAGTTTCGGCGGCGCGTAAGGCTCACGCCAGAAGCGCGCCACCAGCGCTCGCAGCAACAGTTGCTGCGCCAGACTCATGCGCGCATGCGGCGGCATTTCGAACGCGCGCAGCTCAAGCAAGCCGAGACGCCCGGTCGCACCGTCCGGTGAATAGAGTTTGTCGATGCAGAATTCGGCGCGATGGGTATTGCCGGTGACGTCGATTAGCAAATTGCGCAGTAGCCGATCCACCAGCCACGGCGCGCACTCCTCACCCGGTTCGGGCATCTGCGCAAAAGCGATTTCCAGCTCATACAACGCGTCATTACGCGCCTCGTCCACGCGAGGCGCCTGCGAAGTCGGGCCGATGAACAGCCCGGAAAACAGGTAGGACAACGAAGGATGGTTGTGCCAGTAACTGATCAGGCTGCGCAACAGATCGGGACGCCGCAGAAACGGTGAGTCCGCCGGTGTCGCGCCGCCGAGGACGAAATGGTTGCCGCCGCCCGTGCCGGTGTGGCGGCCGTCGATCATGAACTTCTCGGTGGTCAGACGGGTTTGCCGGGCTTCTTCGTAGAGAAATTCGGTGCGTTCGACCAACTCGTCCCAAGTCGCGGACGGCTGCACATTGACCTCGATCACGCCCGGATCCGGGGTGATACGGAAGTTGCTCAGCCGCGGATCGCTCGGTGGCTCGTAGCCTTCCAATAGCACCGGGCAGCGCAGTTCTTCAGCGGTGGCTTCGATGGCGGCGACCAGTTCCAGGTAATCCTCGACTTGCTCCAGTGGCGGCATGAACAGGTACAAACGGCCTTCGCGCGCCTCGGCGCAGAAGGCCGTGCGGGTCAGCCAGTCGGCGGATTCGTCGATCTTCGGCACGCGTTCATCAACAGTGGCCGATGCGCCATGACTGGCGAGTTGCGCAGGGTCGGGCAGCGCCGGGAAATCCTGATTTGGATCGTTCGGATGGATGAACGGATACTCGGCCGCTTTCACCCACGGTTGCGAAGCCAATGGCAGGCGATAGCCGAGCGCCGAATCCCCGGGCACCAGCCGGCAATGTTCGTCACGCAGGTACCAGCGGCCGCTCTGCCACTGATCGCCCTTGGCAGTGCGCGCCAGTGGCAGCACCTGGCCGATAACCTTGTCGAGGCCTTGGCTGAACACCTTGCGCAGCCGCGCACGCTCGAGGGGCTCTTCCAGGCGTGAGTCTTCGGCGCTGACGTTGCTCGGCAGCGCGCCCTCGCGCCAGAGGTAATAGAAATTGTCTTCATAAGCAGGAAACACGAATCGCGCCGGCAACTTCAAACGCTCGGCGACACTCGCCAGAAAGCGTCCGGCCAGAGCGCCATCGGCGCCGTAGTCCTGCTGTTCGTCGGCAATCAATGCGCTGTTGTGCCAGATCGGCACTCCGTCGCGGCGCCAATAGCAATTGAGCGACCAGCGCGGCAGTTGTTCGCCCGGATACCATTTGCCCTGACCGAAATGCACCAATCCGTTGGGCGCGTAATGTGTGCGCATGCGCTGGAATAACTCGGCGGAAAGTTTGCGCTTGTCCGCGCCAAGGGCGGCGGTGTTCCATTCGGCGCCGTCGGGATCGTCGATGGAGACGAAAGTCGGTTCACCGCCCATGGTCAGACGCACGTCGCCTTCCAGCAGGTCAGCATCGATCTGACGGCCTAACGCCTGAATCGCCAGCCATTGCTCGTCGGTATAGGGCTTGGTGACCCGCGGCGCCTCCCAGATCCGCTCTACCGACATTTCATGGGTGAATTGCGTCTCGCACGGTTCGACCAAACCACTGATCGGCGCCGCCGATGACGGATCGGGACTACAGGCCAACGGAATATGCCCTTCACCGGCGAACAGCCCGGACGTCGCGTCGAGACCGATCCAGCCGGCGCCGGGCAAATACACTTCGCACCAGGCATGCAGATCGGTGAAATCCACTTCGGTGCCGGACGGCCCGTCGAGGCTTTTCACATCTGCCGTCAGTTGAATCAGGTAACCGGAGACGAAACGCGCGGCCAGTCCGAGATTGCGCAGCAGTTGCACCAGCAGCCATGCCGAGTCGCGGCAGGAACCGGAGGCGTGTTCGAGGGTGTGTTCCGGGGTTTGCACGCCCGGCTCCATGCGGATCAGGTAGCTGATGTCTTCGCTCAGACGCTGATTCAGCGCGACGAGGAAATCCACGGCTGGCAGCGGCGTGCGGTCGATCCTGTCGAGGTAGGCCTTGAATGCCGGGGTCAGCGGCAGGGTTTCGAGGTACGGCGCCAGCTCTTTGCGCTCATCGGCGGCGTAATCGAAGGGGATTTTCTCGGCGTAGGGTTCGAGGAAGAAGTCGAACGGGTTGAACACGGCCATTTCCGCGAGCAGGTCGACTTCGATGCGCAGCTCGTCGGTCTTCTCGGGGAACACCAGCCGCGCAAGGTAGTTGCCCTGCGGGTCTTGCTGCCAGTTGATGAAGTGCTGCTCGGGCGAGACTTTCAACGCATACGAGAGAATCCGCGTGCGGCTGTGGGCGGCCGGGCGCAGGCGAACGATCTGCGGACCGAGCTCGACAGCGCGGTCGTAGCGGTAATGCGTGACGTGATGCAATGCGACATGAATCGACACGGCGTGCCTCCTGCGAGCCTAAGCGTATTGGAAAGCGCGCAAGAGTTATGCCATGCACAGGCCTGGGCGCTTTTCCGGAAATGCTCAGGGCAGTACAGCACCAAAAACGGGCGATGCGAGGAAATGGTTGGTGACAGTTGCACGCAAATGTTGCGAGCAGTTGTTCATGCGTTGCCTGATCCGACGCCATCGCTGGCAAGCCAGCTCCCACAGGGATCTTCAGTGGCCACAGTTTTGTGAGCGACAGATAACCCTGTGGGAGCTGGCTTGCCAGCGATGAGGCCGATGGCTTCAGCACAACTCTTGAACCCGGAAACGCAAAACGCCAACCCGAAGGTTGGCGTTCTGTTCACTTCAACAAAGGCTCAGCGCGGCACTACAGGCTTGCGTGCCGGTTTCGGCCCTTTGCCCTTCGCTGCGTCCTTGCGATCCTTGGCCGCTTGCTGGTTGCGGGCAAATGCCGCGGCCTTGGCCTGTTCGCGCTTGTCCCACGAATTACCGCCATCACTGGCACGCGGTGGCAAACCGGTGTGCTGGGTGAGGATCTTGGTGGTCTTCTCACCCGCAACCTTGTGGCTGCCAGCCGGCGTCGAGTTCTTGCGACGGGCGCTCTGGTAGCTGTCAGTCGCCGGTTGATGTGCCGGAATCAACTGGGTCTTGCCTGGCCCGATCAGGTCGGAACGGCCCATGCGGATCAGAGCTTCACGCAGCATCGGCCAGCCTTTCGGATCGTGATAACGCAGGAACGCCTTGTGCAGACGACGCTGCTCTTCGCTCTTGACAATGGTCACGCTGTCGCTCTTGTAGCTGACCTTGCGCAGCGGGTTCTTGCCCGAGTGGTACATCGCGGTGGCGGTGGCCATCGGCGAAGGATAAAACGCCTGCACCTGGTCAGCACGGAAGCCGTTGCCTTTGAGCCACAGAGCCAGGTTCATCATGTCTTCGTCGGTGGTGCCCGGGTGCGCGGCGATGAAGTACGGAATCAGGTACTGCTCTTTGCCGGCTTCCTTGGTGTACTTCTCGAACATGCGCTTGAACTTGTCATAGCTGCCGATGCCCGGTTTCATCATCTGGTTGAGCGGACCTTCCTCGGTGTGTTCCGGGGCGATCTTCAGGTAACCACCGACGTGGTGGGTCACCAGCTCTTTGACGTACTCCGGCGACTCGACCGCGAGGTCATAGCGCAGGCCGGAAGCGATCAGGATTTTCTTCACACCCGGCAATGCACGGGCGCTGCGGTACAGCTGAATCAGCGACGAGTGGTCGGTGTTCAGGTTCGGGCAGATGCCGGGGAATACGCAGGACGGCTTGCGGCACGCGGATTCGATTTCCGGGCTCTTGCACGCAATGCGATACATGTTCGCGGTCGGGCCGCCGAGGTCGGAGATGACACCGGTGAAGCCCGGAACCTTGTCGCGGATCTCTTCGATCTCGCGAATGATCGACTCTTCGGACCGGTTCTGGATGATCCGGCCTTCGTGCTCGGTGATCGAGCAGAAGGTGCAGCCGCCGAAGCAGCCACGCATGATGTTCACCGAGAAACGGATCATGTCGTAGGCGGGGATCTTTTCCTTGCCGTAAGCAGGGTGCGGAACCCGTGCGTAAGGCATGCCGAACACGTAGTCCATTTCTTCAGTGGTCATCGGAATCGGCGGCGGGTTGAACCAGACGTCGACTTCGCCGTGCTTCTGCACCAGCGCGCGGGCGTTACCCGGGTTGGTTTCGAGATGGAGTACGCGGTTGGCGTGAGCGTAGAGCACCGCATCGCCACGGACTTTTTCCATCGACGGCAGACGGATCACCGTCTTGTCGCGAGTCATGCGCGGGCTGGCCAGGATCTGTACGACCTTGGCTTCCTGCGGATCTTCAACCGGGCCCTTTTCCTGCTCGATTGCGCAAGCCTGAGTGTCTTGGGTATTCACATACGGGTTGATGATCTTGTCGACCTTGCCCGGACGGTCGATGCGCGTGGAATCGACTTCGTACCAGCCCGCCGGCGTGTCACGACGGATGAACGCGGTGCCGCGCACGTCGGTGATGTCTTCGATCTTGTGACCGTAGGACAGACGCTGGGCGACTTCGACAATTGCCCGCTCGGCGTTGCCGTACAGCAGGATGTCGGCGCAGGCGTCGATCAGGATCGAGTTACGCACGCGATCCTGCCAGTAATCGTAGTGCGCGATGCGGCGCAGGGAAGCTTCGATGCCGCCGAGCACGATCGGTACGTTTTTGTAGGCTTCCTTGCAGCGCTGGCTGTAGACCAGGCTGGCGCGATCCGGACGCTTGCCGGCCATACCGCCAGGGGTGTAGGC
This sequence comes from Pseudomonas sp. TWP3-1, assembly GCF_049896625.1. Lineage (NCBI taxonomy): Bacteria > Pseudomonadati > Pseudomonadota > Gammaproteobacteria > Pseudomonadales > Pseudomonadaceae > Pseudomonas > Pseudomonas sp. TWP3-1. Next base: position 25,714 of record NZ_JAFCUQ010000026.1, read on the forward strand.
GTCGTCGGAGCGGATTTTCTTGTCAGCGGTGTAGCGGTTGATCATCGAGTCCATGTTGCCGGCCGCGACGCCGAAGAACAGGTTCGGCTCGCCGAGCTTCATGAAGTCATCTTTGGACTGCCAGTTCGGCTGGGCAATGATCCCGACGCGAAAGCCTTGCGACTCCAGCAGCCGGCCGATGATCGCCATGCCGAACGACGGATGATCGACGTAGGCATCTCCGGTAACAATGATGATGTCGCAGGAATCCCAGCCAAGCTGATCCATCTCCTCCCTGCTCATCGGCAGGAATGGCGCTGGGCCGAAACATTCGGCCCAGTATTTTGGATAGTCAAATAACGGCTTGGCTGTTTGCATGTCGACGACCGGTGTTGAGATGAAAAATCGCGGGCGCGGAATATAGCACAAAAATTAACCAATTCCGACGGCAATGGTCGGTTTCTCTTTGCCCCCGCCCAACTCCACCCAGTCGCTGCAAAACCGGCAATGAAGCCGAACGCTCGTCAGTCTCTTTTCGACGGATGCGCCTACACACAAGGATGAACAAACATGCCATTGAAACCGCCTGTCAGGGGCAGTACCCACGTCGAGGTGCACACACCGCCCCTCCGCCCCGGGAATGAAACCCCGCCGCGCATCGGCGCGCCGGGCCATTTCGAACCTGACACTTCGATTTTCAGCCCCGGACAAAAACCGCGCGGACACAACAAAGGACCGGCCGACACCGACCTGGATGCAATCCTCCCGGAGTCATCGCTGACCATCAACGAACTGTCGCCCTCCGAGATTGAATCCAGGCCACTGCGCCGCCCGCTGGAGGACTACCGGGTTCCCAACGCCAATCACCTGCCGGCGGCGGATGCTCAGGGCCTGCGCAGTTTCAAGGGTCGCCTGTTCGTCGACGGCTACGATGGCAGCACCCTGCACGTAGGTCGCGATCCTGAGAGCGGTCTGTACCGGGCCAAACTGCAGAGTGAACAGAAGGCCTCCGGGCCTGATTTGCTGCGTGACCCGGAAACCGGCCTCTGGCATCCGCTGCAACAGTTGGAAGCGATGACCTTCGCGCTATCGGCCAGCCGCCTCCAGGACTACCGCACGGCGCTGGACTTCGGCGCCGCGCAACCTGACAGTGCCGGGCTCTATCACTTCGAAAAGCGCGTGTATGCGGTCATCGAGGATCAGGCCTATCAAGTCATGCATGATCTCGATGCGTCATCGCCCGAGCTGGCCGTGATGCGCATCGTCCGGCCCGCGGACCCCGTCGCCAGTGACGAAAATAACCGTTACGTCGCCACGCGACCGGGCAAATCGGAGCCGGTGTTTTTCAACCGGCAGATCGGCTGGACCGGCCTGATTGTTGGCGGTGCGGGCGGGATGTTCAGCGGCCAGGAGCGCTCCTGGCGCAGGCAACTGGGCGCCGCGGTGAATCAACATCTGCGCAGTGCGCAAAGCCGCGCTCGCAAACTGTTTCCAGCAATGGACCAGGCCGGGATCGAAGTGTTTATTCAATCGCTCGGGGGCGACGTTGCAGCAGGGCTGACCCGCCGGGAAACCCAACTGGGAACCCTCAAGCAGGAGCTGAAAACCTGGAGCCAGCAAACCGCCGCGGGATCTCCCGGGACTTGGGCCAAGGACGTGTCCGCAGAAATCCTGCGTGGCTGGCGCCGGGAAACCGGGACCACGCTTACGCTGCCAGAGGCAGGCGGAGCCTTGCCGGCATTGAAAGCGGATTTCGAGCATATCGAGTCTCTGAATTTGCGGGCGATCGAGTGGTCCGACACTGCCACAGCCTTCCTCGGCAATTTCTCCGCGCTGAATCATCTGAGCATCGTGCGCTCCACTCTGGGAGAAGTCCCCGCTGCGATCCTGGGGATGCACAATCTGACCACGCTGGACCTGCACGCCAATCGCATCAAGATCAACGCTGAAGGCGTCGCTCGACTCAGCGCGCCCACCCGCCTCGAACAACTTGATCTGTCGCACAATACATTGGGCGTTGCGCCCGACCTGCAAGGCATGTCCGCACTGAAAGTGCTTAACCTGAGCAACACCGCCATCGAGCAGTGGCCCACGGGGTTGCAGACCCGCACAGGTCTGAAAATCCTCGATTTGCGCAACAACCGCTTGCGTGCGGTGCCACCGGCCTACCTGAACCCGCCAGCCGAGCAGCTCGAGGCGGTCGCGAAGATCAACGGCGTCACACTGCTGGACGGCAATCCGTTCCCTGCCGATTACTGGCAGCACTTCGACGCGTACTGGCAACGCCTGCATCTGGAGCGTCCGGACTTGCTGGCACTCGCCACGCCCGGCGCTTTCGATAGCGCAAACCCTAAAGTCGAGCGCTACCGGCTTATGTTCCCGGACAAAACCTTGCCAGAGGCCCGGCAATTTATCAGGGCGCTCGGCGCCGGGGCCGAGCCTGAACTGCTGCGCCTGGAACGCGAATATCAGGTTCTGGAGGATCAATTGGGTGCATGGTCGTTTTCTGGTGGCGGCGCGCAGCAGCGTTACGTTCGCGCCAACCAGATGCGCCTGGACCAGAGCGAAGTCGGCGATCGCTATGAAGCACGGCGCCGGATCTTTCAGTGCTGGCGCCGTGAAACGCCGCAGAAACTGGCAAACGACGGCACGCCCATAGGGCTGATGCTCGATCTGAGCGGCCTGACCCTGCCAAGCCTGCCGGACCTGGATGTTGATTTCAGCCATGTGGGTGCACTGAAACTCAACAATATGAACTTGAGCGCGTCTCCCGAAGGCTTCCTGTCGGGTTTTCGCCATGTTCGCTGGCTGGACCTGTCGAACAATCAACTGCGCGACCTGCCCCCCGCCATCGGCGAGATGCACGCAATGACGCGTCTGTTTCTGCAAAACAACCAGATCATGCTCACCCCGGACACGGCGCGGATCCTTTCCGAGCGGGTGACGCTGCGAGCGTTGATGCTGGAAAAAAACCCGTTGGGCATCGCCCCGGATTTCAGCCTGATCAGCGATATGCGTTCGCTGAATTTAGCCAATACGCGGATCGACGCCTGGCCGAACGGGCTGGCCGAGCAACCTTCGCTCGACCTGATCAATCTGGCCGGCAATCGGATCACGACAATTCCCGACTCGGTCATTGCGCCGACAGATTCCCGGTTGGCGCAGATGACGCGCATCAACGACGTGACCAACCTGAGCGACAACCCGTTGTCCGATGCGACGATGGAGCAAGTGCAGCACTATGCCGAACGATTGAACAGGCACGCACTGACCGAACCCGGCCGACCCAATCGCCTGGTCGCCACCGCGCACTCTCGGACCAATCGCAGACAGGCCAACAACCTGGCGGACTCGCCGTTCAAGCGCTGGTCGGAAGGTTTGTCAGAAGAGCAGACAACGATCCGACGCGTGCAGTGGCAGATATTGAAGGCGCATCAAGGCTCGGACCCGTTCTTCGAAATTCTCAACCGCCTCAAGCATGGCGGTGCCGGCCATACCGATCAGCAACGCCGGGTCTGGGATGTGCTGGATACCATGAGCGAAAACAGTCCCGAGTCGGAGCGCCTGCGCGACGATCTGTTCAACCGCGCAGGGGAACCTGCCTGCTGTGACCGCGCGGCATTCTCTTTCGGCAATCTTGAAGTCCTGTCCATGGCGTACAAGGCACGGACTCAAGCGCTGGATCAGTCTCAGGGCCAACAGTTGGCAGACTTCTCCCGACGCCTGTTCCGCTTGCATGAAGTCGACAAGTTCGCATCGCTCGACATCAAGAACAGCGAAGCCATCTTGCGTGATCCGCACACCTCTGCGGCAGACAGGCATCTGCATAGCCTGCGTCTCTCAGAGGAGGTCGAGATCAGACTGGCTTATCGTTTTGGCCTGAAGGCGCGGCTTGATTTGCCGGGACAGCCCGAGCAAACCAGCTTCACCCACATGGGCAAGGTCGATCAGGACAAACTGGACAACGCCCATGACACGGTCAAGGCGCTGGATAATTCGCCGCAGGAGCGTGAAGCGTTGCTGTCCCGGGAATTCTGGAAGGACTATCTGACGAATAAACATCGCCAGCAATTCGAGGACCAACGTGCGCCGTTTCAGGATCGACTGGCCGACCTGCATGACAGCTTCGTCGATCGGCAGTTGACCGAGATCGAGTACAAAGCGAAAAGCGAAGACTTGCAGGCTCAGTTGGCGATAGAAGAGGCGGCGCTGATGCAGACCCTGACGATTCAGGAGCTCGACGCCCCTGCCCCTGGCGACAACATCAATCCAGCGAACTAAGGGCAACCGGGAAAGGGCCTGGCGGTTTTCACCGGCCAGCCCTTACTCGTCGTCGTCGAAGTTATAGCTACCCGGCGCGAGGTTTTCAAAGCGTGTGTATTTGCCGATGAACGCCAGGCGGATAAAGCCGATCGGGCCGTTCCGCTGCTTGCCGATGATGATTTCGGCGATGCCTTTGTGTTCGGTTTCCGGGTGATACACCTCGTCCCGGTACACAAACATGATGACGTCAGCATCCTGCTCGATGGCTCCTGATTCCCGGAGGTCGGAGTTGATCGGACGTTTGTTCGGTCGCTGTTCCAGGGAACGGTTGAGCTGGGACAGTGCGACCACCGGGCAGTTGAATTCCTTGGCCAGGGCTTTCAGGGAACGCGAGATTTCGGAAATCTCGTTGGTCCGGTTATCACCGCCGGAACCCGGAATCTGCATCAGTTGCAGGTAGTCGATCATGATCAGGCCAATGTCACCGTGCTCGCGCGCCAGACGCCGGGTACGCGCACGCATTTCCGACGGGCTGATGCCGGCAGTGTCATCGATGAACAGCTTGCGATCGTTGAGCAGGTTGACCGCCGAGGTCAGGCGCGGCCAGTCATCGTCCTCCAACTGACCGGAACGCACCTTGGTCTGATCGATACGCCCAAGCGATGAGAGCATACGCATGATCAGCGATTCACCTGGCATCTCGAGGGAGTACACCAGCACTGCCTTGTCGCTGCGCAGTACGGCGTTTTCCACCAGGTTCATGGCGAAGGTGGTTTTACCCATCGATGGACGACCAGCGACGATGATCAGGTCGGACGGCTGCAGGCCGCTGGTCTTCTCATCGAGGTCGGTGTAGCCGGTGGACAGGCCGGTGATCGCGTTGTCGGTGTTGAACAGGGTGTCGATACGGTCGATGGCCTTGGTCAACAGGTCGTTCACGCTTACCGGGCCGCCGGTTTTTGGCCGGGCCTCGGCAATTGCGAAGATCTGGCGTTCGGCTTCGTCGAGGATTTCCTCGGCGGTGCGGCCTTCCGGGTTGAAAGCGCTGTCGGCGATCTCGGTGCTGATGCCGATCAGCTGGCGCAACGTCGCACGCTGGCGAACAATCTGCGCATAGGCCTTGATGTTGGCGACGGACGGCGTGTTCTTTGCCAGTTCGCCAAGGTAACCGAGGCCACCGACCTGCGAGGTCTGACCTTCCTTGTCCAGTTGCTCGGCAAGGGTCACGACGTCGATCGGCGAGTTCTGATCGGCCAGTTTGGCGATCGCACGGAAGATCAGACGGTGGTCATGTCGGTAGAAATCGCCGTCGGAGACTTGATCAAGCACGCGTTCCCAGGCGTTGTTGTCCAGCATCAAACCACCGAGCACGGCCTGTTCGGCCTCGATGGAATGCGGCGGCACCTTCAGGGCAGCGGTTTGCAGATCGTATTGCTCAGGAGCGGAGATTTCGTTCATGGCCACTTGTTTGTTAGGTAAAAGCAGGGAGTACAGAAAGACAAAGGGCACGACCTGTAAACAGGATCGTGCCCGATGTTAACCGTCTGACGGGCAAGCCGCCAGCCGATCAGGTGTTGCTTAAGCTGCTACCACGACAACGCGTACGGTGGCTTCAACTTCAGCGTGCAGGTGCACGGCTACGTCGAATTCGCCTACGTTGCGGATGGTGCCGTTCGGCAGACGAACTTCGCTTTTCGCAACTTCAACGCCGGAGGCGGTCAGTGCGTCAGCAATGTCGTGAGTACCGATCGAACCGAACAGCTTGCCTTCGTCGCCAGCGGTGGCAGTGATAGTCACTTCCAGCTCGGCCAGTTGGGCAGCACGGCTTTCAGCCGATGCTTTACGGTCTGCTGCTGCTTTTTCCAGCTCGGCACGACGCTCTTCGAACGCAGCGATGTTCGCTGGGGTCGCGGCGGTAGCCTTGCCGTATGGCAGCAGGTAGTTACGACCGTAACCGGCCTTAACGTTTACTTTGTCACCCAGGTTGCCCAGGTTGGTGACTTTTTCCAGAAGGATCAGTTGCATGTGAAAATCCTCTAACTTTTAACCTTCACCGTTCGCGCTGTCGGTGTCTTTCGACACGTGACGACCGCGAAAATCAATCAGGCTGTCGACAATGGCCAAGACCACGAGCAACGGATAGACCAGCTGCATGAACAGCAACAGCGTGACGTACAACCCCACCAGCCAGAATCCGGCCAGTCGCTTTTGCGCCACCAGCCCATGAATCAGGGCCAGCCCGGCGAACACCAGCGGTACACTGCACAACGGCGTCAACATAGCCATCTGTGCACCGAGATTCGGGCCCAGAAGCATCAACGCCAGCAGTAACATCGCCGGCCCCAGCGGGATTCGAATGGCGCGAAACTCGCGACCAAAACCACCCGGGTTGTACAACAACGCCTGCCAGTAACGCCCGACAATCAGGCTCACAACGCTGAGGATCTGCAACAAGGCCGCAATCAGTCCGGTCAGGACGGGTGCAATCAGCGACGCGAAACGCGCTTGCTCGTCTACCGACAATTGTTGGTAAGACTCGCCGAGAAGCGCTGGCATGACCTTTATCAAGGCCTGCGCGAGCATCTCGATCTGGGGCGCGAAAACCGCCCCGAGCACCACTGCAAACACCAATCCCATGGCTACGCTGACCAGCAGCGTGCGGACCCAGGACTCGCTTGCGCGCAATACCAACGCAAGCCCCGAAGAACCCAGCAGCACCAGAAGTGCCCGTGGGTCATCGGCATACAACCACCAGACCAATGCTGGCAGCAGTCCCAGCAACAGAACGCCGAGGGCGTCTGTCAATCCGCGCCGCAAAAGCACGAAGCTTCCAGCGGCAGCACCCAACCAATACAACAACGGCAATGTCGCACATCCAGCCACTACGAGAGTGGCCTGCATGCGGCCGCGCATGATGAACTCAGCTAAGGCACGCATACATTCTATCCTTTGCTACTTGTCGACTGCCCGGTCTCAGCGGCCGTGGCTGTCGGTGTAGGCCAGCAGGGCCAGGAAGCGGGCGCGCTTGATAGCGGTGGCCAGCTGACGCTGATAACGAGCTTTGGTACCGGTGATGCGGCTTGGAACGATTTTGCCGGTCTCGGATACGTAGGCTTTCAGAGTGTTGAGATCTTTGTAATCGATCTCCTTCACGTCTTCAGCGGTGAAGCGGCAGAATTTACGACGACGGAAGAAACGTGCCATTTGATAGGCTCCTTAAAAGGTCCGTGGATTACTCGTCAGCGTTATCGCTGTTGTCGCTGTCATCACGATCAGCGCTATCAGCGCCTTCGTGGTCTTCAGGACGGTCGCGACGCTCACGGCGCTCACTGCGGTTTTCTTCAGCCTTGAGCATCTCGGACTGGCCAGTAACGGCTTCGTCGCGACGGATGACCAGGTTACGGATCACTGCATCGTTGTAGCGGAAGTTGTCTTCCAGCTCGGCCAGAGCCTTGCCAGTGCATTCAACGTTCAGCATCACGTAGTGAGCCTTGTGAACATTGTTGATTGCATAGGCCAGTTGACGACGGCCCCAATCTTCCAGACGGTGGATTTTGCCGCCGTCTTCTTCGATCAGCTTGGTGTAACGCTCTACCATGCCGCCGACTTGCTCGCTTTGATCCGGGTGGACCAAAAAGATGATTTCGTAATGACGCATGAATGCTCCTTACGGGTTGTAGCCTGCCGCTCAAAAACGGTCAGACAAGGAGTGAATGACACTTATGGACTTGCTGGCGCGGGGCACATGCGTGCCTGCCGTCACAGCAAGGGGCGCAATTGTAGAGAAGGGACTGAATAGGTGCAAGGCAATTGGTGATTATTTGAACAACCCCCAACTCATGCCACACCACAAACCACTGTGGGAGCGAGCTTGCTCGCGAATGCGGTTTGTCAGGCAACATTTATGTCGACTGACACTCCGCTTTCGCGAGCAAGCTCGCTCCCACACTTGAATCGTGTACGGCTCAGGACTTCTTGGCAGAAGCCTTGGCTTTGACACTGCGCTGGCGCTGCGCTTCGAACAGGCACACACCGGTTGCCACGGACACGTTGAGACTGCTCACGCTACCGGCCATTGGCAGGTTCACCAGATAGTCGCAATGTTCGCGGGTCAGGCGGCGCATGCCTTTGCCTTCAGCGCCCATGATCAGAATGGTCGGGCCAGTCAGATCCTGGTCGTAGATGCTGACTTCAGCTTCGCCGGCCGTACCGACCACCCACAGACCACGCTGCTGAAGTTTCTCCAGCGTGCGCGCAAGGTTGGTCACTGCCACCAACGGAATCACTTCCGCAGCGCCGCAGGCTACTTTACGCACGACCGGCGTCAGGGTTGCCGACTTGTCTTTGGGCACGATCACCGCCAGCGCACCGGCAGCATCTGCCGAACGCAGGCAGGCGCCGAGGTTGTGCGGATCGGTCACGCCGTCGAGCACCAGCAACAGTGGCGCGCCGTCGGTGCGATCGAGCAATTCGTCGAGCATCGCCTCGCCCCAGACCTGGCTCGGACTGACGTCCGCGACTACGCCCTGGTGCACGCCTTCAACCCAGGCGTCCATTTCGCGGCGCTCGGCCTGACCGACCTGGACGCGGTTTTCGTTGGCCAGCTCGATCAGCGTCTGCACCCGCGGATCGTTGCGGCTTTCAGCCAGCCAGATCTGCTTGACGCGTTTAGGGTGATGACGCAGCAACGCTTCTACTGCGTGCACACCGTAGATTTTTTCCAGCTGACTCATGACTTGGCCTTAGGTTTACGCGCCCCGCCACTTTTGGCTGGAGCAGAACCCGCTTTTGGCGGGCCTTTACGGTGCTTGCTCGGTTTGGCTGGCTTGCCGCCGGAGTCCTTTTCAGGCGCCGACCGTCCGGTCTTTCCCCCGGACGCCGCTTTACCACCGTTTTTGGCATCGGCCAGCAAGGCCTGCTTCATTTCACGGCTTTTGCGCAGCTCGGCGTTTTTCGCCACGGCGTCGCTAGGGCGATACGCTTCAGAAGCCTTTTCCTTGGCGGGACGGCGGCCAGCGGTTTTTGCCGGAGCCGGTTCTGCCGCGGTTTTGCTAGCAGTTTTACCCGCAGTCCTGGCAGCAGGCGCAGCAGTTTCGGCGCCACGTTTCTTGCGACCGATCGGCGCGCTGATGGTTTTTTCGGCCATCTCGAAGTCGATCTTGCGCTCGTCGAGATCGACGCGCATCACGCGCACTTCAACCGTGTCACCCAGACGGAAGCTGCGACCGGTGCGCTCGCCCGCCAGGCGGTGATGCACAGGATCGAAATGGTAGTAATCACCCGGCAGCGCGGTGACATGCACCAGGCCTTCGACGTAGATATCGGTCAGCTCGACGAACAGGCCAAAACCGGTCACGGCGGTGATCACACCCGGGAACGACTCGCCCACGCGATCTTTCATGAACTCGCACTTGAGCCAGTTCACTACGTCGCGGGTCGCTTCGTCGGCACGGCGCTCGCTCATCGAGCACTGCTCGCCGAGCTGCTCCAGAGCCGCTTCGTCGTACGGATAAATGCGCGCCTTCGGAATGGTCATCGCACCGGCACGGCGAACGTGCGGGGTGTCCTGTTTCGAATGGATCACGCTGCGGATCGCGCGGTGCGTGAGCAAATCCGGGTAACGACGGATCGGCGAGGTGAAGTGGGTATAGGCTTCGTAGTTCAGGCCGAAGTGGCCCTGATTGTCAGCGCTGTACACCGCCTGACTCAGCGAACGCAGCATCACGGTCTGGATCAGATGGAAATCCGGACGATCCTTGATGCTCGCCAGCAATGCCTGGTAATCCTTCGGCGACGGGCCATCCTTGCCTTTATGCAGGGACAGGCCGAGCTCGCCGAGGAACGCGCGCAGTTTTTCCAGACGCTCCGGCGGCGGGCCGTTGTGAACGCGATACAACGCAGGTATTTCGTGCTTCTTGAGGAATTCAGCGGTGGCCACGTTGGCCGCCAGCATGCATTCCTCGATCAGTTTGTGCGCATCGTTACGAACGGTCGGACGGATCTCGGCGATCTTGCGCTCGGTGCCGAAGATGATCCGGGTTTCCTGCGTTTCGAAATCGATCGCGCCGCGCACGTGACGAGCGGCCAGCAACACCTTGTACAGCGAGTACAGCTGCTTGAGGTGCGGCAGAACGTCGTTGTACTCACCCCGAAGCTGACGCGCCTCGGTAAGTTTCGGCGTTTCCAGCATGGCACTGACCTTGTTGTAGGTCAGGCGAGCGTGGGAGTGAATCACCGCTTCGTAGAAGCAGTAGTCGGTCATTTCGCCGGATTTGGAGATGGTCATCTCGCAAACCATGGCCAGACGATCAACGTGCGGGTTCAGCGAGCACAGGCCGTTGGACAGTTGCTCAGGCAGCATCGGAATCACGCGCTCGGGGAAGTACACCGAGTTGCCGCGAACCTGAGATTCGTTGTCCAGCGCCGAACCGATCTTCACGTAGCTGGAGACGTCGGCAATCGCCACGTACAACTTCCAGCCGCCGGAGAACAGGCGCAACTTGCCCGGTTTGGCTTCGCAATAAACGGCGTCATCGAAGTCGCGAGCATCTTCACCGTCGATGGTCACGAACGGCAGATGGCGCAGGTCGATGCGCTTCTCTTTGTCTTTCTCTTCGACTTCCGGCTTGAGCTTGGCGGCTTCTTTCAAGACCGCTTCAGGCCAGACGTGCGGGATATCGTACGCGCGCAGGGCAACATCGATTTCCATGCCCGGGGCCATGTAGTTGCCCACGATTTCAACCACATCGCCTTGCGGCTGGAAGCGTGGCGTCGGCCAGTGGGTGATCTTGACTTCGACGAACTGACCGATCTGCGCGTTGGCATTACGGCCCGGGGTGACCAGCACTTCTTGCTGAATCTTCGGGTTGTCCGCAAGCACGAAGCCGATGCCGCCTTCTTCGAAGTAGCGACCGACGATGGTTTCGTGAGCACGCGAGACCACTTCGACGATCACGCCTTCGCGGCGACCGCGACGGTCCAGACCGGAAACCCGCGCCAGCGCACGGTCACCGTCGAACACCAGGCGCATCTGGCCCGGGCTCATGAACAGGTCGTCGGAGCCATCGTCCGGCACCAGGAAGCCGAAGCCGTCACGGTGACCGCTGATGCGGCCAAGGATCAGGTCGAGCTTGTCCACCGGCGCATACGTGCCACGGCGGGTGTAGATCAACTGAGCGTCGCGCTCCATGGCGCGCAGACGGCGGCGCAGGGCTTCGACCTGGTCTTCTGTGGTCAGACCAAACTCTTCGACCAGTTGCTCGCGGGCAGCAGGCGAACCCCGATCGGCGAGATGCGCCAGGATCAGTTCGCGGCTAGGAATAGGGTTTTCGTATTTTTCCGCTTCACGAGCGGCCTCGGGATCGAGGGACTGCCAATCGGCCATTAGAGAGTTTTCACCTTGTCTATATGCGGGTTAGTTTGGCATAGGCGCCATGAAACGGGAAATTTCAGGCTATAAAGGCCCATCTAAAGGCTTGTATCGACCTTTGAAAGGCGATTTCAACGCCGCTGGTAAAAAAAATCAATTATTTTCCCGACGGGGGTTTACAGTTAAAAAGGTGCTCCGTATAGTGCGCGCCATCGACGACGCAGACGCGCTGCCGATACTGCCCAGATGGTGAAATTGGTAGACACGCCAGCTTCAGGTGCTGGTGACCGCAAGGTCGTGGAAGTTCGAGTCTTCTTCTGGGCACCAATTTCGAGTTTGAGACTAGATCAGTTTCAAGACTCACACAAAACCCGCGAAAGCGGGTTTTTTGCATTCTAAGCCCGTACTTTCTTAAAACTGATTTATTAAAACCAAATCAGGGGTTTACAGATCAAAAGACGCTCCGTATAGTGCGCCACATCAACAGCGGCAACGCTTGCGATGAATGCCCAGATGGTGAAATTGGTAGACACGCCAGCTTCAGGTGCTGGTGACCGCAAGGTCGTGGAAGTTCGAGTCTTCTTCTGGGCACCAATTCAAATTCATGGTTACGACCATGAATTTCACAAAAACCCGCGAAAGCGGGTTTTTGCGTTTCTGGCGTTCAGAAACCATCCCGCGTCACGCCCTAACAAACCCGCACCCTCCCCGCAAGGCGCACTTGAGAAACAATATCGTTTATCATTGTTACAAGTTTTTGCAATGCGACAGTGAGGAACCCTGCGAATGATGTTTCGAAATACCCTGCGCCGTGGCTTGACCTTCACCCTGCTCGGCCTGGCACTCGCCACTCCCCTCACCCAGGCTGCCGATGCAGTTTCCCTGACGCTCTACAACGGTCAACACAAGGAAGTCGGCGATGCGATCGCCAAGGCTTTCGAGGCCAAGACCGGCATCCACATCAATGTGCGCAAGGGCAGCAGCAACCAGCTCGCCAGCCAGATCGTCGAAGAGGGCGAGCGTTCCCCCGCCGACGTGATCTATACCGAAGAATCTCCGCCACTGAACAAGCTCGGCGAACAAGGCCTGCTGGCCAAGGCTGACGATGCGACTCTGGCGGTATTGCCCAAAGAATATGTCGCCGGCAACGGCACCTGGATCGGCGTCACCGCGCGAGTTCGTGTAGTGGCCTACAACCCGAAACTGGTGGATGAAAAAGACCTGCCGAAATCGGTCATGGAGTTCTCCGATCCGAAATGGCAGGGCAAAGTCGGCTTCGTTCCGACCAGCGGTGCATTCCAGGAGCAAGCCGTTGCGATCATCAAGCTGCACGGTCGCGACGCTGCCGAAGAATGGCTGACCGGCCTGCGCGCCTTCGGCAAAACCTACAGCAACAACATGGTCGCCCTCAAAGCCGTGGAAAACGGCGAAGTCGCCACCGTGCTGGTGAACAACTACTACTGGTTCGCCCTGCAACGCGAGAAAGGCCAGCTGGATTCGAAACTGCATTACTTCACCGGCGGTGACGTCGGCGGGCTGATCACGGTTTCCAGCGCAGCCGTGCTGAAATCCAGCAAACACCCGAAAGAAGCCCAGCAATTCCTCGCCTACATGGCCAGCGAAGAAGGTCAGCGCGTGATCACCCAGACCACTGCCGAATACCCACTGCACAAAGGCATGCAATCGGATCGCGGCCTAAAGCCGTTCAACGAACTGGAAGCACCGAAAGTCACCCCGGCCGATCTGGGCAATGCCGAAGAGGCGCTGGATCTGGAACGTGAAGTCGGCCTGAACTGATGAGCGCATCGTTATCCGCCCCCGCCGCGCGCGGGGGTTTCGTGCCAAAGCGAAAACGGCCGTCGATCTGGCTGCTGCTGCCGGTGTTGGTACTGGTGGTGCTCAGTCTGCTGCCACTGGCGTACGTCGGACTGAAAGCCTGGCAGGCTGGCTGGGCCGAGGCGCTGCATTTGTTGTGGCGCCCGTATGTGTTCGGCTTGCTGAAAAACACCCTGGCGTTGATGGTCGGCGTGACGCTGACCTGCGGCCTCATCGGCCTGTCGCTGGCCTGGCTGCTGGAACGCAGCAATCTGCCGGGACGGCGCTTGTGGGGCGTGATCCTGTGTCTGCCGTTTGCCGTGCCGGCATTCGTCAGCAGCTTCACTTGGGTTTCGTTGAGCGCACAGTTCGAAGGCCTCGGCGGGGCAATCCTGGTGATGAGCCTGTCGAAATATCCGCTGATCTTTTTGCCGGTGGCCGCAACGCTGCGCAATCTTGATCCGTCCCTTGAAGAGTCAGCACGCACCCTCGGACAAAGTCGCTGGGGGGTGTTTTTCCGCGTCACCCTGCCCTTGCTCTGGCCGTCGCTGCTGGCCGGTTCGCTGCTGATCGCGCTGCACATGCTGGTGGAATTCGGCGCACTGTCGATCATCGGCCTGCAAACTTTCACCACCGCGATCTATCAGCAATTCGAACTGGAATTCAGCAACGCCAATGCGGCGATGCTGTCTGCCGTGCTGCTGGCGCTGTGCCTGATGTTGTTGTGGCTGGAGCTGCGCGTGCGCGGTAAGGGCCGACATGTACGCATTGGTCAGGGTGCGGCGCGCCGAGCCGAGCAAGTCAGCCTGGGACGATGGGCAGCGGCAGGTCAGGTGTATTGCCTGGCACTGGCGATCATCGGCAGCGGGATTCCGCTGGGCATGCTCGCTTACTGGCTGGCGGTGGGTTCGTCGGCGGCATTCCCGGTGGCCGCCATTACCGAAGCATTGCTGTCGTCCTTGGCACTGTCGTTGGGTGGCGCAGCGTTGTGCCTGGTGCTGGCGGTGCCGGTCGGGCTGCTGGTGGTGCGCTACAAAGGTCAACTGGCGATCTGGGCCGAGCGCCTGCCGTATCTGTTGCATGCGTTGCCGGGGTTAGTCATCGCGCTGACGCTGGTGTATTTCGCGCTGCATTACGTGCCGGTGCTGTATCAGACGTCGGCGTTGTTGCTGATTGCTTATGCGCTGCTGTTTCTGCCACTGGCCCAGGCGCCGATCCGCACGGCGCTGAACAAGGCGGCGCCACAGCTGGAAGAGGCTGCTCGTACGTTGGGCGCGTCGTCGTTTTCGGCGTTTTGTCGGGTGACGTTGCCGATCATTTTTCCGGCACTGGGCGCGGCATTTGCGCTGGTGTTTCTCGATGCGATGAAGGAACTGACTGCGACTCTGCTGTTGAGTCCGACCGGGCTGAATACCTTGGCCACCGAAGTTTGGGCGCATACCGCGAACGTCGAGTTTGCGGCGGCGGCGCCATATGCGGCGTTGTTGATATTGGTCTCGGGTTTGCCGGTTTATCTGCTGACGACGCGGATGTATCTGAGCCGCTGAAAAAGCAAAAAGATCGCAGCCTGCGGCAGCTCCTACACAGGATATTGCGTTTCCCCTGTAGGAGCTGCCGAAGGCCCGGGCCGCGATCGGACGATCGTTTGATCTTCAGGCCCGAAATTGCCCCAAGCTCGCTTTCAACTGGGCAGCCAACCCATCCAGCACTTTGCCACTGGCCGTGGTTTCCACCACTGCCTGCGCCGCTTTCTCAGCCTGTGCATGAATGGTCTCGACTCGCCCACGCACCGCTTGCGCGCCCTGCGCCTGATGCGCTGCGGCCTGGGTCGCCAGCCCAATCGCCGCATGCACCTGCTCGACCGAAGCCTGCACCGACTGCTGCAACCGCGCACTGTCGCGCAGCACCAGCAAACCTTCGCTGGCCTGACGTCCGGCCTGACCAATCGCTTCCACCGCCTCACGTGCGCCCTGCTGCAAGGCAACGATGTGCGCCTGAATGTCGCCGGTCGAGTTTTGCGTCTTGCTCGCCAGAGCCCGGACTTCGTCTGCCACCACAGCAAAGCCGCGACCGGTTTCGCCCGCTCGTGCCGCTTCGATGGCGGCATTGAGCGCCAGCAAATTGGTCTGCTCGGCGATGCCATGAATCACGGTCAACACCACTTCAATCTGCTCGCTCTGCTGTGCCAGCCGCTCGATGACTTTCGAACCGGTATCGACCTGCCCCGCCAGCGCTTCGATGAGGCTGCCGACCTTGGCGGATGTGCGGGTGTTTTCATCCGTGGCCTGACGAATATCGACCACTTGCTTCAACGCGGCCTGCATCGCATGGCTTTCCGATTGTGCTTCATCGGCCATCTGCGACAACGCACGCAGACTTTCCGCGACCTCATCCCGCTGCATCCCGGCCGCTGCATCCGCGCCAGCATTGCGCAAAGTCATGGCACCAATTTCGACTCCCGTCCGCTGGGCCACATCGCCCGCTTCACGCACGATCGGCTGCAACTTATCCACAAAGCGATTGACCGCCGAGGCCATGTCGCCGATCTCGTCCTTGCTGTTGATCTGCACGCGCTTGGTCAGGTCGCCCTCACCCGCCGCCAGATCATCCATTGCGGCTATCAGCAGCTTCAGACGATTGACCACACGCCGACCGAGCACGATTGCGATCAACAGCAACACGCCGGCGCCGACCAACGCCAGCCCCATACCGATGCGCCAGCGCAAGGTGCCAGCGGCGTCCTGCACGGTGCTGGTGGTGTTGGCTTTCATCTCGGCGGCGGTGGACTGCGCTGATTGCAAGCGCGCGCGCATCGCTGTGGCGCTGTCGGCGGCGGCGCCTTTGAGGCTGTCGCCGACCAGTTGATCGCTGCTGGCGATCAGCGCCGTGAAGCGCTTATCCAACGCTGCCAGATCAGTTTCCACCGAGGCGGTAGAAACGCCCATCAGCACTTTGCCAATCTCTACGCCATTGGGGTTGATCGAGGCTTCGAGGTAGTAGACCGAAGGATCGTTTTTTGCCGCATCCAGCACTTTGTCCAGCGCGCGCTCGCCCTGGCCTTTTTCCAAAAGGGCCTTGTTGATCGGGTTTTCGCGATTGAGGTAGCGGGTCAAATGCTGGCCGGTGGCGTCGTCGTAGACCACGAACAGCACGTTGGGATTGCGCTGGGCGCGCCGAGCGAACTCGGACAGGGTCGGCACGTCGCTGTCCCACATGGCGCGTGGCGCCACCGAGGCGAGCAACTGAGCCATGTCATTGGCCGAGTCCTTGAGGTCTTTTTCCAGGGTCGCACGCAGTTGCGCCTGCTCGTCCTTCAGACGCGAGGACAAACCGGCGGTAAGACGCTGACGGGTATTGGTCGAGAGAGTGTCGAGGCTTGACGTGACTTCACGCCCGGCCTGCTCCAGTTCGCCAGAGAGTTTCTGGCTGTCGGCGCCCAGCCTTGCAGAGAGATCGGCTTCCAGCGCCGTGACGGTGCTCCGTGTCAGGGCAACAGCCACCAGCACTTGCACCAAAAGGGCGATACCAAGGGTAACGAACACCGGTCGCAACAACCGGCTTTGTAACAGTGAGAGAACGGCTGACACTTTGAATCCCTCTACTTCTGACGCCATTAATTTGATGGCACTCTTGTAGACAGATTCACAGCAAAGGTCATGCCGTCCAACAGGCATAAACGACAAAGGCCCCGATTGAGGGGCCTTTGTGTTGTTACATCAACGACTTATCAAGCGAACGGATGACGCAGAACGATGGTTTCGTTGCGGTCCGGGCCCGTCGAAATAATGTCGATCGGCGCGCCGATCAACTCTTCAACGCGTTTGATGTAGGCGCGAGCGTTAGCTGGCAGCTCTTCCAGGGTTTTGGCGCCCACGGTCGATTCGGTCCAGCCCGGCACTTCTTCATACACAGGCTGCAGGCCGACGTAGCTGTCAGCGTCAGTCGGGGCAACTGCCTTGCCTTCGGCATCTTTGTAGCCGATGCAGATGTTGATGGTTTCCAGGCCGTCGAGTACGTCCAGCTTGGTCAGGCAGATGCCCGAGATGCTGTTCACATCGATAGCGCGACGCAGGATTACGGCATCGAACCAGCCGCAACGACGGGCACGGCCGGTGGTAGCGCCGAACTCGTGACCTTGTTTGGCCAGGTGCGCACCCACTTCGTCAAACAGCTCAGTCGGGAATGGACCCGAACCGACGCGAGTGGTGTAAGCCTTGGTGATGCCCAGGATGTAGTCGAGGAACATCGGGCCAACGCCCGAACCAGTGGCAACGCCGCCCGCAGTGGTGTTGGAGCTGGTCACGTACGGGTAGGTGCCGTGGTCGATGTCCAGCAGGGAGCCTTGGGCGCCTTCGAACATGATGTCTTTGCCAGCGCGACGCAGGTCGTGCAGCTCGGCAGTCACATCCAGCATCAGCGGCTTGAGCAGCTCAGCGTATTCCTTGCACTCGGCCAGAGTCTTTTCGAACTCGATGGCCGGCTCTTTGTAGTAACCCACCAGCATGAAGTTGTGGTAATCCACCAGTTCACGCAGCTTGTCTTCAAAGCGCGGCATGTTCAGCAGATCGCCAACACGCAGGCCACGACGTGCAACCTTGTCTTCGTACGCCGGGCCGATGCCGCGACCGGTAGTACCGATCTTCAGCTCGCCACGGGCCTTTTCACGGGCCTGGTCCAGCGCCACGTGGAAGGACAGGATCAGCGGGCAGGACGGGCTGATACGCAGGCGCTCGCGCACCGGTACGCCTTTCTCTTCCAGCTTGATGATCTCGCGCAGCAGGGCGTCAGGTGCAACCACCACGCCGTTGCCGATCAGGCACTGCACGCCTTCGCGCAGCACGCCGGACGGGATCAGGTGCAAGACAGTTTTTTCGCCATCGATGACCAGAGTGTGACCAGCGTTGTGGCCACCCTGGTAGCGCACTACGGCGGCAGCATGTTCGGTCAGCAGATCAACGATCTTGCCTTTGCCCTCATCACCCCATTGGGTGCCCAGGACTACGACATTCTTACCCATAACACTTGTCCTCATTCGCGCAAACTTGGTGCCGGCGTCAGCCGGCAGGAAAACTCAAGAAGCCAGTGGCGATACTTGCCAAAGCCCGTTCTGCTGGATCAATTGCCGGTCGCAGTCCGCTTCACGGGCGGCGGCCAATGGTTGTCCAGGCAATGCCTGAACGACACGCTGACCCTCACTGCGCAACTGACAAACCTGCTGCCAGAGTGCCGCATCCGTACTGTCAGGCATCCAGATACCGCCAGACGGTAGCTCGATCTCAGCACGCCCCAGGGTCACCAGGGTTTTCAAATCGGTGGAAAAGCCAGTCGCCGGACGCGCGCGACCAAAATCAGCGCCGATGTCATCGTAACGACCGCCCTGCGCGATGGACTGGCCAACGCCCGGTACGAACACCGCGAACACCACACCGGTGTGGTAGTGGTAGCCGCGCAACTCGCCCAGATCAAAGTACAGCGGCAGCTCCGGGAAGCGCGCCGACAAGCGCTCGGCGATCGCCAGCAAATCTTCCAGTGCCGCCAATACCGGCGCCGGCGCATTGGCCAGACGCTCGCGGGCAGCGCTCAACACTTCACGTCCGCCACACAGGTCGACCAGCGCACGCAGCATGCCGGACAGATCGGCCGGCAGGCCTTCGGTCAGGGTAATGACCTCGTCGATGGCCTTGCGTTGCAAGGCGTCAAACAACTGTTGCTCGACTTCGCCCGACAGACCAGCCGCCTGGGCCAGACTGCGGTAGATGCCAACATGCCCGAGGTCCATGTGCACATCCGGCACATCGGCCAGTTGCAGCATGGCCAGCATCAGGCTGATCACTTCAACGTCGCTGCTCGGGCTGCCATCGCCATACAACTCGGCGCCCAACTGGATCGGGCTGCGTGAGGAAGACAATGCACGCGGCTGCGCATGCAGCACGCTGCCGGCGTAGCACAGACGGCTAGGGCCTTCGCGACGCAGGGTATGCGCATCGATGCGCGCCACTTGCGGCGTGATGTCCGCGCGAAAACCCATCTGCCGGCCCGATTGCGGGTCGATGACCTTGAAGGTACGCAGATCGAGATCGGAGCCCGCGCCGGTCAGCAGGGATTCCAGGTACTCGATATGGGGAGTCACGACAAACTCGTAACCCCAGCTCTGGAACAGATCCAACACCTGACGACGCGCTACTTCAATGCGCGCCGCTTCCGGTGGCAGTACTTCTTCGATGCCATCTGGCAGCAGCCAGCGGTCTACCGTTGCCATTACGCCATTCCCCTTTGATCCGGGCGGCCAGCACTAGGGCGAGCCTTGAGTGAAGCAGAAAATGACCAGTCTGTTCAAAACGCACGCGCATGAACGACGCAGCGAAAGGCCTGTCAGCGGCTTCGCCCATCACTTTCCTCGAAAAACTGTCGGGTCATTCAACCCGACGCCTGCAACCAACAACACCAATCAAACGTGCAGACGCAAAAAAGCCGGGAATTTCCCGGCTGCCGCATCATACACACGTTTTCCCAAAGGATCACCCCGCCGCAGTTTTTAGCCGCCAGGCGGGGATGATTCAGGTCAACGTTGTATCAAGGCTTGGACTTTTCCAGGTAACGGAAGAAGTCGCTGCTTGGGTCGAGGACCATGACGTCGGTTTTATTTGCGAAGCTTTCACGGTAGGCACGCAGGCTACGGTAGAAACCGTAGAACTCCTGATCCTGGCCGTAGGCCTTGGAGTAGATCGCAGCGGCCTGAGCGTCACCATCACCACGAACCTCTTCCGATTCACGATAGGCTTCAGCAAGCAGCACGCGGCGTTGGCGATCGGCGTCGGCACGGATGCCTTCGGCCAGCTCGTTACCCTTGGCGCGGTGCTCACGAGCTTCACGCTCACGCTCGGTGCTCATACGTTCGAACACGCTGCGGTTGACTTCTTTTGGCAAGTCGATGGTCTTGACCCGGACATCGACCACTTCGATACCCAGCTCTTTTTCCGCCATCTTGTTCAGCGACGCAGTGATGTCAGCCATCAGCGCATCGCGCTCACCGGAAACCACTTCGTGCAGGGTGCGCTTACCAAACTGGTCACGCAGGCCCGATTCCAGACGACGGGAAAGACGCTCGTCGGCGATCTGCTTGAGGCCGGAAGTTGCGGTGTAGAAGCGCTCGGCATCTTTCACGCGCCACTTGGCGTAGGCATCGACCATCACGGCTTTCTTTTCCAGCGTCAGGAAACGTTGTGTCGGTGCATCCAGCGTCATCAGGCGGGCGTCGAACTTGCGCACCTGGTTGACGTAAGGCACTTTCACATGCAGACCCGGCTGGACATCGGCCTGAACCACACGACCGAATTGCAGCAACACCGCACGCTCGGTCTGAGCGACGATGTAGAAGCAGTTCCAGCCCACCAGCAGCACCACAACGCCAACGATCAGGGCGATCAGCGATTTATTGCTCATCAGCGGGTCTCCCTTGTACGCGATTGCGGCTGGTCAGTGACATGCGGCGTGCCGTCCGTGTTGTTGGTGGCAGCGGCCGAACCGGTTACCGGCGCATTGCCGCCCGAACCATTCTGAATCATCTTGTCCAGCGGCAGGTACAGCAGATTGCTTTGGCCGTCCTTGTTGCCGGTCACGAGAACCTTGCTGGTATTGCTGAAGACTTCCTGCATGGTGTCCAGGTACAGACGCTGACGCGTGACCTCGGGCGCCTTGCGATACTCGGCAACCAGTTTGGTAAAGCGATCCGCCTCACCCTTGGCGCGCGAGACAGTCTCGTCGCGGTAACCGTTGGCATCCTCGAGGATGCGCTGGGCCTGACCACGGGCTTCCGGCACCACGCCGTTGGCGTAGGTTTCAGCCTGGTTGCGCGAACGCTGCTCGTCTTCACGGGCGCGGATCACGTCATCAAAGGCTTCCTGCACTTCACGCGGTGCAGCTGCGCTCTGTACGTTGACCTGGGTAACGGTGATACCGGTGCGATAGGTATCGAGGAAGCGTTGCAGACGCTCCTTGATTTCGCTGGCCATCAGCTCACGACCTTCGGTCAGCACCTGATCCATCGCGGTGGAACCCACCACGTGACGCAGAGCACTGTCGGTCGCGTGCTGCAGGCTGATTTCCGGCTGGTCGACGTTGAGCACGAAGTCCTGCAGGTTGCTGATCTTGTACTGCACGGTCAGTGGCACTTCGACAATGTTCTCGTCTTCGGTGAGCATCTGACCCTGCTTGGTGTACGCCCGCTCACGCGTGACGTTCTCCATGTACTTCTTGTCGATCGGCGGGAAGTAGATGTTCAGGCCCGGGCCGACAGTCTCGTAGTACTTGCCGAAGCGCAGCACAACGGCTTGCTCCTGCTCGTCGACCACGTACACCGCGCTGTACAGCCAGACGGCCGCGAGCACAACGAGGCCGATGCCGAGCAGGCCGCCAAAGCCGCCACTCCTGCTCGAACCACCGCCGTCGCCACCACGTTTCTTACCACCACCGAACAACCCGTTCAGGCTTTCCTGCAGCTTTCGGAAGGCCTCGTCGAGATCTGGTGGCCCCTTGCGGTCGCCGTTATTGCGGCGCTTGCCACCCCAAGGATCCTGATTATTCGAGTTGCCACCCGGCTCATTCCAAGCCATAGCGCTCTCCATCTGATAAAGCAAAGACGCACCCACGGCGCGCCGACCAATGCTACAGAATGCCTGCGACTGCGGCACAACCGCTTTTTCAGGCTTTTATTGCAAAGTGTGTTGTTCGATGAACTCAGCCGGTACAACGCCTTCACGGCTGACCAGCCGATTAAGCTCCGAGCGCGGCAATCGAACGGCCAGCAAGCTGACACCCTCTTCGTCGTGTTCTTCTTTCTGCACCGCGCCGAGTTCGAAGAACTGCGCACGCAGTCGAGCGAATCGTTGCGGCAAGCGCAAAGTTCCCACAAACAATTCACTGCCGAGCAATTCGGCAATGGCTTGTTCAAGCAATTCCAGACCACTGCCATCACGCGCCGACAGCCAGACCCGTTGCGGCTTGCCATCGGCATCGCGCTGGATCTGTGGCTCAACGCCTTCAAGCAAATCGAGTTTGTTGTATACCTCGAGGATCGGCAAGTCCTGGGCACCAATCTCGCCCAGCACCACCATCACCTGCTCGATCTGCAACATGCGATCCGGCTCGGCCGCATCGATCACGTGCAACAGCAGGTCGGAGTTGCTCGACTCTTCGAGCGTAGACCGAAATGCCTCGACCAGCTTGTGCGGCAAGTGCCGAATGAAACCCACCGTGTCGGCGAGGACAATCGGCCCCAGGTCGTCCAGTTCCAGACGGCGCAGGGTCGGGTCCAGCGTGGCAAACAGCTGGTCGGCCGCGTACACGTCGGATTTGGTCACGTTATTGAACAGCGTGGATTTGCCGGCGTTGGTATAGCCCACCAGAGAGACGGTAGGGATATCCGCGCGCATGCGGCCGCGTCGCGATTGTTCGCGCTGGCTGCGCACTTTTTCCAGACGGCCCTTGATCTGTCGCAGGCGCACCCGCAGCAGACGGCGGTCGGTCTCGAGCTGGGTTTCGCCCGGACCACGCATGCCGATACCGCCACCTTGACGTTCAAGGTGAGTCCAGCCGCGAACCAGCCGGGTGCTCATGTGATCAAGCTGGGCCAGTTCGACCTGGAGCTTGCCTTCATGGGTCCGGGCGCGCTGGGCGAAAATATCGAGAATCAGACCGGTACGGTCGATCACGCGACACTCGAAAACACGTTCGAGGTTACGTTCCTGACTGGGCGTGAGGATGTGATTGAAGATCACCAGATCGGCCTTTTCGGCATGGACCAGGTCGCGTAGTTCCTCGACCTTGCCGCTGCCGATCAGGAATTTGGCGGTTGGCCGATGACGCGGCACGTTAAAAAACGCAACGGTCTCGGCGCCGGCCGAATTAGCCAACTCCTGAAACTCCTGCGGATCTTCGCGCGCCTCAGGGTCCTGTCCATCCAAGTGAACGAGGATTACTCGCTCACCACCACCGTGGCGCTCAAAGAACAAAGGAGACTCCTATCAGGCGTTACCTGGCTCAGCGTCCGCTTGTTCGCCATCAGCTGCGCTAGGCAGACGAATTGGACGAACTGGAACGACTGTCGAGATAGCGTGTTTGTAAACCATCTGGCTAACGGTGTTTTTCAGCAGGATGACGAACTGGTCGAACGATTCGATCGTGCCCTGCAGTTTGATCCCGTTGACCAGGTAGATGGAAACCCCAACTTTCTCTTTACGTAAAGTATTCAGGTAAGGGTCTTGTAGCGAATGCCCTTTTGACATGTGCCGCACTCCTTTAAGGATTCAATAATAAAAATAGGTAAACAGATGGCTTTGGCCGTCACACCCCCAAGGATAGACGGCAATTGCAAGGACTCAGCTCAATATGGAGATGGTCCCAAGGTATTTCAAGGCGCGTGGCAGATTGTCGCAATCGAGACTGTCGAGCCAGTGTAAGTCTTCCCAACTGCGCAGCCAGGTGAACTGGCGTTTGGCCAATTGGCGCGTGGCAATGATGCCGCGCTCCTGCATCTCGGCTGACGTCAGCTTGCCATCCAGATAATCCCAGACTTGGCGATAGCCTACTGCACGTATAGACGGCAACCCCGAATGCAGGTCACTTCTTGTACGCAGGGCTACGACCTCGTCGATGAACCCCTGTTCCAGCATATTTGTGAATCTTTGTTTAATGCGCTCGTGCAGTACCTGGCGATTTGCCGGAGCAATGGCCAAGTTCGCGACAGTATAGGGCAATTGTTGGCGCCCCGATGCCGCAGCTTCAGTACTTTGCGCAGATTGTTGCAGGCGCAGGTCGGTCATGCTTTTACCGCTGACTCGATAAACTTCCAGCGCGCGACTCAGGCGTTGCGGATCATTCGGGTGAATGCGCGCCGCCGAGACCGGGTCGATCAGCGCCAATTGCTCGTGCAGGGCTTGCCAGCCAAGGCGTGCAGCCTCTTCTTCGATCTGCGCGCGCACTTCGGGATCGGCCGCCGGCATATCTGCCAGACCTTCGACCAAAGCCTTGTAATAGAGCATTGTGCCGCCGACCAGCAGCGGGATTTTGCCGCGCGCGGTGATCTCTGCCATGGCCTCCAGCGCGTCGCGGCGGAAATCCGCAGCCGAATAGGCGTCGGCCGGATCAAGAATATCGATAAGACGGTGCGGAAACTCGGTCAGCAGCTCTTTCGAAGGTTTGGCGGTGCCGATGTCCATGCCGCGATAAACCAGTGCCGAATCAACGCTGATCAACTCGCACGGCAGCACCTTGGTCAGCTCGATGGCCAGGTCAGTCTTGCCCGCAGCGGTCGGGCCCATCAGGAAAATCGCTGGAGGTAGCTGGCTCATCAACGTCCGCGCAAAAACAGTTTGTCCAGATCGTCCAGGCCCAGTTGGGTCCAGGTCGGTCGGCCATGGTTGCATTGACCGCTGCGCTCGGTGTTTTCCATGTCACGCAGCAGGCCGTTCATTTCCGGCAGGGCCAGACGCCGGTTGGCGCGAATCGCGCCGTGGCAGGCCATGGTGCCGAGCAATTCGTTCAGGTGGGCCTGAATCCGGTCGCTGGTGCCGTATTCCATCAAATCCGAAAGTACGTCGCCGACCAGACGGTTGGCTTCAGCCTGCTTGAGCAGCGCCGGAATCTGACGGATTGCCAAGGTTTCCGGGCCAAGTCGCTGCAATTCGAAGCCCAGCCGCTGGAACCACGCCGCATGTTCTTCAGCACAATCGGCCTCGCGCTGACTGACCGCCAGCGACTCCGGCACCAGCAACGGCTGGCCGCTCAGGCCCTCACTGGCCATGGCGATTTTCAGCCGTTCGTACATGATTCGCTCGTGCGCGGCGTGCATGTCCACCAGCACCAGACCCTGGGCGTTCTCCGACAGAATGTAGATGCCCTTGAGCTGCGCCAGCGCGTAGCCGAGCGGCGGGATGTCTTCCTGACCGGCTGGCAATGCGTTGGCATTGGCCTCGGGCAGCGGCGCGAAAAACTCACGATAAGCCGCTTGCGCCTCACCCGCCGGCACACCGGATTGCGGGCGCGGCGTGTATTGATACTGATAACCGCCGCCCGTGCTGGCGCCGGATGAAGTATTGAACGTCGGCTGCGCCTGCGGTTGTTCGAGCAAGGCATTCGCCGCCAGACGCATCTCGCCCTGCGGGCCGAATTCCCCGGCATCGATACCGGTAGGTCGAACGATGCCAGCAGTTGCGGCAGGCGCCGCGAGTTGATCCTCGGGCCGCACATCGCCCAGCGCGCGGTGCAAGGTGCCATACAGGAAGTCATGCACCATGCGTCCGTCACGGAAGCGTACTTCGTGTTTGGTCGGGTGCACGTTGACATCGACCGCCGCCGGATCGACCTCGAAAAACAGTGCAAAGGTCGGATGCCGCCCGTTGAACAGCACGTCGCGATAAGCCTGACGCACCGCGTGGGCTACCAACTTGTCACGCACCGCACGGCCGTTGACGAAGAAATATTGCAAGTCGGCCTGGCTGCGGTTGAAGGTCGGCAGCCCGACCCAACCCCACAGGTGCAGACCATTGCGCTCGATCTCGATCGGCAGCGCCTGCTCGAGGAACCCGGCCCCGCAAATCGCCGCGACTCGCCGCGCACGGGCCGCATCATCGTGGGCCTCGTGCAGGCTGAGGATGGTCTTGCCGTTGTGCCGCAGATGAAATGCCACGTCGAAACGCGCCAGCGCCAGACGCTTGATCACTTCTTGCAGGTGATCGAATTCGGTTTTTTCGGTCTTGAGGAATTTGCGCCGCGCCGGGGTGTTGAAAAACAGGTCGCGCACTTCCACCGAGGTGCCCACCGGGTGCGCCGCAGGCTGGACGCGCGGGGCCATGTCGCGCCCCTCAGTCTCGACCTGCCACGCCTGATCGGCATCACGGGTGCGCGAGGTCAGAGTCAGGCGTGCGACGGAGCTGATCGATGCCAGCGCCTCACCGCGAAAACCCAGGCTCATCACCTGTTCCAGGTCTTCCAGATTGCGAATCTTGCTGGTGGCGTGACGCGCCAGCGCCAGCGGCAAGTCATCGGCAGAAATACCATTGCCATCGTCACGCACCCGCAGCAGTTTGACGCCGCCCTGCTCGACATCGACATCGATGCGTTTGGCACCGGAATCGAGGCTGTTTTCCAGCAACTCCTTGATCACCGATGCCGGGCGCTCGACCACTTCACCCGCAGCGATCTGGTTCGCCAGCCGTGGGCTGAGCAGTTCGATGCGGCCGGTGTTGCTCATCTGGTTCATTCTTTGGACGCCAGTTCGGTGCCGGGAATGGTCAGGTGCTGGCCGATTTTCAGCTCATCGTTTTTCAGATTGTTGGCGCTGCGCAGCGCGGCCGGTGAGATCTGATAGCGCACGGCGATCATCGCCACGGTTTCACCCGGGCCAACCCGGTGATCACGCGGCCCCTGAGCGATCTTGCCGGAATCACGCAGCCAGGCAATGTAAGTGCCCGGTGGCGGATTCTGCTGGAAGAACTGGCGCACGCCGCTGCTGATCGACCGCGCCAGCGCCTGCTGGTGGCCGGATGCCGCAAGTTTCGAAGCTTCATTGGCGTTGGAGATAAAACCGGTTTCGACCAGAATCGACGGAATGTCCGGCGATTTCAGCACCATGAACCCGGCCTGCTCCACGCGCTGTTTGTGCAGAGGAGTTACCCGGCCGATGTTGGTCAGGACTTTCTGGCCGACGTTGAGGCTGGAGGTCAGCGACGCGGTCATCGACAGGTCGAGCAGCACACCGGCGAGCATACGGTCCTTGTCATCGAGGCTGACGTTGCCGGCACCACCGATCAAGTCGGAGCGGTTTTCGCTGTCTGCCAGCCAACGGGCGGTCTCCGAGGTGGCGCCACGGTCGGACAGGGCAAACACCGAGGCACCGAAGGCTGCCGTAGATGGCGCGGCGTCGGCGTGGATCGAGACGAACAGATCAGCACCCTTCTTCCGGGCGATTTCGGTACGGCCGCGCAACGGGATGAAGTAGTCACCGGTGCGGGTCAGCTCGGCGCGGAAACCTTTCATGCCGTTGATCTGCCTTTGCAGTTCGCGGGCGATCTGCAGCACCACATCTTTCTCCCGCTGACCGCGCGAGCCGGACGCACCCGGGTCTTCGCCGCCGTGCCCGGCGTCGATCACCACGATGATGTCGCGCTTGCCGGGCGGGGCCGGTGGCATTTTGATCGACGGCTCGGTCGGGGTGACCGGCACCGCCGGGATGTTCGCCACCGCCGGGGTCGGGATTGGCGCAGGCGGCGGCGCGGCATCGGCGGCGTTGTCGAACAGATCGACCACCAGACGGTTGCCATACTGCGCGTTCGGCGCCAGCGAGAAGCTTTTCGGGGTAACGGCTTTTTTCAGGTCGATGACCACCCGCAGGTCGGTCGGCGTGCGCTGCGCCGAGCGCATTGCGGTGATCGGGGTGTTGGCCGACTGGATTTTCAGCGGCGCTCCGAGGGTGGCGCCATTGATGTCGATCACCAGTCGGTCGGGTGACGTCAGGGTGAACACACTGTGCTGCACCGGGCCGCTAAGATCGAACACCAGTCGCGTGTTGTCCGGCGCCCGCCACAGGCGCACGCTGTTGACCTTTGTTTCGGCCACAGCGTTGACGGTTACTGCCATCAACAACAGTCCAACGGCAGCTACCACCGCGCGAAAGCGCATACCTGACCCCATCATTTAATTGGATTCCAATGCCAAAGCGGCACACCAGGCCTCGCCACGCGAGCCCTGGGACAAAATATTCAGCGAACGCCCGCTGTCTTGCGGGCTAATGGTAATGGTCAGGTCCGGCTTTGGCAAAAAGCCTGCACCTTTATCGGGCCACTCGATCAGACACAGGGCGTCGTCTTCGAAGTAATCGCGGATGCCGAGAAACTCCAGTTCCTCCGGATCGACCAGTCGATACAGGTCGAAGTGAAACGCGCGGATGTCGCCGATCTCGTAGGGTTCGACCAAAGTGAAGGTCGGACTTTTTACCGCACCGATATGCCCCAAGCCACGAATAATGCCCCGCGACAGGGTGGTTTTGCCCATCCCCAGATTGCCTACAAGAAAAATCAGGCCATGGCCCTGGGTAACGCCGGCGATGCGTGCGCCAAAGTCGCTCATGGCCTGTTCATCGGCCAGGTACAGGGTTACTTCAGACACGGTGCATGCTCCTCCAACAACTGACGAATGGCTGGAATCAGATCACTGGCCGCCAGCCCACGGCCGAATTTGCCTTGTTGCATTCCGGAGTTGGCGTGCAGCCAGACCGCCAGACACGCGGCATCAAAAGCATCCATGCCTTGCGCGAGCAACGCGCCGACCAGCCCGGCCAGCACATCGCCGAGACCTGCAGTGGCCATCGCCGGATGACCCTGATGACACAGCGCCAAGCGCCCGTCGGGATGGGCGATCAGGCTGCAGGCGCCCTTGAGCACCACGACAGCTGTATGTTTTTTGCTCAGAGCCAACGCCGCCGCCGGACGATCAGCCTGGACCTCGGCAGTGCTGATCCCCAGAAGACGTGCAGCCTCGCCCGGATGCGGAGTGATCACACAGTCCTTGGGCAAGCTGACCAAACCGCTTGCCAGCAAGTTCAGCGCATCGGCGTCCCACACTTGCGGCAACGGTGCGTTGGCCGCTGCGGACAGCAGACTGCGCCCCCAACCGGCCTGGCCCAATCCCGGCCCGACGACCAGCACCGAGACCTTATCCAGCAACCCCATCAACTGATTGGCCGAGGAAGTGCCGAGCACCATCACTTCCGGCACCCGGCTCAACGCGGCCGGCACATGCTCCGGACGAGTTGCCAGCGACACCATGCCCGCGCCGCTACGCAACGCGCTTTCGCTGCTGAGCAGAATCGCGCCGCCGAAACCGTGATCGCCACCGATCAGCAAGACATGCCCGAAACGGCCTTTGTGGGAGGTCGGCGCGCGGGCGGGCAGCAGGGCAAGATTAGCGGCGTTGAGCCGTTTGGCTGCGACGGGTATGTCACTGAAGGTTTCGTCGGTGGCTTGCAGATCGTTGAACACCAGCGCGCCGACGTGATCCGCCGCGTCACCAGTGAACAGTCCCAGCTTGAGGCCAATGAACGTCACGGTGAGATCCGCATGCACCGCATCGCCCAGCACGCGGCCGGTATCGGCGCAAAGTCCGGAAGGAATATCCACCGAGGCGACTGGTAGACCGCTGGCATTGATCGCCGCAATCGCAGAGGCATACGGTTCGCGCACTTCGCCGCTCAGGCCAGTGCCGAGCAATGCGTCGAGGATGACTCCGCGTAACTCACCTTGAGCATTGACGGTAACGCCTTCGGCCAGTGCTTCGGCATGCGCCAGCGCAGCATCGCCCTTCAAGAGTCGCGGATCGCCGACAGCCCATACTCGCACTTGCCACCCGGCACGCAGCGCCAGCGCGGCCACCAGATATCCATCACCGGCGTTGTTGCCGTGCCCGGCCACCACTGTTAACTCGTGCGCTGCAGGCCATTGCCGGACCAATGCGCGCCACATCGCATGCGCCGCACGCTGCATCAATTCGAAGCCCGGCGTGCCGGCGGCGATCAGCCGCGCGTCGAGTGCTCGCACCTGTGCGGCGCGGTACAGCGCGTCGGGTAATTCATCTTTAGTGTGCGGCATGCGTCTTCCGGCTCCGATGTCTGGCAGAATTATACGCACCTCAGCTCCGGTTTCTCTCGCCTCATGTCCGCCATCACCACAGACCTGCCCGCCCTCGCCCAATCCATCAAGGACTGGGGCCGTGAGCTGGGCTTTCAACAAGTCGGCATCAGCGGTCTGGATCTGGCTGAACACGAGCAGCACCTGCAACGCTGGCTCGATGCCGGCTACCACGGCGAAATGGATTACATGGGTGCCCACGGCAGCAAACGCTCGCACCCCGAAGAACTGGTACCGGGCACCTTGCGCGTGGTTTCGCTACGCATGGACTACCTGCCGGGCGACACGCAAATGGCGCACTTGCTCGCCCAACCGGAAAAAGCCTACGTCTCGCGATATGCCTTGGGCCGCGATTACCACAAATTGATCCGTAAGCGTGTTCAACAATTGGCAGACAAGATCCAGTCCGAGATCGGCCCGTTCGGTTTCCGCGCCTTCGTCGACAGCGCGCCGGTGCTGGAAAAAGCCATCGCCGAACAGGCTGGTCTGGGCTGGATCGGCAAAAATACGCTGGTGTTGAATCGCAAGGCCGGTAGCTACTTCTTTCTCAGTGAACTGTTTGTCGATTTGCCGTTGCCGGTGGACGAGCCGCACAGCACCGAACATTGCGGGCGCTGCACGGCGTGTCTGGACATCTGCCCGACCAATGCCTTCGTCGGGCCATATGTGCTGGACGCCCGGCGCTGTATTTCCTACCTGACCATCGAGCTGAAGAGCGCGATTCCCGAAGACTTGCGACCACTGATCGGCAACCGCGTATTCGGCTGTGATGATTGCCAGATCTGCTGCCCGTGGAATCGCTTCGCAAGCCCCTCGAAAGAGAGCGACTTCAAGCCACGGCACAATCTGGACAACGCGGAGCTGGCCGAATTGTTCATGTGGGATGAAGACAAGTTCCTCAGCAGCACCGAGGGCTCGCCATTGCGCCGCGCCGGTTATGAACGCTGGTTGCGCAATTTGGCGGTGGGGCTGGGCAACGCGCCGTCGAGCATTCCGGTGCTGGAAGCACTTAAATCACGCCGCGACTATCCTTCGGATCTGGTGCGCGAACACGTTGAATGGGCTTTGAGGCAACACGCTGACCGCGTTAGGTAGTTTAGCGGGTGAAAATTCGCGGCCTCACATCGGCTTCCTCCATTTGGCACTGCGCCCGTTGCCTGTAGACTCAATCAGCCCATCCGCCTTGAGCGCACGCAGCACCATTCGAACTGTGTCGCGACTTACTCCAGGGCAGGATCTTTCAATGTCCGAAATGGAAAAGGGCAATTCACGCTTCAGTGCTTCGCTTCTGACCCGATCACTCTTACCTCCCCGACGGCTATCAATCTTACCGACTCGACTCTCAAACTCTTTGTACGCTCGAAGCATCGCACCCCAAAAATAGTCAAGCCATGGCTGAACGTCATGTAAACCTTCATGCCAGTCCTTTGAGCTCAGCTCAAGCGTCTCGTAGTAACCTTCTTTTGATTCTTCAAATATTCGTTCAAGACTGATGAAGCGCCCGACTCGATAATCGAATTGATAAAGCAGCAGCAGCGTCAGCAGGCGCGCAACTCGCCCGTTGCCATCCGAAAAGGGGTGTATACAAAGAAAATCAAGAACAACGAGCGGAACTAGAACCAAGGGATCAGCCGAGTTCTGGTCCACTGCTCGCCGGTATTGCGTGACCATGTCGGCAACCGCGATAGGGGTCAAATGCGCAGCGACCGGCCGGAAACGAACGCGTGAGCTTCCATCGATGTGCCGCTCGATGATGTCATTGTTCGTTGCCTTCCAATGGCCGCCGTCCTGCGGAAGATATCGATAGAGCACAGTATGCAGCTGCTGCAAAATCCCTTCAGAAAAGGACATCTCCTCTCCAGACTCATGGATCAGCGACAGCGCGTCTCGGTACCCGGCAATCTCCTGCTCGGATCTGCTCTTGGGATCCGTGTTCCCGCTTACCAAAGATTTCAACCTGGCAGGAGCGACGGTTACACCCTCCAACCGATTGGAGGACTCTGTGGACTCAATTACTGCAAGCTCTTTAAGGTCATCGAGAATTTGAGGTGACTGGGCGACAAACAGTTGCTGTTTGCCTCGATATTCTCCCAGCGCCCGCAAAGTGGTGATCTGCAAGCCGTTAAACCGCAAGCCGCTGAGAAAATGAGAGGTGAGCGACCGCATTGCATATTCCTTCAAATGGGGTAAAAAAAACAGTAAAGGGGGTAATACGCATCTCAAATACCCCTTTTAATACTCTTTTACCCCATTCAGTGAGTGTCGGCCATTAACCAACCTCAACAGGATATTTCTGATCGCGAAATCAATGCTCGTCGTTATAAACAAACTTCGGCATTTCCCAATGAAAGCGAATCGCCAACAGCCGTAGCAGGAAGCCACCGAACAAAGTGATCAGAATCGCCTGCTCGCTCGGCACATTCAGATACAGGCAGAGCATGTAGCACCACGCGGCGGCGAACGAGACGCTGGCGTAGAGTTCGCGGCGGAAGATTAGCGGGATGTCGTTGCAGAAGATGTCGCGCAAGATACCGCCGAACACACCGGTGATCACACCGCTGACCGAGGCGACGAGCATGCCGTGGCCCATTTCCAGCGCCGTCATGCAGCCGATCAGGGTGAACGCCACCAGACCGACGGCGTCGAGTACCAGAAACAGCGAACGCAGGTGACGCATCCAGCGTGCGGTGAACACGGTGAACATCGCCGCCACCGTCGTCAGCACCAGGTATTCCGGGTGTTTGACCCAAGTCAGCGGGTAGTGCCCGAGCAGCACATCGCGCACTGAACCGCCACCGAGTGCCGTGACGCAGGCGATCAGCACCACGCCAAACCAGTCCATGCCGCGCCGGCCCGCAGACAGGGCGCCAGTCATGGCTTCAGCGGTGATGGCGACGAGATAGAGCATCAGCAACATGGTGGCGGTCCTTGCAGGAAGGCGCGCAGTCTACTCACTTCGCCATCGCACCAAAAGAGCGCGCGATGGTGAAGTTCGCCGATGTCAGAACTTGATGAAATGCTTGCGGTAGTGCTGCAGTTCGGCGATGGATTCGCGGATGTCGTCCAGCGCCAGGTGCGTGCTGCCCTTCTTGAAGCTGTCGCGCACGTCCGGCGCCCAGCGTGCGGCCAGCTCTTTGAGCGTGGACACGTCGAGGTTGCGATAGTGGAAGTAGCTTTCCAGCGCTTTCATGTGCGTATAAAGGAAGCGTCGATCCTGGCAGATACTGTTGCCGCAAATCGGCGACTTGCCCTTCGGCACCCACTGCTCGAGAAACGCGATGGTTTCGGCTTCGGCTTCGGCCATGGTCACGCGGCTGTCGCGCACGCGCTGGGTCAGGCCGGAATTGCCGTGGGTGCGGGTGTTCCATTCATCCATACGCGCGAGCACTTCGTCGCTGTGATGAATCGCGATGACCGGACCTTCCGCGAGGGTGTTCAGATCGCTGTCGGTGACGATAGTGGCCATCTCGATGATGACGTCATTTTCCGGATCCAGACCGGTCATTTCCAGGTCGATCCAGATCAGATTCTGCGGGTTTGGCATGTTTCGGCTCCTGAGCAATGCTGCGCAGTTTAGCTTAGGCAGGTGGCCGGGCGTGCTAAACTCGCGGCCGTTTTACCTAATCGCTGCATTATTCATACGGAACACCCATGGCCAAACGCCAACTCAATCGACGTCAAAACTGGCGTATCGAAAAAATTCAGGGCGAGCGCGCCGCCCGCGCCGCCAAACGCGAGTCCTCGGCTGTCGAAGCCCTTGAAGGCGGCGATCTAGGCCCGGAACAAACCGGCCTGGTGATCGCGCACTTCGGTGTGCAGGTCGAAGTCGAAGCCATTGACGGCGATCAGGCCGGCCAGGTCTTCCGCTGCCACTTGCGCGCCAACCTGCCGGCGCTGGTAACCGGCGACACCGTGGTCTGGCGTGCCGGCAACCAGGGCATCGGGGTGATCGTCGCGCAACTGCCGCGCACCACCGAGCTGTGCCGCCCGGACAGCCGTGGTCAGCTCAAGCCGGTCGCGGCCAACGTCGACATGATCGTCATCGTCTTCGCCCCGCTGCCCGAGCCGCATGCCAACCTGATCGACCGCTATCTGGTCGCGGCCGAACACGCCGGCATCCGCCCGTTGCTGCTGCTGAACAAATTCGACCTGATCGACGAACAGAACGCCCCGGCGCTGAATGCCTTGCTCGCGGTCTACCGCACGCTCGGCTACCCGGTGCTGGAAGTGTCCGCGCACCACGGCGACGGCATGGAGCAGTTGCAGAAGCAGCTCGACGGACGCATCAGCGTGTTCGTCGGCCAGTCCGGTGTCGGCAAGTCGTCGCTGGTCAACAGCCTGTTGCCGGAAGTCGAAACCCGTGTTGGCCCACTGTCCGAGCTGTCGGGTCAGGGTACTCACACCACGACCACTGCGCGCTTGTTTCACTTCCCGGGTGGCGGTGAACTGATCGACTCCCCGGGTATCCGCGAGTTTGGTCTGGGTCACGTGAGCCGGGCTGACGTAGAGGCCGGTTTCATCGAGTTTGATGATCTGCTCGGCACCTGCCGTTTCCGCGACTGCAAACATGATCGCGAACCGGGATGTGCGCTGCTCAAGGCGCTGGAAGATGGGCGTGTGCAGCAGCAGCGGATGAATAGCTATCGCTCGATCATTGCCAGCCTGGGTGATAGTGGGTATTGAGCTGGAGCGCTCCCCTCACCCTAGCCCTCTCCCGGGGGAGAGGGGACTGATTGCGGGATGCTTGAGGTTAATGCCAGCCTGTTCAAGCTTCACCGAATCCATAATCGACTGTTTTTTTGACGTCGATGTATGACGCCAGACACCTCGGTCGGCCCCCTCCACCTCCGGGAGAGGGCTGGGCTGAGGGGCTAGGGATAAACCCAAACCGCAAAATCAAAGCCGACCGAAATGTCTAGTCCTGAAATAGGTTTACACCTTTTTCACTCTAACGCCCGATGCACCGCATCGGGCGTTTTGTATTTCAGAGACAGGTGCGGTCGCTCTTGGTTGTAGATCGTAATTGCCTCC
>NZ_JAFCUQ010000027.1:0-59289 GCF_049896625.1 Pseudomonas sp. TWP3-1
GCCTCTGGCTAACACTTCCCCTTGCCGGGTGTGTAGAGGACTTTCACCTCCAAGTCACCAGCGAGGCCACCACAGCCAAGCTGGTTGCGCTTGCGCGCAACGCGCCATGCCTGGCGCACGTGTGAAAAAGGCGATCCTCTCGGGTCGCCTTTTTTGTTGGGCATTCGGCTTAAGTTTTGTGGGGCGCTTGAGATCCATCCCCCTCACCCCAGCCCTCTCCCCCAAGGGGTAGAGGGGAAAGGGAGCCGATTTGTGGGCTTTTCAAATCCTGAGCTCAACTCGGTAGTTCAGGTCGGCGTATAGCGTAAGGCACCCCGGTCAGTCCCCTCTCCCTCTGGGAGAGGGTTAGGGTGAGGGGCTCTTGCTCTTGACCTTAACTGCTCACCGGCAGAATCGGGCTGCCCAAGCGCTCCAGCAACGTCGCCTGCGCACTGCGCGGGTTCTGATTGCCGGTCGGTGTGTTGCGGATGTAGCGACCGTCCGACTGCAAACTCCAGCTATGGGTATTGTCAGTCAGATACAGCTCCAGCTCTTTCTTGACCCGCGTCAGCAGCTTCTTGCCTTCCACCGGGAAGCAAGTCTCCACGCGTTTGTCGAGGTTGCGCTCCATCCAGTCGGCGCTGGAGAGGAACATCTGTTCCTCGCCACCATTGAGGAAGTAGAACACTCGGGTGTGCTCAAGGAAGCGGCCGATGATCGAGCGCACATGGATGTTGTGCGAAACCCCGGCGATACCCGGACGCAGGCAGCACATGCCACGCACCACCAGATCGATGCGCACGCCGGACTGGCTGGCCTTGTACAGCGCGCGGATGATCTTCGGATCGGTCAGCGAGTTGAACTTGGCGATGATGTGCGCCGGTTTGCCGTCGAGGGCGAACTGGGTTTCGCGCGCGATCATGTCGAGCATGCCCTTCTTCAGGGTGAACGGCGCGTGCAGCAGCTTCTTCATGCGCAACGTTTTACCCATGCCGATCAACTGACTGAACAGTTTGCCGACGTCTTCGCACAAGGCGTCATCAGAGGTCAGCAGGCTGTAGTCGGTGTAAAGCTTGGCGTTACCCGCGTGGTAGTTACCGGTGCCGAGGTGCGCGTAACGCACGATCTCACCCTGCTCGCGACGCAGGATCAGCATCATCTTGGCGTGGGTCTTGAAGCCGACCACGCCGTAGATCACCACCGCACCCGCCGCTTGCAGACGGCTGGCCAGTTGCAGGTTGGACTCTTCGTCGAAGCGTGCGCGCAGCTCGATGACGGCGGTAACTTCCTTGCCGTTACGCGCAGCGTCGACCAGCGCATCAACGATTTCCGAGTTCGCGCCCGAGCGGTACAGCGTCTGGCGCACGGCCAATACATGCGGGTCTTTCGCCGCCTGGCGCAGCAGATCGACTACCGGTGTGAACGACTCGAAGGGGTGCAGCAGCAAGATGTCCTGCTTGCTGACCACGCTGAAAATGTTTTCGCTGTTTTGCAGCAGTTTCGGGATCTGCGGCGTGAACGGCGTGTATTGCAGCTCCGGATGGCTGTCCAGACCGGTGATGCTGAACAGACGCGTCAGGTTGACCGGGCCATTGACCTGATACAGCTCGGTCTCGCTCAGGTTGAACTGCTTGAGCAGGTAATCCGACAGCAGTTTCGGGCAGGTGTCAGCGACTTCCAGACGCACTGCGTCACCGTAACGACGCGAGAACAACTCGCCACGTAGAGCGCGCGCAAGGTCTTCGACGTCTTCGGAATCCAGTGCCAGGTCGGCGTTTCGGGTCAGGCGGAACTGGTAGCAGCCTTTCACCTTCATGCCCTGGAACAGGTCATCGGCGTGGGCGTGGATCATCGACGACAGGAACACATAATTGTCGCCGGCGCCGCCGACTTCTTCCGGCACTTTAATAATGCGCGGCAGCAGACGCGGGGCCGGGATGATGGCCAGACCGGAGTCGCGACCGAAGGCGTCGATACCTTCGAGCTCGACGATGAAGTTCAGGCTCTTGTTCACCAGCAGCGGGAACGGGTGAGTCGGGTCGAGGCCGATCGGGGTGATGATCGGCGCGATCTCGTCACGGAAATAGCGGCGCACCCAGGTCTTGAGCTTGGTCGTCCAGTTGCGGCGACGGATGAAGCGCACCTGATGCTTTTCCAGCTCCGGCAGCAGGATGTCGTTGAGGATCGCGTATTGGCGATCCACGTGACCATGTACCAGCTCGCTGATACGCGCCAGTGCCTGATGCGGTTGCAGGCCATCGGCGCCGGCCTGCTCACGGGCGAAGGTGATCTGTTTCTTCAGGCCGGCGACGCGGATTTCAAAGAATTCGTCGAGGTTGCTGGAAAAGATCAGCAGAAACTTCAACCGCTCCAGCAACGGATAGGACTCGTCCAGCGCCTGTTCCAGCACGCGGATGTTGAACTGCAGTTGCGACAATTCGCGGTGGATATACAGGCTGCTGTCATCCAGGCCGGGAATTGCGATTGCTGGCGCCGCCGCAGCAGGTTCGGTGACCGGCGCGGGTGGCGCCGGTTCGAGTTCCGGCGGGGTTTCGTCAATCTGCTCAACCACAGGTTGAGCGTCTTTTACGGCAACTTCAGTCAGTCCTTCGGTATTCATTGAGTGTTCCTGGGAGGGCTATTTCTGCTCTCGTAACAATTGAGCGGCGCGGACAGCAAAGTAAGTCAGGATGCCATCAGCGCCGGCACGTTTAAAGGCGGTAAGGGATTCGAGGATTACGCCTTCGCTCAACCAGCCATTCTGGATCGCCGCCATGTGCATGGCGTATTCGCCGCTAACCTGATAGACGAAGGTCGGCACTTTGAAGGCATCTTTTACCCGGAAAAGAATGTCCAGATAAGGCATGCCCGGTTTGACCATGACCATGTCCGCGCCTTCAGACAAGTCCGCACCGACTTCGTGCAGGGCTTCGTCGCTGTTGGCCGGGTCCATCTGGTAAGAGGCTTTGTTGGCTTTGCCGAGGTTCGCCGCCGAACCTACGGCGTCACGAAACGGGCCGTAATAGGCGCTGGCGTACTTGGCCGAGTAGGCCATGATCCGCACATTGACGTGACCGGCGATCTCCAGCGCTTCGCGGATTGCCTGGATGCGCCCGTCCATCATGTCCGACGGCGCGACCACTTGGGCGCCAGCCTCGGCATGCGACAGAGCCTGTCTGACCAGTGCGTCGACAGTGACGTCGTTCTGCACGTAGCCGTCTTCGTCGAGGATGCCGTCCTGACCGTGAGTGGTGAACGGATCAAGGGCGACGTCGGTGATCACGCCCAGTTCAGGAAAGCGTTCACGCAGGGCGCGGGTGGCGCGCTGGGCGATGCCTTCAGGGTTCCAGGCTTGGGCGGCGTCGAGGGATTTGAGTTCTGGCGGTGTCACCGGGAACAGCGCCAGCGCCGGAATCCCAAGTTCGACCCATTTCGCCGCTTCTTCAAGCAGCAGGTCGATAGTCAAGCGCTCTACGCCGGGCATCGAGGCCACGGCTTCGCGGCGGTTTTCACCGTCGAGCACGAACACCGGCAGGATCAGATCATCGACTGTCAGGAGACTTTCGCGCACCAGCCGACGGGAAAAATCGTCACGACGATTGCGCCGCAGGCGGGTGGCTGGGAACAGACGATTGGCTGGGGTAAAGCTCACGGCGGACTCCTGAGCCCGCGCTGGCGAGCGAGCGTGACAGTTATAGACGGCCATTATGACGGTCGTATGACAGTTGTGTGCACCCCCGCGACACGTAGTCGCTTTCCATTGTCCGTGTAGGAAATGTTCACGTCGAGACACATTTCGACACTTTCATGAATGTGTCTGAAGGGTTAGGCTGCGCGTTCATTTCGCCAGCACCCAGACAATGCTCCAACAATTTCTGCATGACTTCGGCTACTTTGCCTTGTTCCTCGGCACGTTCTTCGAAGGCGAAACCATCCTGGTGCTCGCGGGCTTCCTCGCGTTCCGTGGTTACATGGACATCAATATTGTGGTGGTCGTGGCGTTCTGCGGCAGCTATGCCGGCGATCAGCTGTGGTACTTCCTGGGGCGCAAGCACGGGCGCAAATTGCTCGCGCGCAAACCACGCTGGCAATTGATGGGCGATCGCGCGCTGGAACACATCCGCAAGCACCCGGACATCTGGGTGCTGAGCTTCCGCTTTGTCTATGGTTTGCGCACGGTAATGCCGGTGGCGATCGGCCTGTCGGGCTATCCGCCGGGCCGCTATCTGTTGCTGAACGGGATTGGCGCGGCGATCTGGGCCACCGCGCTGGCCGCCGCCGCTTACCACTTCGGCGCAGTGCTGGAAGGCATGCTCGGCAGCATCAAGAAATATGAATTGTGGGTGCTGGGCGCGCTGCTGATCCTCGGCGTCGGCCTGTGGATCCGCCGCCGGTTCAAGAACGCGCGTCTGGCAAAGAAGGTTTACGAGGACGAGCAGATTCTCAAGGCCGAACAAGCTGCACAGGCCAAAACCGTCGAGCCTAAGTCGCCAGCCGAGTAAATCTCTGGCGACAGCAATACAGCCCAACGCCGCTGAGCAGGCTATAACCGAGCAGGCCAACCCACGCCAACGGGCTGGCCGGCCATAGCCCAACCAGCGGCGCGAGCCACACCAGCGCCAGGTTCGACGCCAGCCGCAGCAACTCCAGCCTCCTCGCCCACGGGCGATTTTCCAACGCCACGCCTAACACAAACAAACCCAACGCCACCGCCCCCCAGCCAAGCAGCAACGCGCCGGTCGACAGGCTGCGCTCCAGATTCATCAAGTAACTGCCCAGCGCGATGTACACGCAGAACTGCGCCGCGACGTACCACTGCTGGCGGCTGTCGATGTCCACATGGAATTTGCGGAACTGGCGCAGATCCCGTTTGCTCAGCGGATACTTCGCCTTCACATCCGCCGGACGCCAACCGGTGCGCATGAACCAGATCCGCAGCTTGTCCCACTTGCTCTCGGCGCGCCGCGCGTCGTCCCACAACTGTGCGTAGAACTGCAGGTTGGCCCACAGTGGATTCCAGCTCGCCAGCGGTGTGGTCACGCCGAAAATCACCGGTTCGTTGTCGTCCTCTTCCTGAAACGAGCCGAACAGCCGATCCCAAATAATGAACACCCCGCCGTAGTTGCGATCCATGTAGAGAGCGTTCTGTGCATGGTGAGCCCGATGATTGGACGGCGTGACGAAGAACCACTCGAACCAGCCGAGTTTGGGAATGTGCTTGGTATGCACCCAGAATTGATACAGCAAGTTCAGCGCCGCGACGCTGACGAACACCAGCAACGGCACGCCGAACACCGCCATCGGCAGGTAGAAAATCCAGCTCAGGAGAAACCCGGTGCTGGTCTGGCGCAATGCGGTGGAGAGGTTGTAGTCCTCGCTCTGGTGATGCACCGAATGTGCGGCCCAGAGAATGTTGCGTTCATGGCCCATGCGGTGCAGCCAGTAGTAGCAGAAGTCATAGAAGACGAAGGCGAGAATCCACACCCAGACACTGTCCGCCGACAGTTTGACCAGCGCCAGATGCTCCAGCGCAAAGGCATAGCTCAGCAGCCCGACGCCCTTGGTCAGCAGCCCGGTGGTGGTCGATAACACGCCGGTGCTGATGCTGTTCACCGCATCCGCCAGGCGATAGTTGCTGACCCCGCGCCAACGGTCGGCGATCAGTTCCACCACGATCAATACGAAGAAAAACGGCACCGCATACAGAATGAAGTCCATGACGCGCCCTGATCGGATTCTATGAACAGATCCTAGGCGTAACCGCGGATTAACCCTATGGCAACCAGCGACAATTTAGTGGACATTTGACGCCATGAATCAGGAGAGAAACCCATGAGCAAAAAAGTTGCAGTGATCCTGTCCGGCAGCGGCGTGTACGACGGCGCCGAGATCCACGAGAGCGTCATCACCCTGCTGCGCCTCGACCAGCGCGGCGCCCAGGTGCAGTGCTTCGCGCCGAACATTGCGCAATTACATGTGATCAATCACCTGACCGGTGAAGAAATGCCCGAGTCGCGTAACGTGCTGGTGGAATCGGCGCGCATTGCCCGCGGTAACGTCAAAGACATCCGCGAAGCCAATGCCGAAGACTTCGACGCGTTGATCGTGCCCGGCGGTTTCGGTGCGGCGAAGAATCTGTCGAACTTCGCCGTAGAGGGTGCCGGCTGCAGCGTGCAACCGGACGTGCTGGCGCTGGCCGAGGCATTTGCCGAAGCCGGTAAACCGGTGGGATTGATCTGCATCTCGCCGGCGCTGGCCGCCAAGATCTACGGCCCAGGCGTGATCTGCACTATCGGCAACGATGCCGACACGGCAGCGGCCATGAACAAGATGGGCGCGACCCACGAAGACTGCGCAGTCACCGAGATCATTGAAGACAAGGCACGCAAACTGGTGACGACCCCGGCGTATATGCTGGCGCAGACCATCAGTGAGGCGGCTTCGGGGATCAATAAACTGGTAGACCGCGTACTCGAACTGACCCACGAGAACGATGCCTGATTGCTGCAAAGCTCTTGTGGCGAGGGAGCTTGCTCCCGCTCGGCGGCGCAGCCGTCGTAAACCCTGCAATCCGGATCTACCTGACACGATAAGGTCGAATGGTTTTGGGGCTGCTGCGCAGCCCAGCGGGAGCAAGCTCCCTCGCCACAGAGACAGAGTTGAATCAGGCGTTACGGGTAAGTCGGGTCAGGATCCGGTCCAGCGCATTGGCGAACGCCTGCTTCTCGCGGTCGCCAAACGGTGCCGGGCCGCCGCTGACCTGGCCCTGTTCACGCAGATCGGTGAACAGATTACGCACCGCCAATCGGTCGCCCATGTTCTGCTCATCGAACTCCTTGCCGCGCGGATCCAGCGCTGCGACACCCTTCTTCACCAAGCGATCGGCCAGCGGGATATCGCTGCAAATCACCAGTTCACCGGGTACCGCGTGCTCCACCAGATAATCGTCCGCCGCATCCGGGCCGCTCGGCACCACGATCAGTTTGACGATGGCCAGCGCCGGCTTGGTCTGCGGCTGCCCGGCCACCAGCACCACCTCAAAGCGACGCTTGAGCGCGAATTTTACCACCAGCTCCTTGGCCATCTTCGGACAGGCATCGGCATCGATCCATACACGCATTATCTCAAGCCTCCACTCGGCGTTTCTCCGCCACCCAGCTACGGCCATACAACACAATGATCGCCATGATTGCTACGGCCTGCGCCGTCAGCGAATAAGCATCGGCATGAATCCCCAGCCAGTCGAAGTCAAAGAACGCCACCGGCCGTGTGCCGAAGATTCCGGCTTCCTGCAACGCCTTGACGCCATGCCCGGCAAACACCACCGACAGCG
The DNA here is from genome assembly GCF_049896625.1 of Pseudomonas sp. TWP3-1. Lineage (NCBI taxonomy): Bacteria > Pseudomonadati > Pseudomonadota > Gammaproteobacteria > Pseudomonadales > Pseudomonadaceae > Pseudomonas > Pseudomonas sp. TWP3-1. The sequence continues at coordinate 7,313 of NZ_JAFCUQ010000027.1, forward strand.
CACACAACAGCGCCGCGTTGATGCTGAAGAACAGCGTCAATGGCAGTTTCGCCGAGCCGCGCAGAATCACCCACGCCAGACCCACTAACAGCACCAGCGCAGTCGCGCCACCCGCCAATACGGCGTTGTGTCCGGCCGGACCGGCCTGCAACCACAGGGTTTCGTAGAACAGGATCACTTCGAACAGCTCGCGATACACCGAGAAGAACGCGAGGATCGCGAAACCGAAACGACCACTGCCGCCAACCAGACTTTTCTTGATGTAATCCTGCCAGGCCGCTGCGTGCCGGCGATCGTGCATCCACACGCCGAGCCACAGCACCATGACACTGGCGAACAGCGCCGTCGCGCCCTCAAGCAATTCGCGCTGCGAACCGCTGACATCGATCACATACGCCGCCAATGCCCAGGTGCCGAGACCGGCCAACAATGCCAGGCCCCAACCCACGTTGACGCTGCGCACCGCCGATTGCTGGCCGGTGTTGCGCAGGAACGCGAGAATCGCCGCCAGCACCAGAATCGCTTCCAGACCTTCGCGCAGCAGGATCAGCAATCCCGAGATGTAGCTCAGCGACCAGCTCAGACCATCGCTGCCCAAAAGACCTGCGGATTCCTTGAGTTTGGCTTTCGCCGCGTCCAAACGCTGCTCGGCCTGCGCCACCGGCAAACCGTCCTGCAACGACTGCCGATAGGCCATCAGGGATTTTTCGGTGTCCTTGCGCACATTGGCGTCGACGTTATCCAGCGAACTTTCGACCAGTTCGAAGCCTTCCAGATACGCCGCTACCGACAGGTCATAGGCCTGATCGTGCTCACCGGCACGGTACGCCGCGAGACTCTTGTCCAGTGTCGCGGCGGTGTAATCGAGCAACTGCGCCGGGCCGCGCTTGACCTGCGGCGGCTGTGCACGTTGTGCGCGGAACGTTGCGGCAGACTCAGAACCTTCAGCGGCCTGCACTTCGGCTGGCGTCTGACGCGCGAGGTCGGCGATGTTGTAGGTCTTGGCGGATTTGGCTGTGGCCGGATCGGCGCTGAACTGTGCGATGTAAGTCGCCAGATCCCAGCGCTGACGATCATCGAGCTGATCGGCAAACGCCGGCATGTCGGTACCTTCGACGCCTTGGCCGAGGGTGCTGTAGATCGCGTACAGACTCAGGTGGTCCATGCGTGCGGCATCGCGCAGATTGGCGGGCGGCGGCGTAAGGCCTACACCGGCCGGGCCATCACCGGCGCCAGCGTCGCCATGACAGACTGAGCAATTCTGCGCATACAGCGGCGCGCCGCGAGTCGGATCGGGGGTGATGATCGGCGCCTGGCTGACTTCATACGCCACCGCCAGTTTTGCCCCCAGCTGGCGCGCCTGACGCGCAACATCCGCGCCGTCCTGCCTGGCAGTGATTGCCGCGTGCAAGGTTTTGACGCCCTGCTCCAGCGCGGCTTTCTCCGGTTTGACCGGCATGCCGGCGATCAGCCCTTGCAGCGCCTGGGTGAATTCCAGCTGCTCGCGGTATTCGGATTCATCAATGACTTTGCCGCCCTGCACGGTCGGCGGATAGTCGGCGCTGATGTAATCGAGCAGGTGCAGCGCTTGCGGCGCGCCTTCCACGGTGTCGGCCAGCAGATTGAAGCTGCTCAGGGCGCACAGCGGGAACACCAGCCAGGCCAGGAATCGGGACGAGGCAGTCATGAATGAGTCTCAAATGGAAATGCGAAGTTACATATTGTTCACTTCGACGAAGATTCCCTCAAGCGTTGTCTGCGTTTCCGTTCCTGCTCGCAGGTTTGCCTGACAGCATTTGGCATTTCGCACGCTTAGAATCCGTCGCTCGCCCACTAGGGCGCATCGGAATGGATGATGGCCCCTTCCACCCGACGCGCAATTAAAAAGCTATTACATAGCCAGCATTGCTTGCTTATAATGCCGCGCCCTCGCTATCGCGAAACGGCATTAAAGCTCCTCTGGTTATGAGGAATTGGCAGGAGGCCAGCGCCTCTGTCGAACGGTCCCAGCAGCCCGACCCGCACACGCGGCTGCAGTAATTCAGGGAAGAAGTACCCCCTATGGCATTCCGCGCTCCCACTCTGATCGCGCTCAGCGCTGTCACCCTGTTGTCCGGCTGTTCGGCGTTTCGCAACTACGATTCCGAACTCGCCCAGACCAACCAGCAATTGGCCACCGGCAACGTCGACGCCGCGCTGACCCTGCTGGAAAAGAACAACACCGGCACCGACAAAGACCTGCTCTATTACTTCGAGAAAGGTGAACTGCTGCGCGCCAAGGGCGACCTGTCCGGCAGCCAGAACGCCTGGACCAGCGCCGATCAGGTGGTGGGCAAGTGGGAGGATTCGGTCAAGCTCGATACCGGTAAATACCTCGCGCAGTTCGGCAGTTTCCTGGTCAACGACAAGGTGCGCCGCTACGAAGGCTACGACTACGAAAAAGTCATGCTGACCACGCAGATGGCCCTCAACTTGCTGGCGGTCAACGATTTCGACGGCGCGCGCACCGCGATCAAACGCACTCACGAACGTGAAGCGGTGATCGCCGATCTGCGCGACAAGGAATACCTGAAGAGCGAAGAAGAAGCCGAGAAAGAAGGCATCAAGACCCAGTACAAAGATCTGCAAGGCTACCCGGTCGCCAGCCTCGATGCGCCGGAAGTGGTTGGCCTGAAAAACAGTTACCAGAGTGCGTTCAGCCATTACCTGGCCGGTTTCGTCTACGAAGCGCTGGGTGAAAAGGATCTGGCTGCACCGGGCTACCGCAAGGCTGCCGAGCTGCGTCCGAACACGCCGCTGCTGGAACAAGCGCTGGTCAACCTCGACAAGCCGACCAAGAGCGACGACAGCGACATCCTGATCGTGGTGCAAAGCGGCCTGGCGCCGGCGCGCGATTCGATCCGCGTGCCGCTGCCGCTGCCGATTTCCAACAGTGTGGTGATCACCCCGCTGTCGTTCCCGATCATCAAGCCGGACACCTCCACCGCGCTGTTCGCGCAGATCGGTGTAGATGGTCAGCAGCTCAATCTGACGGCACTGAACAGCACCACCGCCATGTCCCGTCGCGCGCTGCGTGATGACATGCCGGGGATCATCCTGCGCACCACGGTGCGCGCAATCACCAAAGGCGTGGCGCAGAAGAAGATCAACGAAACCAATCCGCTGGCGGGTCTGGCAGTCGGTATCTCTTCAGCTGTGCTCGAAGGTGCCGATACCCGTACGTGGCGCACCCTGCCAGACAACACCCAAGTGGTGCGTCTGCGCCTGAAAAAGGGTGAACACCAGGTCACCCTGCCGAGCGCCGTCGGCGGCTCGGTGGTCAAGGTCACCATTGATCAGCGTTTCCAGGTAATCACGCTGCGCGCCGTGGGCAATCAGGTGTACGCCGGCGGCCTCGCCGCCCACGTGATCCCGAGCGCCAGCCCGACCGCCGTCGCCAGTCTCAAACAACCTTAAGAACGGAGTCTTTGCATGCGCTTCAAATTCATCGCCGTCGCCGCCCTCGCCTTGTTGGCGAGCGGCTGTGCTACCCCGCCACCACCTGAGCCGGGCAGCGCCGCGAGCAAAGTCGTGGCCATGGGTCCGCAGAAACACATCGTGGTCGGCGCCATGCGCGTGGCTCGCGAAAACGGCTTCATGACCGTCAACGTGCAGTTGAGCAACACCCTCAACAGCAACAAGACGTTCTACTACCGCTTCGCCTGGCTCGGCCCCGAAGGCTTCCCGATTGCCGAAGAAGAAGTCTGGAAGAGCCAAATGATGTACGGCGCCCAGACCAGCTTCATTCAGGCCATCGCACCGACCGCCAAAGCCGTGGATTTCCGTCTGGAACTCAAGACGCCTTAAGCCCGACCACCCTATTTTCTGTTTTAGAGAGCATTCCCATGTTTGCACGCTTTTCCTGCATCGCCGTCCTCGCCCTGCTTGCCAGTGGTTGCGCCAACACTTCGCCGACCCTGGGCAGCAAGAACATCAGCTACGGCGACACCAAAGCGGTTGAAACCGTGACCAACGAATTCGGTTCGACCGATCTGCAAATGATCGCCGAATCGATGACCCGCTCCCTGGCCCAGTCCGGCATTCTGCAGGGCCGTCCGGTGGTTCAGGTCTACGACGTGAAGAACAAGACCAGCGAGTACATCGATACCCGCGAAATCACCACCAGCATCAAGACTCAGCTGATGAAGACCGGTGTTGCGCGCTTCGCCAGCGACAACACCGCGATGCAGAGCCAGGTTGATCAGCTCAAGCTGCAAAACCAGAGCGGTCTGTACAAGAAGAGCACCGTGGCCAAGACCGGTAACATGGTTGCCGCCAAGTACCGCATCGAAGGTTCGATCAGCTCGATCGTCAAACGCAGCAGCGACTACAAAGACGTCTTCTACAAATTCAGCCTGCAATTGATCGACGTTGAAAGCGGTCTGGCCGAGTGGATGGACGAAAAAGAGATCCGCAAAACCACGGAGCGTTAATTGATGCGCACATGGATTGGCATCATGGCCCTGGCTTGCGCGTTTGGCGCGCAAGCGGCTCCGAAGGTCGCCGTCACGGATCTGGCGTATCAGGAACGTGTGGAGCAATACATCCACATCGTTTCGGCCAAGAGCAATTACCGCGAGGGCTACTACAGCGCCAGTGGTTCTTCGAGCTATAACGAGATCGAAGCCACCACCAGCTACATCGAGCAGACCGAACTGCGCAAATTCACCGGCGACATCAAAGGTGAAATCCTGCGTACCGGCATGTTCCAGTTGGTGCAGGGCACGCCGTACACAGCTGCGTCCAAGGGTGACGTCTATGACGTGATCAAGCGGATCAAGGCCGGCAACTTCAAAGGTGCCGACTACGTGTTGTTCGGTACGGTGTCGGACATCGACTTCACCCAGGACGTGAACGAGCTGGCGAATACCGACAGCTATTCGGCGGTACTGGGCCTGACGCTGGTGGCGGATTTCAGTCTGATCAACACCAAGACTTTCGAAATCACCTCGGCCTTCACGGCGATGGGCGAAGGTCAGGACACCAAACTGGTGAACCACCGCGACATCAAGATCTCGCTGAACCGCCCACGGGTGGTGCGTGACGTGTCGAAAGCGCTGGGCGAAGACGTAGCCGGCCAACTGAGCCAACAGCTCGGCGGTGGCGGTTACGAACAGCCGCGTGAACCGCAGCAACGCAACAACTTGCCGCGTGATACTGCGCCGGTGATTTTGCGCTGAGTGCTGGTTTACGATTTTTCTGTGGCGAGGGAGCTTGCTCCCGCTTGAGTGCGCAGCGCTCATAAGCTTTTGGGTCTGCTTCGCAGCCCAGCGGGAGCAAGCTCCCTCGCCACAGTTGATTGTCACTCCGATGTCTCGGCAATGAAAAAGGCGACCTCGTGAGGTCGCCTTTTTTGTAGCTGGGAGATTTACGCCGCCGCTTTGCGCAATGTCGCCATGAACGCCGCCGCACCGATGAACAGCCCGGCAAAAGTGCGGTTCATGCGCTGCTGCTGCTTCGGTGTGCGCAGCAGGCGGAGTACCTTCGAGGCCAGCCCGGTGTAACCCGCCATCACGATCAGGTCGACCGCGACCATGGTCGCGCCGATCACCAGATACTGAATCAACAATGGCGCATGCGGATTGATGAACTGCGGCAGTACCGCGAGCATGAATACAAGAGCCTTGGGGTTGCTGATGTTCACCAGAAAACCACGGAACACCAGCGCCAGCGGCTTACCGATCGGGCGCACGGCAGCGTCGTCACTCATGTCCATTGGCAGTGCGCGCCATTGCTTGATCGCCAGATAAACCAGGTAGGCGACACCAAACCATTTGATCGCATGGAAAGCGGTGGCCGAGGCGGTGAGGATCGCGCCGACACCAGCGCCGACAATCGCAATCTGCACGGCCAGACCGACTTGCAGGCCGAGGGCATTCCAGTAGCCGCGCCAGAAACCGTATTGCAGACCGCTGGACATCGACGCGATCGCGCCAGCACCCGGAGACAGACTGATGACCCAGCAGGCGGCAAAGAACGCCAGCCATGTTTGAAGCTCCATTGCACACCTCGACTCAGACTCGTTACAGACGTCTAAGCTAATGCGGCTTTGGGCCGGTGACTATCGATTTCTTGCAGAATGTTGCGGACGCCGACCCATGGTGGCCGGCCTCCGTCACTTTTCGAAACCGCTGGAAGGGAAAACTTCGTTGCTGCGCCAGCGCCGTACCGAGCGCTGAAAAAACAAACTGTTGGGCACCTGCACCATCGCGCTGCCAGTGCCGAGCTCTTCCGCTTCGATCAACGTGGTGTAGAGCAGATTGATCGCCACCACCCGACCTTTGACGCCCGGCTTGTCGGTGGTGTCCACCAGCTCGACCACATCGCCGAGGCGAAACGGCCCGACGGTGAAGATCAGAATCGCGCACAGCAGGTTCGACAACACGCTCCACATGGCGAAGAACGCCACCGCTGCGACCGCAACGAAACCCGACAGCGCCGTCCACAACACCGTGGCCGAGACCCCGAGCCGTTCCAGCACAAAGATCAGCGCACTGCCCATGATCAGCCAGCGCAGCCCGCCACGCAGCGGCATCAACAACTGCGGCGGAAACGGATAACGTTCGCCCAAACGCGTCAGGCCTCTGGCAACACAGCGTTGCGCCACGTAGCCGGCCAGCAGGATCAGCAGGATTTGCACGCCGAGCCAGATTGGCTCGGCCCACATCGCCGGCAGCGGCAGCTTGAACGCATCCATCAGGACAGCGCCTCCAGCTCCGCCTGCATGCTTTCCAGGGTTTCCAGTGCTTCCATCCAAGACTCTTCAAGCTCGGCTTCGCGAACTTTCAACTTGGCCTGTTCGGCCAGCAGGTCGCGCAATTCGTTCTTGCGCGCCGGCTCATAGATGTCGCTGTCGCCGAGGCTGGCATCGATCTTCGCCAGTTTCTCGTGCAGCTTGCCCAGCTCAGCCTCGAGCTTGTCGGCCTCGCGCTTGTGCGGCGCCAGTTGCTGACGCAACGCGGCGGCAGCCTGACGCTGGGCTTTCTTGTCAGTCTTGTCCGGGTTCACCGGGTTATTACTGACCGGGGCGTTGCGTTGGCGGTATTCCACCAGCCACCGCGCGTAGTCTTCGAGATCACCATCGAACTCTTCGACCTTGCCGTCCGCGACCAGATAGAAGTTGTCGGTAGTGCTCTTGAGCAAGTGCCGATCGTGGGAAACCACCAGAACCGCGCCGCTGAATTCCTGCAACGCCATGGTCAGCGCCAGGCGCATTTCCAGGTCGAGGTGGTTGGTCGGTTCGTCGAGCAGCAACAGGTTGGGTTTTTCCCAGGCAATCAACGCCAGGGCCAGCCGCGCCTTTTCGCCACCGGAGAAATTCAACACCGGCTCATCGAGCCGCGCACCCCGGAAGTCGAAACCGCCGAGGAAATCGCGCAGCGCCTGCTCACGCTCGGTCGGCGCCAGACGCTGCAAGTGCAGCAGCGGGCTGGCCTTGGCGTCCAGCGAGTCGAGCTGATGCTGGGCGAAATAGCCGACCACGGTGTTCTCGCCACGGGTCAGACGCCCGGACAGCGGCTCAAGCTCGCCAGCGAGGTTCTTGATCAAGGTCGACTTACCCGCGCCGTTCGGGCCGAGCAGACCGATCCGCGCGCCGGGGGTCAGTTGCAGCTTGACCTTCTCCAGCACGGTGCGGTCGCCATAACCCAGATTCGCATCGGACAGATCGATCAGCGTGCTGGAGATCTTGGTTGATTCGCGGAACACGAAGTCGAACGGCGAATCGACGTGGGCCGCCGACAGCTCTTCCATACGCTCCAGCGCTTTGATCCGGCTCTGCGCCTGACGGGCCTTGGTCGCTTGCGCCTTGAAGCGGGCGATGTAGCTTTCCATGTGCGCGCGCTGCACCTGCTGCTTCTCGTAGGCCTGTTGCTGCTGGGCCAGACGTTCGGCACGGGCGCGTTCGAACGCGGTGTAGCCGCCACGATACAAAGTGATCTTGCGCTGATCGACATGCGCGACGTGATCGACGACTTCGTCGAGGAAATCACGGTCGTGGGAAATCAGCAGCAAGGTGCCGGGGTAACTTTTCAGCCAGTCTTCGAGCCAGATGATGGCGTCGAGGTCCAAGTGGTTGGTCGGTTCGTCGAGCAACAACAGGTCGGACGGGCACATCAATGCCTGCGCCAGATTCAGACGCATCCGCCAGCCACCGGAGAAATCTCCTACCTGACGATCCATCTGTTCGTTGGTGAATCCCAGACCGGCGAGCAGTTTGCGCGCACGCGCATCGGCGGTGTAGCCGTCAGCGCTGTCGAGTTCAACATGCAGACGCGCCAGAGCGGTGCCGTCGTGTGCCTCTTCGGCGGCAGCGAGGTCACGTTGCACCTCGCGCAGGCGCAGGTCACCATCGAGCACATAGTCGACGGCAAGGCGCTCGAGCGTCTCGATTTCCTGGCGCATGTGGGCGATGCGCCAGTCAGCCGGCAAGAAGCAATCACCCGAGTCTGGGTGCAGTTCACCCCGAATCAAGGCGAACAGGCTCGATTTGCCGGCGCCGTTGGCACCGATGAGGCCAGCTTTGTGGCCGGCGTGCAGGGTCAGCTCGGCGTCTTCTAGCAGACGTTGCGGGCCACGCTGTAAAGTCAGGTTCTGAAGTCGGATCATAATGGCGGCGGAGTCTACCAGCTTCGCTCACAACTGGCGCGAGAAGCACGATGTCCTCTGACCTGTGGAGCTTTGCCCTTGCCACCTACGCCCGTCCGGGCGTGGAAGACGCTTGCCTGCGCTTGCAGACGGCGGGTGCCAATGTGTGCCTGCTGCTGTGCGGCGCGTGGCTGGAACATCGCGGCGTGAATTGCGATGAACAACGCGTGCGCCAGCTTCAAGAGCTGACCGTACCGTGGGATACCGAAGTGGTGCAGCCGTTGCGCGAATTGCGCATGCACTGGAAAACCCTCGCCGAGACTGATGCGGTGCTCAAAGGTATGCGTGATCAGATCAAGGGATTGGAGCTGGAGGCCGAGCGTGCGCTGTTGTCACGACTTGAAGGTGTGGCTCAGGGCTGGGCGCAAAATGTGGCGGGCATGAGGGGGTGGCTGGAGGCACTGGCGGGTAGCGCGACCCACCTGAACCACGACGCGCTGCAAGTGCTGCGCGCCGCGGCGACTGGCGCTTAGGAAGCGCTGGTCGAGTTGCTGGCAGGGCTCGACGCGGCGGCTGGCGCGGAAGTCGAGGTGGTGGCTGGCGTTGCAGCTGCTGCGGACGGAGCCGGGGATGCCGGGGTCGCAGGTTTTGCCGCTGGCGGGGTTGCCGACTTGGTGGCTGCTGGTTTGGCAGCGACAGGTTTTTTAGCGGCTGGTTTGGCAGCCGGTTTTGCGGCTACCGGCTTGGCTGCGGTGGTAGCAGGTTTGGCCGCAGCGGCTGGTTTAGCAGCGGGTTTGGCCGCAGCTTTCACAGCAGGTTTGGCCGCTGGTTTAGCTGCTGCTTTTGCAGCTGGCTTGGTAGCAGTCTTGGCTGCCGGTTTTGCAGCGGCGGTTTTCGCGGCAGGTTTTGCTGCCGGTTTAACTGCGATTTTGGCAACTGGCTTAGCGGCAGTTTTCGCCGGCGCTGCTTTGGCAGCAGTGGTTTTTGCTGCCGGTTTTGCGGCGGCAGCTTTGCTCGCGGCAGGTTTGGCAGCAGCAGTTTTAGCTGCAGGTTTTGCAGCGCTGGCCGCAGCAGGTTTCTTCGCCGCAGGTTTCGTAGCAGCTTTCACCGGTGCTTTGGCAGCAGGCTTGGCCGCTGCTTTGGCTGGCGCTTTTGCAGCGGCAGGTTTGGCTGCGGCTTTCTTCGCAGGTGCCGCTGCCGGTTTGGCTGCACGCAGGGTCAACGCCTTGCCCACAGCCTCTTGTACACGACCAACGCCCTGAGCCAGTTTCAGGCTTTCCTGAGCATCGCGTTTGAGTTGCAGAATGTAGCTGCGGGTATCGGATTGACGATCCTTCAGCGCATCCAGCAGCTCTTCGAGTTCTTTCACTGCGCCTTTGGCTTTGGTCTGCGCCTTGGCTTTACCGGCCGCAGCTGCGTCCTGCAATTTGGTACGGGACTTGTGCAGTTTTTCTTGCGCCTTGCCGCGTTGCTTCTCAAGTTTGGCGAGCAACTTCTCAGCATCAGCCAAAGCTTGCGAGCAAGCGTTTTCCAAATGCTCGAGCAGGCTGCCCGAGAGTTGTTGGAGTAAGTGCAACGGAGTATTTACAGGCTTCTTGGTGGCCGACATGGTTTACCTCCTGGCTGAAGTGAGTGCGGCTCATACTAGACCTCTGCTGCTACCGCCGCTAGGGCATGTTGACAGTATCGAAAGCACTCGGTTGTAAGCCTGCGAAAAACTTCTGCGTATTGGCCAAAGCAGTTCACCGTTGCAGACGATTGCGCTGGCATAATCCAGCGCAATTCAGGACGGAGAGTGCCGATGTCGCGCTACCTTTTTTTATCCCTCTGCATGATTTTTTCGCTCGCTCAGGCTGACGAAAAAACCAGCGCAAATGATGCTCACGATCTGGCCTACAGCCTCGGCGCAAGCCTCGGTGAACGCCTGCGCCAAGAGGTGCCGCAATTGCAGTTGCAGGCTTTGGTTGAAGGTTTGCAACAGGCCTATCAAGGCAAGCCACTGGCGCTGAGCGAGGCGCGGATCGAGCAGATTCTGGCCGACCACGAAGCACAGAATGCCGAGCATCCAACGCAGCCTTCGAGCGACGCCGCCCTGGAAAACGAGAGGCGTTTTCTCACGGCTGAAAAAGCCAAACCTGGCGTGAAGGTTTTGGCCGACGGCATCCTGATGACCGAACTGACACCGGGCACCGGCACCAAGGCTGGCCCTGATGGAAAAGTGCAGGTGCTGTACGTCGGTCGGTTGCCGGATGGCACGGTGTTCGATCAGAACACGCAGCCGCAGTGGTTCAATCTCGACAGCGTGATCGCCGGATGGCGCACCGCGTTGCAAGACATGCCCGTCGGGGCCAAGTGGCGACTGGTGATTCCATCCGATCAGGCCTATGGCGCGGACGGCGCTGGCGACCTGATCGCACCCTTCACACCGCTGATATTCGAAGTCGAATTGCGCGGCGCGACCAGCTGATCAGGCAATAAAAAACGGTGCGCTTTGGGCGCACCGTTTTTGTGTGTTGCGGGGTCGGCTCAGGCCCGAACCGAATCCTCTTCCTTGTGCGCGGTGTGCAGCACTTCGATCAGGCAGTCTTCGAGTTCGAAACGCTCGTGGAGCAACCCGCCCAGCTCCTTGAATTTCTCGACAACGCATTTGCCTTCATCGCAAAGATCGTTGAACGCCAGCAGCTTTTCAGTGATGACATCGATGCGCGGATAGATCGTCTCGGCGAGTTCCAGGCCACGCTTGTCGTTGAAGGCCTTGGCTTCACCAGTCAACTGTTCGTAGATTTCGAAGTGCCCGGCAGATACGTAGTCGACCAGCACGCCGCAGAATTCCTGCAACGGCTTGCGATCTTCGGACAACGATTGAGGCTTGGCGCCCAGCTTGTCATAGGCAGCGATCAGTTCCTCACGCTCCTGGAGCCAGCGGTCGATCAGCAGATGAACTCCACCCCAACGTTCCTGAGCATTCTGACAACTTTCGAGCATGGCGATCTCTCTTCCCTTGTGGGTCATGCTGCTCTACACCCGCGCCCCTCTTTGCGGGGGTCGGCCAGGCAGAGCGTCATCGAGCAACATAATTCCAATGACACGTGCGGGCCAGATTATGCCCGCACGCCTATGGCTTCAAGGTACGCAGGAGAGAAAGTTCATACAAGTGTTTAATCCCCGACCAGCTCCCGGTGCGACGCTTCGCCGCTGAGCGGTCGCTGCAGAGCGCTCCAGACCAGACGCAGCAGTTGGTAAACCGCCAGAATCGACATAGCGACGAAGAACAACAGACTCCACTCCGGGATGCTCAGGTCAAACAATGTCCAGGACAATTCCGCACAATCAGCAGTGTCATTGAACATGCGCATCAGTGCACATACCCACGGCAGACTGCTGAACATCTCCTCGGCGCCGGGTACGCAATGCACCAGGTGTTCCATCGAGTCGCCCTGCAACAATACCTGCCGCCACGCCGCCGTCATGCCGCCGAGCCCCGCGGCCAAAGTGGTGAGCCAGTACAGCGCCAGGCCGCACCGCTGCGGCCCGTGCACCGCTGCCATCCCACAGCTGACGGTGAGCACACTGAGGAACAGGCGCTGCACCAGACACAGGCTGCAAGGCACCAGTCCGACCGCGTATTCGAGGTAATAGGAAGCTCCCAGGGCCAGAATCCCCACAGTGAAAGCCATAAAGAACAGGGAGCGTGAGCAGGCCAACGACATGGCTAATCCGTAACATTAGAGACAGGCAGTTACGGTAGAGGAAAGCGCCTTGGCCTTTCAAGGCGGGGCGCTGGCGACACTTCACCAGAAGTGTAGGGAAAACCCGACAGGCACGAGAGGATTCGGTGTAGTCCTCTGTAGGAAATTGCCCAGGAGTTGTTTTTACGGTAACTATTCAGTCACGGAAGTGAACGGGGGAGCAGCCTCCCCCGAGCAGATCAGGCGCGCACCGGCACCGGCAATGGCGCGGCCAGCAGGCGCTCATCAAGCAGTCCAAGCCCTTCCTGGAACAGCAGGTTGCTGCGTTCGGTGTCGCCGAGTTGAGCAAGCAATCGCGCCAGTTCGGCACAGGTTTCCGGGTTGCGCTGCACGCGCAGGCTGCTTTCCAGATAGTCCCGCGCCTTGCCCCACAAACTGGTTTGCAGGCACAGACGACCCAGCGTCAGCAGCAGACTCGCGTCGCCCGGATGCTCCTTGAGCCAACCCTCGGCGGTTTGCACTTGACGCGCCGGATCGCTGCCGCGTACCAGCCCATAGAGCCGCGCCAGATGGCTGTCGTATTTGCGTTTGAGCGCATTTCGCAAAACCTCTTCGGCTTCGACCTGAGCACCCAGTTGCCGCAGTTGTTCAGCGTAAGCCAACACCAGCGGTGGCTCTTGACGCTGGGCAGAAGACAATTGCTGCCAGGCGCGATTGAGCGACTGCAAACCGACCGTACCGTCCTCTTCACGATGCGCTGCCAGCGACAGATTTTTGCCCCAGGCGCGACGCTCGAGCTCCGTCAGCTCTGCCGGAGGCAACACTTTGTCCTTACGCAGTTCAGGCAACAGGCGAATCACCGCCGACCAATCGCCGCGCTGCTGATGCAAGCGCTGTAACTGGCGCAAGGTCTGCGCGTTATGCGGATGGCGTTCGTGCATGGCTTGCAAGGTCACCAGCGCGCCGTCGGTATCGCCGCGGTCGGTTTGCAACTGGGCATGACTCAGAGCAATCGCCAGTTCAGCTTGTGGCTGTCGCTCAAGAGCACGCTCGAGCAGGCGATCACTTTCTTCGTAGTTGCCTTGCTCGTTGGCCGCACGGGCAGCGCCGAGGTAATACAGCAAGGGTTGGCGCTCGGCTTCAGCGGCGCGATGCAAATGACGCTGCGCGCTGGCCCAGCGGCCCTCGGCCAGATCCAGCTGACCGTGTTCGATGGCAACCTGCACACGCCGACTGCGGTTGCGTCGCGACCATGGATTGACCACGCCGCCGGAGGCCATCACCAACTCGATCAGCGCCTTGATGCCCCACACCAGCAGCCAGAGCACTGCGATGAAGGCCAGCGTCGCCCACAGGCTCGATTCATAACGGAAGCTTTTGTAGGCCACCAGCACGTAACCGGAATGCTCGGCAATCGCCAGGCCCAACGCCGCCGTCGCCGCAATCACCAGAAACACGATCACATACAGGCGCTTCATGGCGTGGCCTCCTGCGCGGTGTTGGCGGCAGGTTTGGCGAAAGGTTTGATCGATTCTTCAGCGTTGACGTTGCGTCGTTCCAGATACCCTTGCACGGCACTCAGGGTCGTGGTGAGGTCCGGCGTGACCACCGTCACCGGTTGTTTGCTCAGCTCGGCAACCTGCTCAAGCATGACTTTGCTCTGCGCATTATCCGGATTGAAATTGCCCTTGAGCACATCGCGCGCTTCGGCCATGGCCTGGGTGTACACCGGCGCCTGACCATTGAGTGCGGCCCACTGCGCCTGTTCGAGTGCCAGACTCAGCGCCAGACGCACCTGGCTCAGGCTCTGTCCGGCCAGTAGCGGACGGACGTTCTTGTCAGCGTTGAAATCGATGCGGATATAGCGCGAAACCTTGTCCCACCACTGTTCCCAACGACTTTCGCCATCACCATCAGCAGTCAGGCCCAGCAGCGATTCACCGCGATCCTTGTACTCCGGCGCCAGCTCGGTGAGGTCGATCACCTGATCGCGCAACGCGCCCAGACGCAGGAACAACCCGGTGCGATCCGGCTGCTCGGTGCTGCGTAGCGCTACCAGAGTTTTGGCTACTTGCTCGCGGGCAGCGAACGAACCAGGGTCGTTCTGCTCACGCAGAATTTCGTCGGCGCCCTGCACCAGCGCCTGAGCGCTGCTGATGTCCTGCAAGGCCGAAAGACGCAGGCTGGCCAGACGCAACAAATGCTCGGCCTCGGCCAGACGCCAATCCTTGCGGCTGGCGCCAAGAACGGTTTCCAGACGTTGATTGAGGCGCTGCTGATCGCCCTGCAGCTGCGCCACCAGACGCTGGCGCTCTGCGAGTTCATCAGCGCCCGGCAATTGCGCGAGGCGCTCGGTCAGCCGTTGCTCGTTGAGTTTGAGGGTCTGCGCCTGATCATTCAGCGCCTGCACTTGGTTCAACTGTTGCGCGGTGTTGGCTTGCAAGTGCCGCACTTGCCAGACACCCCAACCACCCACGGCCACCCCGGCGGCGCCGAGCAGCAAGGCGACGATGGCCAGTCCGTTGCCTCGACGGGCCGGCGTGACCGGGGAGAGTTTGTCTGGCGACGGCTCGACCCGGGCTTCAATCACAGGCTTGGCGTCATCTTTTGGCAGGGCTGTTTCGCTCACGTATCCATCCTTTGCATTAGAAAACGGGCCGGGATATTCCCGTAACGCCGTCAGCAAAGCCGCGGCACTCGCGCCGCGGCAATCCACAACTGTTCGAGCCCCGGCGGCACGTGCCTGCTCGGCGACTCTTGGGCTTGGAACAAACAGCGGCACCTGCGCAAGTTGCGGCCAGGCATCGCCGGCCAATTGGCGCAAGTGCTCGAAACCCTGTCCACTGCTGACCACCAGCCCGTTCAGGCGTTCCGCTGCGATGCGCCGCAACAGTTCTTCTGGCGGGTAGGCCGGCAGGTCACGGCGATACAATTCCAGATAGTCGACACTAGCACCAAGCTCACGCAAGCGCTCGGCCAGCAACTCGCGACCACCCTCGCCACGCAGGATCAATACTTGCGATCCGGGCTTCGCAACGACCTCGCGCAGACGCGGCAATTGCAGCAGTGCTTCACTGTCGTCGCCCTCAGCGGGGTAGCTCGCGTCCAGCCCATGAGCCTGAAGAATCTGCGCTGTCGCCGCGCCGACGCTGAACCACGGCATTACCGCAGGCGCTGCGCCAAGCAAATCCACGGCAATGCGCGCAGCCGGTTTGCTGACCACGATCACTGCGTTGTAGCGTGACGGATCGGCGAATGTCCGGCGCATTGTCTCAGAGACTTTCAGCGGGGCGATTTCCAGAAGCGGCAGACAGCTGCCGAAAATCCCCTCGCCCGCCAGCACCTCGGCCAGCGCCGCGCAGTCGTCTGCAGGGCGCGTCAGCAATAGGCGCCAGGCAGTCACTCGTGACCAGCCTCGCCGTACACCGCTTTGAGAATCTCGGCAGCGCCCTGGCTGAGCAAGTCTTCGGCAACCTGCACGCCGAGGGTTTCCGCTGAGGCGCGTGGCGCGCGAGCTTCAGCGCTGAGCAGCTTGCCGCCGCTCGGCTCACCGACCAGACCACGCAGCCACAGTTGATCGCCTTCAAGCACGGCGTAGCAGGCGATTGGTACTTGGCAGCCGCCATTCAAATGTTTATTCAGAGCACGTTCGGCAGTAACGCGGTCGGCGGTGTCGGCATGATGCAGGGGGCTGAGCAAGGCATGAATGTCGCTGTCAGCGCTGCGGCATTCGATGCCAACCGCGCCTTGGCCACCGGCCGGCAGACTGTCGTCAACGCTGATCGCCGAGGTAATGCGCTCTTCGAAACCGAGACGAATCAACCCGGCCGCCGCGAGGATGATCGCGTCGTACTCGCCAGCATCAAGCTTGGCCAGACGGGTGTTGACGTTGCCACGCAGGAAGCGGATTTGCAGATCCGGACGCCGGGTCAGCAACTGCGCCTGACGCCGCAGGCTGGAGGTGCCGACAATGGCGCCGGCAGGCAGCGCATCAAGACTCGAATAGGTATTGGAGACGAACGCATCACGCGGATCTTCGCGCTCGCAGATGCAGAACAGACCGAGCCCTTCGGGGAAATCCATCGGCACATCTTTCATCGAGTGCACGGCGATGTCGGCGTCGTTTTCGAGCAACGCGGTTTCCAGTTCTTTAACGAAAAGTCCCTTGCCGCCGATCTTCGACAGTGGCGAATCAAGCAGCTTGTCGCCGCGACTGACCATGGGCACCAGTGTTACCAGCAAACCCGGGTGGGCCGCTTCGAGACGGGCTTTGACGTATTCGGCCTGCCAGAGAGCCAAGGCACTTTTGCGGGTGGCGATGCGGATTTCGCGAGAGGACATGGATCAATCCGTACTGAATAGATACGGCGGATAATAACAGCTCAGTCAAATCCACTTTGACTTGAATCAGAAACGGCGTGGCCTCCCTGGCCTGCAATGCCTGGTAAATGAGCGAACGGTCGAACCTGAATTGCCCGGTCAAAGCCCCTGCATCATCTTGCGCACGCCAGCCACATGCCGGCGGCTGACGATCAACGCATCACCGTTCAGGCCTTTGAGGAACAGCTGAAAATGCCCCAGCGGCGTGCGTTGCAAGCGTTCGATGCGATCGCGAGCGACCAGTGCGTTGCGGTGGATCCGCACGAAGCGCTCGCCGAATTCGTCCTCAAGGGCCTTGAGCGGCTCGTCGAGCAACACTTCGCCGCCCTCGTGACGCAGGGTCACGTATTTGTGGTCGGCAATGAAATACACCACCTGATCCAGCGGGATCAGTTCGATGCCTTTGCGGGTGCGGGCGCTGATGTGACTGCGCGGGCCGGTACCGCTTTCGGCTGCGGGACGGGTCAGGGCCGAGAGTTGGCCCCGATTCGGACGTTCAGCCTTTTTCAGGGCTTCATGCAGATGCTCGGTTCGCACGGGTTTCACCAGATAGCCTACGGCGCTGGCCTGCAGGGCTTCCTCGGAAAATTCATCGGCACCTGTGCACAACACCACAGCAGGCGGGGTTTCGCGTTCGCACAGGCGGGCAGCCACTTGCAAGCCATCAAGGCCCGGCATGCGGATATCGAGCAACACGATATCCGGCTTGTGGCTGTCGATCAGTGCCAACGCCTCTTCGCCGTTCGTGGCGCTGGGCTCCAGGACTGTATAGCCTTCGATTTCGCCCACCATTCGGCTAAGGCGCTCGCGGGCAAGTGGTTCGTCATCAACGATCAGGACATTCATATTGCGCTGGATTCCTGCGTGAGTCTCGCACAAGGATAGCGTAGACAAGTGGAGTGACGTCCGTCACCGCGATCCACGCTAAGACTAGCGCGAGCGCCAAAAAGTGCCGTACGTCGGCCAGCAATATTTGCCGATGCCCGGGTCGTACTGCTCAAGGCCCGCTGTTTTCTGCGTGGTACACAGGGTCTGACAATGGACAATCCACACACCCCTCTCTCTTCTTATAGTCGGCGCCATGCGCTTTGCGCGATCCGCATGCACGCCCACCCTTCTGTCCAACTGTAGACGTTCGTCGGGCCGATATTGCTCAATCGGAAAATATCCTTGCGCAAAACCGCTGCGCACTGCGGCGACTATGGATCACCCGATGAGAAAAAAACGTATCGACCAGTGTCAGCGACAGGATTGGCAACCCTGTTATTATCCGCGCCAGCGTTTCACGCCTTCTTTTTTCAAGCCGATACGAGCGAATTCATGAGCACTGACAAGACCAATCAGTCCTGGGGCGGCCGCTTCAGTGAACCCGTCGACGCCTTCGTCGCCCGCTTCACCGCCTCCGTCACTTTCGACCAGCGCCTGTATCGCCACGACATCATGGGTTCGATCGCCCACGCCACCATGCTGGCCAAGGTCGGCGTGCTGACCGATGCCGAGCGCGACAGCATCATCGACGGCCTGAACACCATTCAGGGCGAAATCGAGGCGGGCCAGTTCGACTGGCGCATCGACCTCGAAGACGTGCACATGAACATCGAAGCGCGCCTGACCGATCGCATCGGCGTGACCGGCAAGAAGCTGCACACCGGCCGCAGCCGTAACGACCAGGTCGCCACCGACATTCGCCTGTGGCTGCGTGACGAAATCGACCTGATCCTGGCCGAGATCACGCGCCTGCAACAAGGCCTGCTTGAGCAAGCCGAGCGCGAGGCCGGCAGCATCATGCCCGGCTTTACCCACTTGCAGACCGCGCAGCCAGTGACCTTCGGCCATCACATGCTGGCCTGGTTCGAAATGCTCAGCCGCGACTACGAGCGTCTGGTCGACTGCCGCAAGCGCACCAACCGCATGCCGCTGGGCAGCGCCGCGCTGGCCGGCACCACGTATCCGATCGATCGCGAATTCACCGCCCAGCTGCTGAATTTCGACGCAGTCGGCGGCAATTCGCTGGACAACGTGTCCGATCGTGACTTCGCCATCGAGTTCTGCTCGGCCGCGAGCATCGCGATGATGCACCTGTCGCGCTTCTCCGAAGAACTGGTGCTGTGGACCAGTGCGCAGTTCCAGTTCATCGATCTGCCGGACCGTTTCTGCACCGGCAGCTCGATCATGCCGCAAAAGAAAAATCCCGACGTGCCGGAACTGGTTCGCGGCAAGACCGGCCGCGTATTCGGCGCGCTGATGGGCCTGCTGACCCTGATGAAAGGCCAGCCGCTGGCCTACAACAAGGACAACCAGGAGGACAAAGAGCCGCTGTTCGACGCCGCCGACACCCTGCGCGATTCGCTGCGTGCATTTGCCGACATGATCCCGGCGATCAAGCCCAAGCACGCGATCATGCGTGAAGCGGCGCTGCGCGGTTTCTCTACCGCGACCGATCTGGCCGACTACCTGGTGCGCCGTGGCCTGCCGTTCCGTGACTGCCACGAAATCGTTGGGCATGCCGTGAAATACGGCGTGGACACCGGCAAGGATCTGGCGGAAATGAGCCTGGAAGAACTGCGCAAGTTCAGCGATCAGATCGAGCAGGATGTGTTTGCCGTGCTGACGCTGGAAGGCTCGGTGAATGCCCGTGACCATATCGGCGGCACTGCGCCGGCGCAGGTCAAGGCTGCTGTGGTTCGCGGCAAGGCATTGCTCGCCAGCCGCTAAAAGCATCGCTGGCAAGTCGAATCGTCGCACCGCACCTCCCACAAGGTTCTGTTTTGAAACACGATCGTGTGTTCGACTCAAACCCTGTGGGAGCTGGCTTGCCAGCGATGACTGACTTCAAGACACTACAAAAAACTATTTCTTGGCGGCGATCATCGCCAAAAACGCCGGCATCGCCGCATCCTTGTCCGCCGCAATCTTCTGCACGTGCGGATTCTGCTCAAGCCGCTCCAGCAACGCCTTGGCCTTCGGCATCTCTGCCAGCAAATCCACACCGAACAGCTTCTGCCCGACCGCGCAGGCCAGCGGCACGCTGTACAGGAAGTACAAATCCGCCACGCTCAGACTGTCGCCCGCTACATACGGGGCGAACTTGCCGTGCCGGCCCAGCGCCGCAAAACCCAACAGCAGCTCGGCTTTGGTTTTCTCCTTGATCGCTTCGGGAACGGCTGCGCCGAAGAACGCTTCGCCATAACAGGCGCGGCCCGGCAGCTCGATGTACAGCTCGATTTCCTTGGCCAGCGCCAGCACCTGCGCGCGTTCGTACGGCTCGATGGGCAGTAGCGGTTTGCCAGTCTGGCTGCTCTCGATGTATTCGAGGATCACCGAGGTTTCGTTGACCACGCCCTGATCCGTGCCCAGCACCGGCACTTTGCCGCGCGGGCTGATCGCCAACGATTCGGCGGTCTGTGCCGGGTAAAACATGACCTCTTCGAACGGCACGCCCTTCTCCAGAAGCGCCAGTTTGACCATGTTGTAGTAATTGCTGACAGAAAATCCGTAGAGCTTGAGCATCACAGAGCCTCCGGGCCGTGCGGGGTGGGCAGTGCCTGTTTATAGATCGCCCGGCGGATTCTTGCCAGCAGCATCACGCACTTGAATGCGGGTAAACTCGCCGCTTTCCTTGAGGAGCCTGCCATGAGCGAGCCGACAGACATCGACAACGACGAAGAAGAGTTCACCGAGAGCACGCTGATCGAAGCGATCGAGAACCAGATCGAAAGCGATAACCCGCCTGCGGCGAAAGCCACGTTCAACAAGCTCACGCTGGTGGGTGTCGAGCGCGAGGAAATCCTTAATCTGATGGCGCATGTGCTGGCGTTTGAGATTGACGCGATGCTCGATGAGGATCGTGCGTTCAATACCGAATGGTACGAAGCCGCACTGCGTAAGCTGCCAGAGTTGCCACCAGAGAAACAGTGAAGTCGTTTTTCCAGACTAGACTCTGTGGCGAGGGAGCTTGCTCCCGCTCGGCTGCGCAGCAGTCGTCAAGCTTTTGGGGGCCGCTACGCGCCCCAGCGGGAGCAAGCTCCCTCGCCACAAAAAGCACTCCGAGGCGAAAACCCTTGTTCAGGCACTGGACATGCCGCAAAAGCGGGTTCACCTTAGGGGCGCTTCGTTCCAATTCCTAGAAAGTCTGGAGTCCTTATGTCGCTTAGCCCTGAGTTGGTTGCCGAACTGGAAGTCCTTTCACTCTTTCCCCTGGACAGTTCCCAGGAAGGTTTGAAAATTCATCAGACCGCTGCCCCGAAACACATTGCCGCCGCCCAACGTCTCTTCGATAAAGAACTGACCGACCAGCCTGATGGCGGCTATCTGACCAGCCTGGGTCGCGACGCTGCGCAAAATGTGCAAATCGTGCTGACCATCCTGAAAGAGCAAGAAACAGCCTGAATCACCTGTCTTGCCCACGGAAACTCCTGCCACGGGATTTCCGCGGGCCAACTTGATCGCCCGCTGTCGCCGCGCGATGCAAATCTGGCGTCAAAAAACAAATTCAGCTTAAACGTCCACCCGCTCAACCGCTAAACTCCCCCGCATTCCGTGACCTTCTGCATCCGCGCCTCGCGAGCCGGTTTGAGCCGACATGACCCGCACCCATGAAATCCGCCCTGATCTGGACGAAGGCATCGACCGCAAGGTTCTCAGCCAACTGCGTGCACGTTTTCTCAAACTCAACGACGGTCGTCTGAGCCGGGCGCAAGAAGGTTTGTCGACCCGCCAGCAAAGTGTGCTGACGCTGCTACCGCTGTTCTTTCACGTCAATCATCCGCTGTTGCCTGGTTATGTCTCCGGCAGCACGCCGGCCGGACTGTCGAACTATGAGCCGGACGCCGACGTGCTTGCCGAGGCTCAACGCCTGACCCGTTCCTTCTCTTACAAGCCGAGGCATGGCAGCAATCCGCCGCGACCGATTCACGGCCTGTTCCTGATGGGCAGCCTCGGTACGCTGGCGCAGGCAGATCAAAGCGACATGGACGTGTGGGTATGCCACGCACCCGACCTCAGCGAGAGCGAACTCGCCGAGTTACGCAAGAAATGCCAGTTGCTGGAAGTCTGGGCCGCGAGCCAAGGCGCCGAGGCTCATTTCTTCCTGATCGACCCGCTGCGTTTCGTCAAAGGCGAGCGCGACTCCCAGCTCAGCTCCGAAGACTGCGGCACCACCCAGCACTATCTGTTGCTGGACGAGTTCTACCGCACCGCGATCTGGCTGGCCGGGCGCACGCCGATCTGGTGGCTGGTGCCGGTCTACGAAGAAAGTACTTACGCGCAATACACCCACACGCTGATCTCCAAGCGCTTCATCCGCAACGACGAAACCCTCGACCTTGGCCACCTTGCGCACATCCCGCCGGGCGAGTTCATCGGCGCCGGGCTGTGGCAGTTGTTCAAGGGCATCGAGTCGCCCTACAAGTCGGTGCTCAAGCTGCTGCTGACCGAGGTCTACGCCAGCGAACACCCGCAAGTGCAGTGCCTGAGCCTGCGCTTCAAGCAAGCGGTGTTCGCCAATCAGCTGGATCTGGATGAGCTGGATCCGTACATGGTGGTCTATCGCCGCATCGAGGAATACCTCATCGCGCGCAACGAACCGGAACGGCTGGAGCTGGTACGCCGGGCGCTGTACCTCAAGGTCAACCGCAAGCTCACCGGCAACACGCGCACTCAGAGCTGGCAGCGTTCGCTGCTGGAACGCTTGGCTAATGAATGGCATTGGGATCAGCGGCAATTGGCGCTGCTCGATAGTCGTAGCCAGTGGAAAGTGCGCCAGGTCGCTGCCGAACGCCGGGCACTGGTTAACGAGCTGAATTACAGCTACCGCTTCCTGACCCAGTTCGCCCGCACCGAGCAAACCGTCAGCCTGATCAACAAACGCGACCTCAACGTACTCGGCCGGCGCTTGTACGCCGCGTTCGAGCGCAAGGCCGACAAAGTCGAATTCATCAATCCGGGCATTGCCCCGGATCTGGCCGAAGACACCCTGACGCTGGTGCAAGCGCGCAATAAAAAGGAGCCGGGGCAAACCCAGTGGGGCCTGTACAACGGCAGCCTGACCGCGCTGGAGTGGGAACACTTCGCACCGATCAAGCGCAGCCGCGATTTGCTCAAGCTGCTGACCTGGTGCCACCGCAACGGCGTGATCGACAGCAGCACGCGACTGGCCTTGCATCCCGGCACCAGCGACCTGAGCGAGTTCGAGCTGTTCAACCTGCTCGGCAGCCTGCAACAGAGCATCGCCCTGCCCTTGCCCTCCGTTGCCGAAGAATCGTTGTTGCGCGCCGCCGTGCCAAGCGAAGTACTGATTCTGGTGAACGTCGGCGTCGATCCGCTCAAGCATCACCGCGATCTGAACATCCTGATGACCACCGAGCGCACTGACTCACTGAGCTACGCCGGGGTACGCGAAAACCTCGTACTGACGCTGGATCAGGTCACGCTCAATAGCTGGAACGAGGTGCTGGTCAACCGCTTCGACGGCCCGCACGCGCTGCTTGATTGCGTGCGCGACTACCTCAACAACCTGCCGCGCGGGCCGCATCAGCCGGCGCTGCGCGTGCGTTGTTTCTGCCATAACCGTGCGCAATTCATCGCGCGCAGGGTCGAGGAAATCGTCGACACCGCGCAGAGTCTGTTGCTCAGCGAACTCAATCACCGCTACCTGATTCAGGTGCAGCAGCACTATCACGTGCTGGAATTGGTTCCGGGCCAAGTCAACCACGTCGCCCTCGCTACGCTGCCGGCGTTGCTGGATTACCTCGGCGAGGAGCAGCCACGCTACAGCCCGCTGCATCTGGACTCGAAGGCGCTGGAAGACCACGACCTCGCGCTGATCCTGCCGATGGGTCAGCCCGAGTGCATTCAAGTGTTCTACCGGGTCACCGAGCAGCAGGCGGAGCTGTACGTGCTGGATGAATTCAATGCGCTGTGGCAGCAACACTTGCCGTATCACGACGAACAAAGCCTGCTGGTGCCGCTGCAACGTTTCCTGCAATCGATCCAGTATCGCCGCGAGGCGTTGGTGCCGATGGACGCCAGCCCGTCCGCCAGTCTCGACACTTTGTATTACCAACTATTGCCGTCAGGCCCGGGCCGCGCACGCCGGGTCGAGCCGCGGCCAGCGCCGCAGATGCCGGCAAACAAAGCCTTCTACGACGTGCAGGCGATCGTCGGCAAAGCCGCACCGGGCGAGGTGCAGGTCACTTTGTATTGCAATCAGCGGGAATTCTGCGAGCTGGAATATGGCGACCAGCTGTTCAGCGTGGTCGCCCGGGAAATCGTTGGCCAGCGCCGTGAGACCGAACGCTATCGCTGCTACATCACCGACCTCGACTTGTCGGGGCTGCTCGGTGATGGGCAGAGTTCAAGCAATCTGTATCTGCGCTACAAGGCCGACCTGGAGCGCGCCCTGAACGAGGCGCTCGAACAGGTCTGAGGGCTTATTCGGTGAAGGCGCCGCCGTTGGCCGGCTGCGATTCGACTTCGAGCAAGGTCAGCTTCAAGGTCTTGCCGCCAGGCGCCGGCCAGTCGATATGCTGGCCGACTTTCAGGCCCAGCAGCGCGCTGCCGACCGGTGCCAGAATCGAAATCTTGCCTTCATCGGCATTGGCATCCTTGGGATAAACCAACGTCAGGTGATAGTCCTTGCCACTGCCTTCTTCGCGGCAATGCACACGGGAATTCATCGTCACGACATCGGCGGGCACTTCATCGTGACCGACCACGGTGTCGGCGCGGTCGAGTTCGGTTTGCAGCGCAATAACGCCCGGCAGCGAGTCGTCCAGGCTGTCGATCAGGCGCTCCAGACGTTGCACGTCCAGACGGGTAAGGGTGATGGAAGGTGCGGTCATGATCCGGGCAGACTCCTTTCTTCTGCACAAAAAAGCAAAAAACCCCGCCAAAAAAGGCGGGGTTTTCACCAGGCCTCGATGAGTTGAGGCGTTCCCGGACACTATCACAGCTCAAAAAATATACAAGTCACACCCTGTGGCGCCAAATTCCTTTGTGGCGAGGGAGCTTGCTCCCGCTCGGCTGCGCAGCAGTCGTCAAGATTTTCAGGTGCGCTGCGCGCCCCAGCGGGAGCAAGCTCCCTCGCCACAGGTTCTAGTCAAGCTTGAGATTTGCGTGCGGCAGCCTGCTCACAGATGACTCTGCGCCGCTGATCATCCGCCGAGCGCCATTCACGAATGTCTTCGACATGCCGGAAGCAGCCGAGGCAGACTTTCTGTTCATCCAGCCGACACACACCGCTGCACGGCGAAGGCACGGCCGCGCTGACATTGCTGTAGAGCGGCTTTGGCGGACGGATTGGAGCGCTATCAGTCACGCTGTCACAGACCTTCGAAGTCGAACTCGGCGCCGGCCTGCTGCTGGACGATGCGCTCAAGCATTTCGCCCAGTTGCTCGTCGCTCTTGTCACACATCCAGCGCTGGCTGTCTTCGTCGTAGTCGAAGTGGAAACCGCCGGATACCGCAGCCAGCCACAGCTGACGCAGCGGTTCCTGACGGCTGAAGATCAGCTGGCTGCCGTTTTCGAACTTGACGGTCAGCACACCGGCCGAACTTTCCAGATCGATGTCCAGATCGCTGTCATCAAAGATGTCCTCCAGCGTTTGCTGGGTGGCATCGACCAGATCGTGGAAACGGGCTTCGGACAAACTCATTGCGGCAACCTCAAAAAATGTCTGATCAGGCACAAGCGCCGCAAGATACGGACGCTGCCAGCCGATTGCAAAGGATAACAACCTGCGCGAGCCCGGATTGCACATTACTGACCGGTCATCGGACAAGCCCCGCCGGACGGGTGCCCGGTCGCATAGGCAAGCTGCCGGGTGGCCGGTATACTCCGGCGCAATTAACGCATTTTCA
The DNA here is from genome assembly GCF_049896625.1 of Pseudomonas sp. TWP3-1. Lineage (NCBI taxonomy): Bacteria > Pseudomonadati > Pseudomonadota > Gammaproteobacteria > Pseudomonadales > Pseudomonadaceae > Pseudomonas > Pseudomonas sp. TWP3-1. The sequence continues at coordinate 32,866 of NZ_JAFCUQ010000027.1, forward strand.
AGGATTTCGCCATGAAGCGCCTGATCTCATCCCTTGCTGCGCTCGCTTCGCTCGTCGCTTTTGCCTGTTTAATTTCGGCCTGCGGTCAAAAAGGCCCGCTGTACCTGCCGGATGACACTCAGGATCCGGCCGAGCAAGCCAAGTCGTCGCAACAACAACCTGCCTCCAAAGCACACAAGCACGACGTTTACTAAGGGATCGCCATGGACGCTTTTAACTACCGTGGCGGGGAGCTGTTCGCGGAAGGTGTGGCGCTGTCGGCCATCGCCGAACGCTTCGGCACGCCGACCTACGTCTACTCCCGCGCGCACATCGAAGCCCAGTATCGGGCTTACGCCGATGCGCTGGCCGGCATGCCGCATCTGGTGTGCTTTGCGGTCAAGGCCAACTCCAACCTCGGTGTGTTGAACGTCCTGGCGCGCATTGGCGCCGGTTTTGACATCGTCTCCGGTGGCGAGCTGGAACGTGTTCTGGCCGCTGGCGGCAGCGCGGACAAGATCGTGTTCTCCGGTGTCGGCAAGACCCGCGAAGACATGCGTCGCGCCCTCGAAGTCGGCGTGCATTGCTTCAACGTCGAATCCACCGATGAGCTGGAACGCCTGCAAGTGGTTGCCGCCGAACTCGGCGTGCGCGCGCCGATCTCGCTGCGCGTCAACCCGGACGTCGATGCCGGCACCCACCCGTACATTTCCACCGGTCTCAAAGAGAACAAGTTTGGCATCGCCATTGCCGACGCCGAAGACGTGTACGTGCGTGCCGCGCAGTTGCCGAACCTGGAAGTGGTCGGCGTTGACTGCCACATCGGCTCGCAACTGACCACGCTGCCGCCATTCATCGATGCGCTCGATCGCCTGCTGGCACTGGTCGACCGTCTGAGCGATTGCGGCATCTACCTGCGCCACATCGATCTCGGTGGTGGTTTGGGCGTGCGTTATCGCGATGAAGAGCCGCCACTGGCTGCCGACTACATCAAAGCCGTGCGCGAGCGTCTCGACGGTCGTGATCTGGCGCTGGTATTCGAGCCGGGCCGTTTCATCGTCGCCAACGCCGGCGTGCTGCTGACGCAGGTCGAGTACCTCAAGCACACCGAGCACAAAGATTTCGCCATCGTCGACGCGGCGATGAACGACCTGATCCGCCCGGCGCTGTATCAGGCGTGGATGGACGTCACCGCGGTCAAACCGCGCGACACTGCCGCGCGCAACTACGACATCGTCGGCCCGATCTGCGAGACCGGCGACTTCCTCGCCAAGGATCGTGCGCTGGCGCTGGAAGAAGGCGACCTGCTGGCTGTGCATTCGGCCGGCGCCTACGGTTTTGTCATGAGCTCCAACTACAACACTCGCGGCCGTGCGGCCGAGGTGCTGGTAGATGGCGATCAGGCTTTTGAAGTGCGTCGCCGCGAAACCGTGGCCGAGCTGTTTGCCGGCGAAAGCCTGCTGCCGGAGTAACCCATGCTGCTGCGTTTTACTAAAATGCACGGCTTGGGCAATGACTTCATGGTCCTCGACCTGGTCAGCCAGCACGCGCACATTCAGCCCAAGCACGCCAAACAATGGGGCGACCGGCACACCGGTATCGGTTTCGACCAGTTGCTGATCGTCGAAGCGCCGAGCAATCCGGAAGTGGATTTCCGCTATCGGATCTTCAACTCCGACGGTTCCGAAGTGGAACAGTGCGGCAACGGTGCGCGCTGCTTCGCGCGCTTCGTGCTCGACAAGCGTCTGACCGCCAAACGGCAGATCCGCGTCGAGACCAAAGGCGGCATCATCGAACTGGACGTGCGTAACGACGGCCAGATCGGCGTGAACATGGGCGCTCCGCGTCTGGTGCCGGCGGATATTCCGTTCCAGGCACCCGAGCAGGCCCTGAGCTATCAGGTCGATGTCGACGGCACCCGCGTCGAACTCGCCGCCGTGTCGATGGGCAATCCGCACGCCGTGCTGCGCGTGCAGGACATCAACAGTGCACCCGTGCATGAATTGGGGCCGAAAATCGAACATCACCCGCGCTTCCCGGCACGGGTCAATGTCGGTTTTCTGCAAGTCATCGACCGCAACCGCGCACAATTGCGCGTCTGGGAGCGCGGGGCCGGGGAAACCCAGGCCTGCGGTACCGGGGCGTGCGCGGCAGCTGTCGCTGCAATCAGCCAGGGGTGGATGGATTCGCCGCTATTGATCGACCTGCCGGGCGGGCGCTTGTCCATTGAATGGGCAGGCCCCGGCCAACCGGTGTTGATGACCGGCCCGGCAGTGCGAGTATATGAAGGACAAGTGCGTCTTTGAGTGAGCAGAAGCCATGACCGATAAGCCCCAGGTACCCGCCCGAGAGTCCGACGAATCAGCGTCCGAGAGCCTGGAGGCGGCAGCGGTTGCCGCATACCTGGAGGCTCATCCGGACTTCTTCATCGAGCACGAAGAACTGCTTCCTGCCATGCGCATTCCCCATCAGCGCGGTGACACCATCTCGCTGGTCGAACGGCAGATGAGCATTCTGCGCGATCGCAACATCGAGATGCGCCACCGCCTCTCGCACCTGATGGACGTCGCGCGCGACAACGATCGCCTGTTCGACAAGACTCGTCGCCTGATCCTTACGCTGATGGACGCCGCCACTCTGGAAGACGTGGTGATCGGCGTTGAAGACAGTCTGCGCCAGGACTTTCAGGTTCCATTCGTGAGCCTGATTCTGCTCGGTGACAATCCCGCGCCGGTCGGCCGCTGGGAGACCCACGCCGACGCACAAGTTGCCATCGGCGGTCTGCTCACCGAAGGCAAAAGCGTCAGCGGTGTCTTGCGCGAACATGAGCTGGACTTCCTGTTCGGCGAAGAACAGCGCACGCAGATCGGTTCCACCGCCGTGGTCGCCGTGAGCAACCAGGGCATTCACGGGATTCTGGCGATCGCCAGTCGCGATCCGCAGCATTACAAGAGTTCGGTCGGCACGCTGTTCCTCAGTTACATCGCCGAAGTCATGGGCCGCGTGCTGCCACGGGTCAATAGCTCGCTGCGCTCGGTACGCTGAGCATGCAACGGCAACTGGACGCTTACTGCGAACACCTGCGCAGTGAGCGACAGGTGTCGCCACATACGCTGTCGGCCTATCGCCGCGATCTGGATAAAGTCCTCGGCTGGTGCGTCAAGCAGAACGTCGGCAGCTGGCAGGCGCTGGATATTCAACGTCTGCGCAGCCTGATCGCCCGCCTGCACGGGCAGGGCCAATCCTCGCGCAGCCTTGCGCGGCTGCTCTCGGCAGTCCGTGGCCTCTATCACTATCTGAACCGTGAAGGGCTTTGCGATCACGACCCGGCAACCGGCCTAGCGCCGCCCAAAGGTGAACGCCGACTGCCGAAAACCCTCGATGCCGACCGTGCGCTGCAACTGCTGGAAGGCGCGGTCGAGGATGATTTTCTGGCGCGCCGTGATCAGGCGATTCTCGAGTTGTTCTATTCCTCCGGGCTGCGTCTTTCGGAGCTGACCGGACTTAATCTTGATCAGCTGGATCTGGCCGACGGCATGGTTCAGGTGCTCGGCAAAGGCAGCAAGACGCGCCTGCTGCCGGTCGGCAAAAAGGCCCGCGAAGCGCTGGAACACTGGCTGCCACTGCGGGCCATGGCCAACCCGGTAGATGACGCTGTATTCGTCAGCCAGCAAGGCCGACGCCTCGGCCCACGGGCGATTCAGGTACGAGTAAAACTGGCCGGCGAGCGCGAACTGGGGCAAAACCTGCACCCGCACATGCTGCGGCACTCCTTCGCCAGCCACTTGCTGGAGTCCTCGCAGGACCTGCGCGCGGTGCAGGAATTGCTCGGGCACTCGGACATCAAGACCACCCAGATCTACACCCACCTGGACTTCCAGCACCTGGCGGCGGTCTACGACAGCGCCCACCCACGGGCCAAACGCAGCAAAGGCGATGATTCATGAGCATCCAGTTGATCACTTTCGACCTTGACGACACCCTGTGGGACACCGGGCCGGTGATCGTCAGCGCTGAAGCGGTTTTGCGTGCATGGCTGAGCGAACACGCGCCGAATCTCGGTGCAGTGCCGGTGGAACACCTGTGGGCAATCCGCGAGCGCGTGCTGGCCAGCGAGCCGGGGCTCAAGCACCGCATCAGCGCGCTGCGTCGGCGGGTGCTGTTTCATGCACTGGAAGACGCAGGGTACGGTCATGGCGAGGCTTCTGATCTGGCCGACAAAAGCTTCCAAGTGTTCCTGCATGCGCGACATCAGATCGAAGTGTTCCCCGAGGTCGTACCAACCCTCGAAGCACTGGCCAATCACTACGCCCTCGGCGTGGTCACCAACGGCAATGCCGATGTGCGCCGTTTGGGTCTGGCCGATTATTTCAAGTTTGCCCTGTGCGCCGAAGACATCGGCATCGCCAAACCGGATGTGCGGCTTTTTCACGAAGCCTTGCAGCGCGGCGGCGTGAGTGCGGATGCGGCGGTGCATATCGGCGATCATCCCGGCGATGACATCGCCGGAGCCCAGCAGGCGGGCCTGCGCGCGGTGTGGTTCAACCCGGCGGGCAAGGTCTGGGAAGCAGAGCGCTTGCCGGATGCCGAGATCCGCAGCCTGACCGAACTGCCAGCCGTCCTCGCCCGCTGGAATGCCCAACACTGACCCTGAATTTACATCATTCCCTGTGGGAGCTGGCTTGCCAGCGATGAGGTTTGCACATTCAACATCAATGTTGTCTGACAGGCCGCCATCGCTGGCAAGCCAGCTCCCACAGGATCGGTATCGCATTCACATTTTTCTTTCGCCCATGAAAAAGCCCGCAATAGCGGCGGGCTCTCTCAGCAAGCAAGCGGCACGCCTCAGATAGGGCGGCTGCCGTACTTGTTGTCCGGCTTCTTCGGCGGATCGGCGACCACATTGGCCTCCACTTCCTGCACTTTTCCGCCACGCGACAGGAACTCTTCCATGGCCTTGGCCAGGGCGTCGCGCTCTTTGTTCTTGGCTTCAACGCTCGGCAATTCATCGACTGATACCGCAGCCTTGGCTTTGCCTTTGGCAACAGGGACCGGCGTATCGCCACCGTCTTCATCGGCAACGTCATCCGCTGCCGCTTCCAGGCCTTCGTCGGCCTCGTCTTCGTCGCCTACTTCGAGGTCGTCGGTTTCCAGATCATCGTCGCTCATGTTCTACCTCATGACTTGCGAAAAGCAGATTAGTTATAGACCAGCTTTGACAACTGTCGAAAGTTGCCGGAAAAAATCGTTCGCCACTGCAGACCAGCGGCTATGCCTGTTCACCGTAAACGGTGGCAAGGACTTTACGCGCACCGCCATGATCTCGGTGCTCGCCCAGATAAACGCCTTGCCAGGTTCCCAGTGCCAGCCGCCCTGCCGATATCGGCAGACTCAACTGACAGCCAAGCACGCTGGCTTTGAAGTGCGCCGGGAGGTCGTCCAGGCCTTCGTCGTTATGCTCGTAGCCGTCTGTACCTTGTGGGATCAGACGATTGAAAAATCGTTCGAAGTCGCGACGTACCGCCGGGTCGGCGTTCTCGTTGATGGTCAACGAGGCCGAGGTGTGCTGTAGCCACAAATGCAACAGACCGACCCGGCACGCCTTGAGTTCAGGCAGGCCTTCGATCAACTCGTCCGTTACCAGATGAAAGCCCCGAGGCCTTGCCCGCAGGGTAATCAGAGTCTGTTGCCACATACAGTTCTCCGCACGTTCGGGGCGCATTCTAGCGCGCTCTGGGAAAAAACAAAGTCCCTAATATTCCTGCCATTGCGTAAGCCTTTCGCCGTAGAAAAACCGTCGTCGTAAACACGACTAAAGCAGTACGAAAAATCCTTTCAGCCTGTCAGTTGATGACAAATTGCGCGCAAAAAAATGCCCGGCGAACCGGGCAAGTTTTTTTGCTGCGCGTCTTACAGGTTGTAGCCGCGTTCGTTGTGTTGAGCCAGATCGAGGCCCACCGCTTCTTCTTCCTCGGTCACACGCAGACCCATGACGGCGTCCAGCACCTTGAGGATGATAAAGGTGACGATCGCGGTGTAGATCACCGTGAAGCCCACGCCTTTGATTTGAATCCAGACTTGCGCACCGATATCGGTGACGGTGCCGAAGCCGCCCAGCGCCGGTGCAGCGAACACGCCAGTGAGGATCGCGCCGAGAATACCGCCGATGCCGTGCACGCCGAAGGCGTCGAGGGAATCGTCATAACCCATTTTGCGTTTCAGGGTGGTGGCGCAGAAGAAGCACACCACGCCCGCCGCCAGACCGATGACCAGTGCGCCCATCGGGCCCACGGTGCCGGCAGCCGGAGTAATCGCCACCAGACCGGCAACCACACCCGAGGCAATGCCCAGTGCGCTCGGCTTGCCGTGAGTGACCCACTCGGCAAACATCCAGCCCAGTGCCGCAGCGGCGGTCGCAATCTGAGTCACCAGCATCGCCATGCCGGCGGTGCCGTTGGCAGCCACAGCGGAGCCTGCGTTGAAGCCGAACCAGCCAACCCAGAGCATGGCGGCGCCCATCAGGGTGTAACCAAGATTGTGCGGAGCCATCGGGGTGGTCGGGAAGCCTTTACGCTTGCCCAGCACCAGGCAGGCAACCAGTCCCGCGATACCGGCGTTGATATGAACCACAGTGCCGCCCGCGAAATCGAGCACGCCCCAGTCCCACATCAGGCCACCATTGCCGGCCCAGACCATGTGCGCAATCGGCGCATACACCAGGGTGAACCAGATGGCCATGAAGATCAGCATCGCCGAAAACTTCATCCGCTCGGCAAACGCACCGACGATCAGCGCCGGGGTGATGATCGCAAAGGTCATCTGAAAGGTGATGAAGACCGCCTCGGGGAACAGCGCCGCAGGACCGGTAATGCTCGCCGGGGTAACGCCGGCAAGGAACGCCTTGCCAAAGCCGCCGACGAAGGAGTTGAAGTTGACGACGCCCTGCTCCATGCCGGTGGTGTCGAACGCGATGCTGTAGCCATAAATGACCCACAGGACGCTGATCAGACCGGTAATGGCGAAGCACTGCATCATCACGGAAAGAATGTTTTTCGAACGAACCATGCCGCCGTAGAACAGCGCGAGGCCTGGAATCGTCATGAACAGCACGAGGGCAGTAGCGGTAAGCATCCAGGCGGTGTCGCCGGAGTTCAGGACTGGAGCTGCCACTTCGTCTGCCGCCATGGCCAGGCCGGGCATTACGATAGACAACAGGGCTCCAAGCCCTGCGAATTTACGCAGAGTCATATTGTTTTCTCCTGGGGCGTTGGGGTTTGTGGCGGCTTAAATTGCGTCGGTATCGGTTTCGCCGGTACGGATGCGAATCGCCTGTTCCAGATTCACCACGAAGATCTTGCCGTCACCGATCTTGCCGGTGTTGGCCGCCTTGGTTATCGCCTCGATAACGCGGTCCAGATCCTTGTCGTCAATTGCAACGTCGATTTTCACCTTGGGCAGAAAATCGACCACATATTCCGCGCCGCGATACAGCTCGGTGTGACCCTTCTGCCGTCCGAAGCCTTTGACTTCAGTAACGGTAATGCCCTGCACGCCGATCTCGGACAGCGACTCGCGCACGTCGTCCAACTTGAACGGCTTGATGATGGCAGTGACTAGCTTCATGAAAACTCTCTCCCGAATTGGTGGACTTGCCCCAGGAAAACAAACCCGACTCAAGTCTAAGCGCAGTGCCTGGCTTTGTAACGCTTGGATGTCGCCGCCAGCTAACCGCTCCAGACGAAACTCCCCGCTCCGTCTGCCGCACTGCATTCGTCACAGCGACTGCATCAGTGCATGGGTCGAAGGTGACTAAGCAGAAAGCTTGCCATCTCGCCAAATACCTCTGAATTCAATCCCTTGGCCGCTGCCGCAGGCGCCTTCACGAAATCCGCCGAGCGGATACGCACAACAACGGTGCGTCGACGCCCGGCCGCTTGCGCGAAAAGCGTGCATCCGTGCCTGCGCGATTGACTATAGACACTGCGTGATACACTGCCGGCCATTGTTTTCAGGACATTTCCCATGCTCGCGCCCAAAGACTTCCTCGACGCCCTGAGCGGCACCGCCTCCCGCCTGTTCAACGGCGACACCCCGCTGCCGAAAGCCGAAATCGAAAGCCAGTTCAAGATGCTGCTGCAGAGTGCATTCAGCAAACTCGATCTGGTGAGCCGGGAAGAGTTTGATAGCCAGATGGTGGTTTTGGCGCGCACTCGCGCTCGACTGGAAAGCCTCGAAGCCAAAGTGGCCGAGATGGAAGCCAGGCTGACTCCGCCAGCGGAATAACACCTCTTTCCCCCTGTGGGAGCTAGCCTGCTAGCGATCAAAGGTCGGAACGACCTTCAGCTTCATCTGTAGGAGCTGCCGCAGGCTCGGGCCGCGTTCGGACGATCTTTTGATCTTCAGCCCCGCAACAATCCCGGCAACTTCCTACAAGCTTTACCCCCGCCGTCCGATTGCGTCGTGAAGTCCAGGTTTCTAAGCTCACCCCATGCTGAATGTTCAGCACTGGGTTTGGCGACCTGGATCGAATTCGACGCAATGCGGCCACATCAGAAGAGGAGGTTCTCCGCTTCTCGAGTTATGGCGGCTTTGCGTGGGAGACCTCACGGTCTGCCGGTTTCGAATTCACCGGTTCGCCAACCTGCGCAGAGCTGCCACCCTTTTCGTTTGGCGACGATCAGAGGCAGTTTTTCTCTCATGTGAATTCGAGAACTAAACCAATGGACGAAAACCATTTAATTCCCAACGTCTTCATCCGCCACAAACTCCACCTCCACGCCCTCCTCCTGCAAAACCAACCCTGGTTCAGCGCCCGCGACCTCGGCCGACTCCTGCACATCTACCTCAACGAACGCATCCTGCGAAAACTCGACTCCGACCAATACCAGACCCGAAAAACCCTGATCCACGGCCACGTCGAAACCACCCTGCTGATCAGCGAATCCGGCGTCTATGCCCTCCTCGTCTACCACTACTGCCCCGAATACCGCGCGCTACGCGAATGGCTCACCCACGAAATCGTCCCCGCGCTGCGCGACGCACAACAACCGACCACAACCGAACGCCCACTGCTGAGCCTGCTCAACTGGCCGGACATGTCGCTGAGTTTGCTGCACTGGAATAACCAGCCGTGGATACGGTTGCAGGATGTGCCGCAGATGATGGTGGAACGGGAACAGACCAAGCGCCCAATGGCGGAGCCATGGTGGAAAAGGGCTTCGAGGATGCTGCAATCGCTATAAGCCCGCATGCCGGAGCTGGGCTCTGCGCAAATCGTAAGTCGATTGGAGACTCATCCAGAACTCAGGCGTAGTGTTGAGATGAATGGCAAGGCTGATTGCCAGGTCGGAGCAGATCCTGAGCTGGCATTTCACAAGCTTTTCGATCTCACTTTCGGGCCATTTCGTGGGCATGGCCAGATCCATGACAGTCATGCCAAACGGCTCCATGAATTCCTTATTCAGAACCTCGCCCGGATGAATCGGGCGCATACCATTGCGGTCCATTTTTCGCCTCCATAGGCTGCGTTGAGTGGCCAAACTGGAGCATCCGGTTCAGGGAAACAAGATGATCAAAACCGTTTCGCCGGCGTCCTACAACTATTAGGGCATGGCCCTACAAAAATCAGCGTCTACGCCTGATTACGCGACCCTTCCTCCTTGTACTACGGTGGCCAACGAAGCATCTGTCACCTCAAAAATCGAGGCCTTAATGAAAGACAAAAAGAGAAGGGCAAGGCTGCAGGAGATTGTTGGATATCACACCGAAGCACTTCGGTTAGCCGGAGGTATTTCAGCCAATCAGCGTCGTTTTATTGAGGTAGCGTCCAAGTACGGTAAAGAACTCGAACCAAGTGGTAGGTTAGCCGGAAAGAAAACCGAGGAACACTACTTCAGAGATGGACTGAGCTCCGACCAAATCTACCAACCTCTGAGCTTGAAAAGCCTACCCTGATCGCCTTCGTCGTGTAACAAAACAATAACTTCATCAGGGCTAAAGATAGGATCCGGATCTTCCGTGCGTACGGGTAGATCCGAGTCGATCAACGTTATAATGGACTGCAGTCCTAAATTAGAGTAACGCCTAATCACCGCTAGCAGATTCTCTTTCTTCCGATCATCTAAAGATTCAAACACGCCGTCGTGGTACACAAATAGTGGAAACTTTTCGTTCAGATGTGCCCTCACGACGGCGAGGTCGAAAGCGACACATAGGAGTTTGCGATAGGTGTGACCTAGGTCAGCACTAGTTGCGTTGCCAGAACCATCAAGAATTTCTGCCTTGAACTCCAAATGGCCTAGTTGATTCGGAGCTACGCTTAGCAAAGCTTTACGATCAATAACCTCCTCGACAATCTCGCTGAAATACACTCGTATCGAAGAAAATAGGCTATCCGGATCCGAGTTTTGTTTCTCGACATCGGCTTCGATTTGAACCTGAAGATGGCTGCACTCTTCCGTCAGGCCACGAATTTGGGATCTCAGTTCCTGAAGTCGATGCAGATGACCTCGCTGGCTTTCCAACAAGCTGATATCCGCTCGTAAGCTGACCATATCATCGGAAACCTCTTTATACTTTTTGAATACATCCGTTGCACTCAAAAAAGTGAGCATACCTGACCGTTTTTCCCCTAAAGCATTGAGCTTCGAATTCACTTCCTTCAGTTCAAGCTCGATTTCAGCAAACTCTTCTTTAAGATAACCTCGACGCTCCTCTGTAATCGCACGATTGAAAGCGATCAACTGTTGAAAATCCTTTTTTACTTGCCCTTGAAAAAGAACGCCAGCTTCTAAGAAGAGTCGCTCCGCTTCGTCTGGATTGAACAGAATCTGATCTTCCCCAAGGGAAACTTGAATTTTCTTCTTACTCTGACTCAGGGAGTAACGCTTAGCATTAAGAGCTGCAATACCTTCGTCAACATCGTCAACTAATGACTTGGTACGATCCTTATCATGTTCTCGAAAATCAAACGAATCTAACAACTGCTGTTTTTTTTCAGCATCTTTCTGCTTAAGCAGCAACATGCCCTCAATCTTGCTACTATCTTCTACCGAACCACCCAATTCTTTTTTGATAGTTTGAGCGACTTCTTGCTTTTTGCTCAACTCCTGTTCTTTCTCATAATGCTCAATAATAATCTTCGCATCGAATCCTAGCATATGAGCAAGAAATGGCTTCCAATCTGCATGCTTAGAGGCAAATTTACGAAGTTGAAATACTTCTCGAAAGTCCTCCTGGGAGCGCAGCAGGTAACCCAAAGCCTTCCGATAGGAAAATGGCTTAAGAGCTCGCCAGTCGAGCAAACCGTCAAGTAGATCACGAGCGCGATCAAACGGCACGTTTTGATGATCCCAGTCCGCCAGCGACAAATTCGAAAAGTCTTGATGACCAGCTTCATGTTTTTTGAAACTGATCTTCGTCGCATCCTTTACACTGCGCCGAATAGTAACGAACGATGCGTCCTCAAGTTCAACTTCGAGAAAAAACACGAAATCCTCGAACAACTCTAAGTGCTTAAATAAGAAAAACTTTGAATCCTTTCCAGCTAAAAAACCAAAATCCAGCAGACGACCGAGCGTCGTCTTGCCAAGATTGTGGGTGTCTTTGTTGCGATTCTCTGGCAGGCGAATCTCCGCCATCACCACATTTAGCCCGGATACAAATTCCACAGGTTCAAACGCACTGGGATTATCGCAATAAAGTTTAGAAAGCTTCATTTGGCCCCACATATTCGACAGCATCTGTTTTCGGACGATATTCAATCAAGCCCATCAAATAAAGAAAATTAAGTGCTGGTAAAAATAGCACATCACCGCCGACAACGGTTTTTTTGGCATATTTTCTCAATACATCGTATTCATCCACGCGACGACTCTTCAATCGGGATAATAAAAGCATCGACACATTTATCACTGTTCGGTCAGGGTGTGAGTGTTTTGTCGGACGAAGCATCTTCCACCTCCCCGATATCGCAATTCCAATACATATAGAAAAGCACCGCACGTGTTAGTCGCTTGTGACCAAGCTGTCGCAACACAGCATCTCGACCAAACAGAAGATCCACCAAATACTCCATGACTTGGTCGAAGGTATGGTAATTCTTACGCCGCGCTATGATCTTCAGCTGAAATTCATCCGCCACCGATTCATACAATCGCAATAAATCAATATTTTCCGGGGCCGCAAGAAAAGTACGTATTGGGGCGGTCTCCTTCAAATATTTTCGCCGAAGAACCTTCGCATATTCCGCCGTCATGTTGTTAAGGACGTTTTTTTCTTCATAGGTCACACGCTGAGTTGGCGGATCGTCAAGTAACGTCGTGATGCCATCTATCTGACGAGCAAGAGCCTCCACGACAGCCGCGAGATCTTCCGAACTGACGATCAGCGGAGAATCCAACGCATCCAGATTCGCTTCCTTAGCTACTTCAGGAAAACGCTTTAAAAAAATTTCCAACTGTTCCACGCCACATAAGTAGAGCGACGCAGCGGGAACTTCGCACTCAGTTTCAATGTGGTTGCGTATATCTGTTTCCGCATTACCCGTCAGGCGGCGGTTCGCGAACAACATGTAGTGATCGAGTTGCTTGGCGCTCCGCAATTTCTGAATACGAGGAATTTCCTTACCAATCACCGTGCTTTCACTAGCCGTGCTGTAGAAATCAAGTTCCGAAAAACTACGGTTGTAGCCATTTGTGTGCTTGGCTTGGATGATAACCGTTCCCACCCAAGGTGCCGATGTGCTTGGGTGCATTTGAGAGGTACCTACAAATTTTGCATCGCGCCCCCCGTCAGGGCCTTTAGCGAACCCCTGAACTGCAATGCCCAGCAGGCGCTGGCATATGAGTACGACCAATGTCTCAAACTGATCATCGCTCATGTCCTCGTACGCAAATTTCATCCCTAAAATCTCATCGTTGGATTATGCAACTCAAGCAGCTACGGTAATACCGGCACAAAGCGCACGGTGTGCAGGCTGCACTATAATTTCGACGCGTTGATCCAGAGACACCAAAGCCTGCATCAACCGCTCTAACGAAATATTTTGAAGTTTATAGCGGTGTATTTGAGAAATTTTCGGTTGGGTCATACCCATGATAGCCGCAGCTTCCTTCTGGCTTAGCCCGCGCTGATTGATTAACTCATTGATCTTCAGCGAGAGTGCAACCTTTATTGTCAGTTCTTCTACGTCATCCAAGCCATTTTTGGTCAGATCGCTACTGGTGGCTTGCGCATTGCCATTGTGATTCATCATTTCCCTCTGAATGCTCTGCGGCGGCGAACTCCGCTTCTGACAACTGTCAGTTCCACCTCTCTTGCGGCATAGCATTGAATCGTCCGGTCGTCGGTAGGGTTCACGCCTCTAGGCTCCAGTACGCAAATGGACGGAATATCTCTCAGATTTCCGCTCCACATTTGATTTCCGGCAAAGCAATTTCTTTCCGACCCGCACTATACCTGTTCAGGTATCAGCAGCAAGTGCTTAAAACCGTACGAAATCACATCTCTGCTAGCTCGTCTTCAACCCCTTAATTCAACGAACCATAATCCGCAACATCCAGAGAAGGTTTACCTCCGCAGCCGCTCCACCAAATATATTCTCCCAACTACCCTTAAAAAACCCGCAGGAAGCGGCCCCCGATTTACCTCAAGGAACGACCATGTCCCTCGCCATCGTCCACAGCCGCGCCCAGATTGGTGTGGATGCTCCCGCCGTCACCGTCGAAGTCCATCTGGCCAACGGTCTGCCCTCGCTGACCATGGTCGGCTTGCCCGAGGCCGCGGTGAAGGAGAGCAAGGATCGGGTGCGCAGCGCGATCATCAATTCCGGGCTGCAGTTTCCGGCGCGGCGCATCACGCTGAATCTGGCGCCGGCGGATCTGCCCAAGGATGGCGGGCGATTTGATCTGGCGATTGCGCTGGGGATTCTGTCGGCAAGTGTGCAGGTGCCGACGTTGACGCTTGATGATGTGGAGTGTCTGGGTGAACTGGCGTTGTCCGGCGCGGTGCGAGCCGTGCGCGGGGTGTTGCCGGCCGCGCTGGCGGCGCGCAAGGCCGGGCGCACGCTGGTGGTGCCGCGCGCGAATGCCGAGGAGGCGTGTCTGGCGTCGGGGTTGAAGGTGATTGCGGTGGATCATCTGCTTGAGGCGGTGGCGCATTTCAATGGGCATACGCCGGTTGAGCCGTATGTCTCGGACGGGCTGATGCATGCCAGTAAACCCTATCCCGATCTGAGTGAGGTGCAGGGCCAGTTAGCCGCCAAACGCGCGTTGCTGATTGCGGCGGCCGGGGCGCACAACTTGCTGTTCAGCGGGCCACCGGGCACCGGCAAGACGTTGTTGGCGAGTCGGTTACCGGGGTTGCTGCCGCCGCTGGCCGAGAGCGAAGCGCTGGAGGTGGCAGCGATTCAGTCAGTCGCCAGTGGCGCGCCGCTGACCCACTGGCCGCAGCGTCCATTTCGCCAACCACATCACTCGGCGTCCGGCCCGGCATTGGTCGGCGGCAGTTCAAAACCACAACCCGGCGAAATTACCCTCGCCCATCACGGTGTGTTGTTTCTCGATGAGCTGCCGGAATTTGATCGCAAGGTACTGGAAGTTCTGCGCGAGCCGCTTGAATCCGGGTGGATCGTGATTTCCCGGGCCAAGGAACGGGTGCGCTTTCCCGCAAGGTTCCAACTGGTGGCGGCGATGAATCCGTGCCCCTGTGGATATCTTGGCGAGCCGACCGGGCGTTGTTCATGCACACCCGACATGGTGCAGCGCTACCGCAACAAGCTGTCAGGCCCGCTGCTCGACCGGATCGATCTGCACCTGACAGTGGCGCGCGAGGCGACGGCGTTGAACCCGGCAGTGAAACCGGGAGACGACAGCGCCAGCGCGGCGGCACTGGTGGCCGACGCCCGAGAGCGCCAGCAGAAACGCCAGGGCTGCGCCAACGCTTTTCTCGATTTGCCGGGATTGAAGAAGCACTGCAAGTTATCCACAGCCGATGAAACCTGGCTCGAGTCGGCATGCGAGCGCCTGACCCTGTCGCTACGCTCGGCCCACCGTTTGCTCAAGGTTGCGCGAACACTGGCGGACCTCGAGCAACTTGACATGATCACTCGTGAGCATCTGGCCGAGGCATTGCAGTATCGGCCGGCAACCCAATGAAGGATGACGCAACGCGCCACTCTCAAGCGGCGTAAGCCTGCGCAAATAAAAATTTCGCACACTGATAGTGCGCAGACGTTATGTGATATAACGGCAACATTCTGTATAAAATATGCGTTTTTAATTAAGCATCGACTTTTCACACAGCATATATCGAGGCGGTACTCATCATGGATAAGATTTCTTTTGCCCACCGGGCGCAGCAGTTCAACAAATAAACATCCGCATGAGTGCAGTCGCCAATATCAGACCATCCCGCGTCCGCTTGACTTGATTTATTTTCTCTATAAAACTTTAGAAGTAATCACTCACCATGAAAGATATTTTTTTGATCAGCAACGTTGCGCAAGGTGGCAAAACATATCTTGAGTATTTGTTGCCTGCGCTCAACTCACTGCGGAACACGTATAACTGCATTGTTCTTCAAACAGACAAAACCGGCCTGAGCAGAGAAGAGACTGAAGATTTTCTCAACCACCCTGTGCAACAAGTGGACGTGGAATACATTTCAAACTTGCAATCG
Source organism: Pseudomonas sp. TWP3-1 (assembly GCF_049896625.1). Lineage (NCBI taxonomy): Bacteria > Pseudomonadati > Pseudomonadota > Gammaproteobacteria > Pseudomonadales > Pseudomonadaceae > Pseudomonas > Pseudomonas sp. TWP3-1. The sequence continues at coordinate 48,523 of NZ_JAFCUQ010000027.1, forward strand.
CAAGTTGTACTTTCCAATGACGCCTGGATTGGCCGTGTACTTGACGATTCAAACTTCGGCATCTTCATCAGCCATGGCAACGTCGGGATGCCGACCCAGGACAAATACTACTATTCAGAACTGACTTCCTACTGGGACGCGATTATTTGCTCTTCGCAGTCAGGATTTGACTTGCTTAAAACAGGGCTGCAACTTTACAGACACGACAGGAAAGCCCTGAAGGCCCTGATAACCGACGGAATTGCACTGCGGTCCGATCTTCGCCCGATCAGTGTAGTGCCAACGTTGCCGCTGAAAATCCCGCAGTTCTTCGAATCCGCTCGCCCTGCAGATAAAACCTCTGAGCAATATGTTGTCGGACTCTTGCCTACTCAACTTGGAATTTGCCCAAGTGGCGCGTCGCTGTATGAAAACCTGCAAACCGTCATTAACTCGATAAAAGACACCATCCCCCACGCGAAGTTTATATTGCGTCCGTACATGGCTGATCTCGCACACCCCAGCGTGAAAGACTTGTGCCAGCAACTTTCTCAACACGACTGGATCTCCATCGACGAGCAGGGAACAAGCAGTTCGGCTTTTTACCAGTTGTGCGACACCATCGTTACCGATGCTTCAACGGGTGGTGTTTCGTTCATGCTCAATACCGGCAAATTACCGATTTACTACGTGCCGCTCACTGCAGAACAAAACCCTACAGTCGACGCCTGGCGCGAGCAAATGGAAAACTTGCTGCCGATCGCCAAGAACAGCAATGACCTCAAAGACATTGCACTGGGGTTCAGCATGCTGTCGGCCGAGCACAGCCACTACATTTACAAGAAGTTCTACGAAGCACAGTACAGCCAATTGCCCCGCTCTCAGGATGTGTTCAAAGACCTGATCGAGCACCGCCACGAATCGAGATTCAGCCAGCTCAGACTCGACTCTTTTGGACGGGCAATGGGCGAGTAAAACTACCCTTGGAGCAGGCTGAGCTCATTAAATGGTTAAGCCTGCCGTTACAGTCACACCGAACAAAAAATCAGACCGATATGAAACGCGATCTTGGCGCACAGGTAATCTGGATTACAGGCCTCTCAGGTGCCGGCAAATCAACGCTGGCCGGCGAGCTTGCGGCCAGACTGCGCAGCAACGGCCAATCGGTTGTGCTGCTGGACGGCGATGAATTGCGCGAAGTGTTCGGCGCAACCGCAGCCAACTCGCAAAATCATGGCCGTGAAGGTCGGCTGGCGCTGGCGATGCAATACGCCCACCTGTGCCGAATGATTGCCGCACAAGGGCACACCGTCGTGATCGCGACGATTTCACTGTTTCATGAAGTTCATAAGTGGAACCGCGCCCATCAGCCGGGGTATTTCGAGGTGTACCTGAAAGTCCCGGTGGAGGAGCTGAGTCGCCGCGATCCCAAGGGTATCTACCGTCGTTACCACGCGGGTGAATTGCACAATGTCGCCGGACTCGATCTGGCCATTGATGAACCACAAGCAGCGGACTGGGTAGACGAGTTCAATCCGCTGCGTTCCGGCCAACATCTGGCCGATGATCTATTCAATAAAATTTATACAAGGAATCTGCTATGAAAACGGAATGGGACTACACCACGCTGGCTGATGCTTACCTGAAACGTCCGGACTACGCCGACGCGGCGATCGACGCGATGCTGTCGATCGCCGGTGCCGAAAAAGGCGACGCGTTCTGTGACGTCGGCGCGGGTGTTGCGCACCTGACGCTGATGCTTGCTGCGCGTGAGCTGGATGTCACCGCGGTGGAACCCAACGATGCAATGCGCGCCAACGGCATCAAGCGCACCGCCGCATTGGGCAACGTCAAATGGCACGAGGGCACTGGCGAAGTCACCGGCCAGGCCGCGCAAGCCTTCGACATGGTCACCTTCGGCAGTTCCTTCAACGTCTGCGACCGCCAGCAGGCGCTCAAGGAAACCGCGCGTATTCTCAAGCCGCGTGGCTGGTTCGCCTGCATGTGGAACCACCGCAACCTTGAAGACCCGATTCAAGCGCGCATCGAAGCCATCATCAAAGAACGCGTGCCAGGTTATGGCTACGGCACCCGTCGCGAAGATCAGACCGCAGTGATCGATGCCAGCGAGCTGTTCGGCGCAGTGGTTCATCTGGATGCGCGAGTGATTCACCAACAAACCATCGCCGAATGCCTGGAAGCCTGGCGCTCGCACGCCACCCTGGAGCGTCAGGCCGGTGCGAACTTCCATGAAGTGATCAGCGCCATCGACGACTACCTGCAAAGTCTGCAGACGCCGTCGATCCAGATTCCGTACTCGACGAACATTTGGGTCGCGCAGCTGAGATAAGCCTGATGGCCCTGCACTTCTCAACCAAGGCCGGCACGCTGTCGCGCCTGCAAGGGCGACTCGCGTCGGCGCGCATTGCGCCGCTGCTGGCGTTCAGCGTGGCCGACTGGCAAGCGGATCGGCCAGCCTGTATTCGGGACATCCAGGGTCGGCTGTCTGCGGCCCCGTGGATCGTGCGCTCCAGTTGCGCGCGCGAGGACAGCGCCGATGCCTCGTTCGCTGGCGCCTTCCTGTCCCTCGCGAATGTCGATGACCCCGGTCTGACCGACGCGATCGAACAGGTCATCGCCAGTTACGGCGATGTGCATCTGGCCGACGAGATACTGATCCAGCCGATGCTGGCCAACGTGCTGCGTTCCGGTGTCGCGTTTTCTCACGACCCCAACACCTGCGCGCCGTATCGGGTGGTGAACTGGTCCGAAGGCACTGACACCGCGTCGGTCACCGGCGGCATGGGTGGGCGACTCTGGCAGCAGGCGGCGCACAGCCCAGTGGCGCCGCCCGCATCGCTCGCTCCGGTGGTGGCCTTGCTTGAAGAATTGCTCGGTCTGTTCGGCGACCAGCCTGTCGACTGCGAGTTTGCGGTAACCGGCGAAGCCACAGGCGAGGTTCTCTGGTTGCTCCAGGCTCGACCACTGATTTTGCCTGCGCGTCCGGAATCGGATGCTGCGCAAGCTGCGCGGCTGCAGAGTATCCAGCGCAAAGTGGCGCGCGGCATGCGCCCGCATCCGTTCCTGATCGGCCAGCGAACAGTCTATGGCGTGATGCCCGACTGGAACCCGGCCGAGATCATCGGCATTCGTCCGAAACCGCTGGCGCTTTCGCTGTATCGGGATCTGGTGACGGATTCGATCTGGGCGTATCAGCGTCACAACTATGGCTACCGAAACCTGCGCAGCTTTCCGCTGATGCCGCACTTTTTCGGCCTGCCCTACATTGACGTGCGGCTGTCGTTCAATTCCTTCATTCCGGCAGACCTCGACGAAGATCTGGCCGGGCGCCTGGTCGACTACTACATCGAGCGGCTGCTGGCGGAACCGACGCTGCACGACAAGGTGGAGTTCGAGATCGTCTTCTCCTGCTACACCCTGGATTTGTCACAACAGCTGGAACGCCTGGCCAGTGCCGGTTTTCAGCAACATGAACTGGAAGCCATCAGCACCAGTTTGCGTAAGTTGACCAACCGCATCGTCCACCCGAAAGACGGTTTGTGGCGCAGCGATGCCAACAAACTCGACGTTCTCAACGCTCGCCGCGAAGAGTTGCTGGCCTCCGACGCCGACCCGCTGGAGCGCATCTACTGGCTTCTGGAGGACGCGAAACGCTACGGCACCCTGCCCTTCGCCGGCCTGGCCCGCGCGGGTTTTGTCGCGGTGCAGATGCTCAGGTCGCTGGTGGCCGTCGGAGTGTTTTCGCAGGCTGACTACGATGCGTTCATGGCCGGTGTTTCTACCGTCAGCGGTCAGTTGGCGCGTGATCGGGCGATGCTCGACAAGGCGACGTTCCTGTCGCGCTACGGGCATTTGCGTCCGGGCACCTACGACATTCTGTCGCCGCGTTACGATGAAGCGCCAGAACTGTACTTTGACTGGAATCAACGTCCGTCTGCCCCGGAGCCTGTTCAGCCGTTTTCGCTGACGCTGCCGCAGATGCGCGAGATCGTGAAGCAGCTCGAAGCCCATGGCTTACAGCCGGATCCGGTGGGTTTGCTGGACTTCCTGCAAAACGGCATCGAGCTTCGCGAGCTGGCCAAGTTCCACTTCACACGCAACCTGTCCGACGCTCTGGCGCTGATTGCACAAGTCGGTGCCGAACACGGCATCGGGCGTGAAGACCTGGCCTACTGCGATATCAGCGCCTTCACCGAGCTGCATGTGGCGGCTGCGGATCCCAAAGAGGTGCTGTTGCGCAGCATCGAACAAGGCAAGGCGCGCTACGCCGAAACGCTGAAGTTATCGCTGCCGCCGATGATCACCTGCCCCGAGGATGTGTGGAGCTTCGAGTGGCCGGAAACGGCGCCGAATTTCATCACCCAAAAGCGTGTGACTGCGCCCGTGGTGCAATGCGATGACCGGGAAAAACTCGCCGGAGCAATTGTCTGCATTCCCAATGCCGACCCGGGCTTCGACTGGTTGTTTGCTTACCCGATTGCCGGGCTCATCACGGCGTGGGGCGGGGCCAATTCGCATATGGCGATTCGTGCCGGTGAACTCGGTTTGCCGGCCGTGATCGGTGCAGGTGAAGTGCTCTATCGTCGCTGGTCGACAGCGGACATCCTGCATCTGGATTGCCCGGGGCGCAGGGTGGAGATGATGACGTGAAAGTCGTGGCGATCAGCCAGCGGGTCGACAACCACCCGGAGCGCGGCGAGATCCGCGATGCGCTGGATCAGCGTTTGTGCGCTTTTCTGCTGGCGGCCGGTTTTATTCCAGTGCCGGTGCCCAATGGCCTGGATCATGCCTGCCTTGAGCAGTGGCTGGCGGCGGTTTCGCCCCATGCCATTGTGCTGTCCGGCGGCAATGACATCGGCCAATGCCCGTCCCGCGACCTGACTGAACAGCAACTGCTCGACCATGCCCGCACCCGGCGTCTGCCCGTCCTCGGTATTTGCCGAGGCATGCAAATGCTCGCGCACTGGGCGGGCGGGGAGTTGCAGCCGGTGACCGGCCATGTGCGCACGCGGCACCGGTTGTCCGGCCAGATCAAAGCAGATGTGAACAGCTTTCATAACCTGTGCCTTGCCAGTTGCCCGCCAGAATTTGAAGTGCTGGCGCGCAGCGAAGACGGCGAAATCGAAGCCATCCGCCACTCACGCCTGCCTTGGCAAGGCTGGATGTGGCACCCGGAACGCGAGGCCGATTTTGCCCCGCACGACGTGCAGCGAATCCAGCAGCTTTTTGGCGAATCCGACCCCACTTGATCACTTACGGAACAGACCTGTTGTGAAAGCCATTATTCTCGCTGCCGGCCGTGGCAGTCGCATGAAAAGTCTCACCGATGAACGCCCGAAATGCCTGGTCGAATTGCGCGGCAAACCATTGCTCGAATGGCAGTTGGAGTCACTGCGCGCGGCGGGCATCAGCGAAATCGCTGTGGTCACAGGCTACAAGCGCGCGTTGCTGGCCGACAAAGGTCTGAGCGAATTTCATAACCCACGCTGGGCTGAAACCAACATGGTCGCGTCTCTGGCATGCGCCGAAGCCTGGCTTGCCGGGCAGCCGTGCATCGTGAGTTATTCGGATATTTTCTACAGCCCGACGGCTGTGCAGTCGTTGATGACCAACCAGGCATCGCTGGCCGTGACCTATGACCCGAACTGGTTGGCATTGTGGACACAACGTTTCGGCGATCCATTGCTGGACGCCGAAACGTTCCGTCTGAACAGCGACCAGACGCTGGCGGAAATCGGCAACAAACCGCAAACGGTGGATGAAGTCGAAGGCCAGTACATGGGTCTGCTGCGCTTCACGCCCGAGGGCTGGGCAGAAGTGGTTCGCCTACGCAGCGAATTGACCCCGAGCCAGTGCGACCAGATGCACATGACCAACACCCTGCAACGGGTCATCGATGCCGGTCGAGTGCCGATCGAAGCTGTGCCTTACACGGGAGAATGGGGAGAGGTCGACTCCAGCGAAGACCTCTCTGCCTACCAGTAAGCAGGCGCGCCGCTTCAACGGAAGCGGTCAACCTCGGAGCGCAGATCTGCTGCCAGTTTTTCCAGCTCCTTGGCGGTAATCGCCAGATTGGAAACCACTTCACGCTGCTCGCTGTTGGCCAGGGCGATGCTCTGCAAGTTGCTGCTGAGCAGAGTCGCAGTGCTGCTCTGTTCCTGAGTCGCGGTGGTGATCGCGGCAAACTGCTCACCGGCCGAACGGCTTTGCTCATCGATACGCGCCAGTGCCGAAGCGACGTTGGCGTTGCGCGACAAGCCTTCCTGCATCAGCAAATTGCCTTGTTCCATGGTGCTGATGGCGTTACCGGTTTCCTGCTGAATGCTCTGGATCATGCCGGAGATTTCATCCGTCGCCTGACGGGTACGTGAAGCGAGGTTGCGCACTTCGTCGGCCACTACGGCGAAGCCGCGACCTTGTTCGCCTGCACGCGCTGCTTCGATCGCCGCGTTGAGCGCCAGCAGGTTGGTCTGTTCGGCAATCGAGGTGATCACACCGACGATTCCGCCGATTTCCTGCGAGCGCTGGCCGAGGGTGTTAATCACGGTGGCGGTGCTATTCAGGGCGCCGGCAATCTGCTCCAGCGACGAGGACGCTTCGCCCATCGAGGTGCGACCGATCTGCGTTTGCTGAGCATTTTCCTGGGCCAGACGCTGGGTCGCACCCATGTTGTCGGCGATATCCAGCGAAGTCGCGGAGAACTCTTCAACCGCGCCAGCCATGCTGGTGATTTCGCCGGACTGCTGCTCCATGCCTTCATACGCACCACCGGACAAACCGGACAGCGCCTGAGCACGGCTGTTGACCTCGCCCGAAGCACGACGGATGTGCTCGACCATGGTCGACAGCGCCTGGCTCATCTGATTGAAAGCACGCGACAGCTGACCGATCTCATCGTTGCTCGACACGTTCAGACGCACGCTCAGATCACCGGCGCCCAAGGCTTCGGCCTGACGCACCAGATCGCCCAATGGCTGCAATTTGCTGCGCAACAGCCACACCGCCGAACCGACCGCGATCAGCATCGCCAGCAGGCTGCCGATGGCCAGTTGAATGCCGACGCTCCAGGTCACGGCGCGGATTTCGCTTTTCGGCATGCTCGCCACCACCGACCACGGCCCGCCATCGAAGGGCACGGCGACGCTGTAGAAGTCTTCCGATTTGTCGCTCCAGAATTCGCCTTTACCCGGTTTCTTTGCCAGGCCGCCGATCACCGGAATCGCTTGATCCAGCGCCTGTACACCGGCCGGCGGCACCAACCATTTGTTCTGCTCATCAAGCAGCGCCAGCGAACCGGTCTGGCCGATGCGGAAGCGCTTGAGGTTGTCGAACTGGGCGTTCTGCGCGTCGGTGTAATCGAACCCGACGAACAGCACCGCAATCACCTTGCCGCCGCTGTCGCGCACCGGGGTGTATTGGGTCATGTAAGAGCGTTCGAACAGCAAGGCACGGCCTACGTAGCTCTGGCCCGCCATCAACTTCGCATAGGCCGGGTGGGCGTGGTCAAGCAAGGTGCCGATGGCGCGGCTGCCGTCCTGCTTGGTCAGCGAAGTGCTGACCCGCACGAAGTCTTCACCGCTGCGCACGAACAACGTGGCGACGCCGGCAGTCATCTGCTTGAAGCCGTCAACTTCCTTGAAGTTGTTGTTCAACACTTCGCTGCCCAGGTGCAGACCCGGAGTCTGGGTGCCGGCCACGTTCACCGGTTCATCCGGATGAATGCTCAGCCCCGTGCTGAAGCGCTTCTCGAACAACCCGCTCAGACGCTGGGTGCTTTCACGCAGCGTGCCGTGAAAGGTGCTCAGCTGATCGGCCAGCAGGCGCGCCTCACTGGCCAGGTGCTCTTCACGGGTGGCGAGGTTGGCGGTATCCAGCGAACGCAGGGCGAACACCGTACTGCCGCTGATGACAATCGCCAGTATCACGGCGAGCGCGAGGCCCAGCTGCGAGGCGATCCGAGCACGAGGTTGAGACATGGACAGCTCCTGGCCGAGCTGCGGATCCTCCTTGATCGCGGCACTTGCTCGGAAAATTCTAATAATGGGGGGTGAAGCGCGAAACCGGCACGTCGGTCCCACCTGCACGTATTCGGCGGAAAACCCGAATACTTGAGTAGATAGCGCGGTTATGGCGAAAGGCCGGCATTGTGCAGGCTCGAACGTTTCAGCTCAAGCGCGTGACATCCGGCAGCGCCATGGCGCGCACTTCGCCTTGCAGGAAGTCGCTGAGGCGGCGCAAACGTTCACCTCCCGGACGGGTTTTCGGCCACACCAGATAATAATTTTCCCCGCTGGCAACCGCTGTCGGCCACGGCAAACTCAACCTGCCTTGCGCCACATCCTCGGCGACCATCAGCAAATCGCCCATGGAGACGCCGTACCCGCGAGCGGCGGCAATCATGCCCAGCTCCAGGGTATCGAAGACCTGCCCGCCCTTGAGCGACACCTGATCAGCGAGACCCATGCGCAGCAGCCAGTTGCGCCAGTCGCGACGATCCGGGGTCGGGTGCAGCAGCTCGGCGCTGGCCAGCCGCGCCACATCCCACGGCTGATCGTTGAGCAGATTGGGTGCGCCGACCGGAATCAGCTCTTCGGGGAACAGATAACTCGCCTCCCAGTCCGGCGGGAAATGGCCGTTGCTCAGCAGCACTGCGCAATCGAATGGCTCGTCGTTGAAATCCACCGAATCAATGTCCATCCAGGCACTGGTCAGTTGCACCTCATTGCCCGGCTGCAGATGACGGAAGCGACTGAGGCGCGCCAGCAACCAGCGCATGGTCAGGGTCGAGGGGGCTTTCATGCGCAGGATGTCATCTTCGGCGCGCAGGGTATTACAGGCTCTTTCCAGCGCGGTGAAGCCGTCGCGGATACCCGGTAACAGCATGCGCGCCGACTCGGTCAGTTGCAGATTGCGTCCGCTGCGGTGAAACAGCCGACAGGCGAAATGCTCTTCCAGCGTACGAATGTGCCGACTGACCGCGCTCTGGGTGATCGACAACTCTTCAGCCGCGCGGGTAAACGAACTGTGCCGCGCCGCCGCTTCGAATGCGCGCAAGGCATACAAGGGAGGAAGTCGACGGGACATGGATCAGGCTCCAATTGCGGGATTTCGCCAACTTAGCAGAATCACGCCTGGATGAGTTTTAATCATGCTACCCATCCTTTTTATCCCTTTGTGCAAAGCTTGTTGAGGGCCGAGAATCGACGGTCTCTTGCCCCCTCGATTAAATGGATGTGATGACCATGCAGCGACCTGTGCGTACCGAACTCTGGGCCATTTTGCGGCTGGCGGGGCCGTTGATCGCCTCGCAGTTGGCGCACATGTTGATGGTGCTGACCGACACCCTGATGATGGCCCGCCTCAGCCCCGAAGCCTTGGCCGGCGGAGGGCTGGGCGCGGCGACTTATTCGTTCGTGTCGATCTTCTGCATCGGCGTGATTGCGGCGGTCGGCACGTTGGTGTCGATTCGCCAGGGCGCCGGCGATATTGTCGGCGCTGCCAAACTGACTCAGGCCGGTTTGTGGCTGGCGTGGCTGATGGCGCTCGGTGCCGGTCTGCTGCTGTGGAACCTGGAACCGGTATTGCTGCTGTTCGGCCAGACCGAAACCAACGTCACCGCCGCCGGGCAATTTCTCATCGCGCTGCCGTTCGCGCTGCCCGGCTACCTGAGCTTCATGGCCCTGCGCGGGTTCACCAGCGCCATCGGCCGCGCGACGCCAGTGATGGTTATCAGCCTGGTGGGCACGGTCGCGAATTTTCTGCTGAATTACGCGCTGATCACCGGCATGTTCGGCCTGCCGAAACTCGGCTTGATGGGCATCGGCCTGGTCACGGCGATTGTCGCCAACTGCATGGCACTGGCGCTGGCCTGGCACATTCGTCGGCATCCGGCCTACGACGCTTATCCGTTGCGTCAGGGCTTGTCGCGGCCGAACCGCCAATACCTCAAAGAGCTGTGGCGTCTGGGCCTGCCGATCGGCGGCACTTATGCGGTGGAAGTCGGCCTGTTCGCTTTCGCGGCGCTGTGCATGGGCACCATGGGCAGCACGCAGCTCGGTGCGCACCAGATTGCGCTGCAAATTGTCTCGGTAGCGTTCATGGTGCCGGCGGGGATGTCGTACGCGATCACCATGCGCATCGGCCAGCATTATGGCGCCGGGCAGCTCAATGATGCGCGGATGTCCGGCCGGGTCGGGATCCTATTCGGTGCGGTGGTGATGTTGGCCTTTGCGATGGTGTTCTGGCTGTTGCCAAATCAATTGGTCGGCTTATTCCTCGATCACAACGACCCGGCATTTTCCGAGGTGATTCAACTGGCCGTGAGCCTGTTGGCAGTCGCCGCGTGGTTTGAGCTGTTCGATGGCACGCAGACGATCGCCATGGGCGCCATTCGTGGACTCAAGGATGCGAAGACCACGTTCCTCGTTGGTCTCGGTTGTTACTGGCTGATTGGCGCACCGGCGGCGTGGCTGATGGCGTTCCATCTGCACTGGGGGCCGACGGGCGTCTGGTGGGGGCTGGCGCTGGGGCTGGCGTGTGCGGCGGTGAGTTTGACGCTGGCATTCGAGTGGAAGATGAAGCGGATGATTCGGCGCGAGCCTGCTGCTACGCATCAGTACACAGCTGCCCAGACTGACTGAGATCACCTTGTGGGAGCGTGGCTTGCCCGCGATGAGCATTGGTATCTACACATCTCCCGATCCTGGTCTATAAAGGGACGGCATGGATATCAAATGACTGGGCTAGATGCCCGCCTGATAAAACGAT
>NZ_JAFCUQ010000028.1:0-51405 GCF_049896625.1 Pseudomonas sp. TWP3-1
CAGTGAAACGATGCATCGCCGATGGTAGTGTGGGGTTTCCCCATGTGAGAGTAGGTCATCGTCAAGATTAAATTCCGAAACCCCAATTGCGAAAGCAGTTGGGGTTTTGTTTTGCCTGCAAAAAAGTGAGCAAACGAAAAGCCCCGCAGATGAAAATCTGCGGGGCTTTTTCATGACCAGGCTTTTTGCCTTTAGATGCCTAGATCTCTTTAACCGGCGTCTCGCCCTGTACACCTTTGATCAACTCGATCACATGTAAGCAATCCGCCTTGTTCACATATGACTCGCCGCTGGCGACCGTCTCGTGATTCCCCGCGCGCAACCTCCAGCGCCATTGTCCCTGACCCGTACTCGGGCTTCCTTTGGATTGCCTGTAAATCTCGAAATACATTCAGCTCGCTCCATGCGATTGGTTAACTGCGACAACCTGTGTGACGCATGCTCGCAAGCCTAGCGGAGTGTGGGTTTTTGGCCATCCAGGATTTGTTTCCAATCGTAGGCGGATGTTTCTGCAGTGCTGATCCATATGGCAACGTGGATGTTTATGGACGGCAGGCCCTCCAACTTTCTACACTGCCCGCAGTTTGGAGATCGGGGGCAATGGATGAATCGAAATGAACTGCGCAAGGCCGATATCAACCTGATGGTGGTGTTCGAGACCTTGATGCTTGAGCGCAATGTGACCCGGGTCGCCGAAAAGCTTTTTCTCGGCCAGCCGACCATCAGCTCGGCGCTCAACCGCTTACGTACGCTATTCAACGATCCGTTGTTCATCCGCGTTGGCCATCGCATGGAGCCGACGGCCCGTGCCGAAGAGATCTTCAAGCATCTATCTCCGGCGTTGGACTCACTGTCGGTCGCCCTGAGCCTGACTCATGATTTTGATCCCGCCATCAGCACCATGACTTTCCGCATCGGTCTGTCGGACGACGTCGAGTTCGGCCTGCTGCCACCGCTGTTGCGCGCCCTGCGCCAAGAGGCGCCGAAAGTCGTGTTCGTGGTGCAACACGTCGATTACTGGCGCATCCCTGATTTGCTGGCATCCGGGGACATTACCGTGGGCATCAGCCAGACTCGCGGCCTGCCGGCGAATGCCAAGCGCAAACTGCTGCGACATATTCAGCCGAGCATCCTGCGCGCCGATGCATCCAACACACCGCTGACCCTCGATGAATATTGCTCACGCCCGCACGTACTGGTCTCCCATACGGCCAACGTCAGTGGTTACGCCGATGAATGGCTGGCAGAAATCGGCCGCAGCCGTCAGGTGGTGTTGTCAGTGCCGCAATATAGCTCGCTGCCGGCGTTGCTCGCGGGTACCGATCTGATTGCCAGCCTGCCGGACTACACCGCCGAGGCCATGGCCGCTTCCGGTCACCTGTTCAAAGAACCATTCCCGTTCAAGACCCCGACACTCGACCTGTCGATGGTCTGGCTCAGCCATGTCGACACCGATCCAGCCGAACGCTGGTTGCGCTCACGGCTGGAGGCATTCATGAGCGAAAGATCGCTGCAGCCAGCTGTGGGGTGAGCAGGGCAGCGCTGTTTTAAAGCGTGCGTTTATCCATGTTGCATCTCGAGACAGGTCTCGATCACCTGCTCGCGCAACCAGAGGTTGGCGCTGTCCTGGTCAGCGTTCTGGCTCCACTGCATGTCGAGGGTAAACCCAGGCAATCCGTTGGGCGCCTCGCAATGATTGAACACCGCCTCGTTGGTCAGCAGTCGCTGGATCCGGCGGGGCAGGGTGAGGATGAAGTCGGTGCCGGTAATCATCTTCAGCGCCGCGCTGTAGCTGTTCGAGCGGGCGACGATCTGGCGTTTCTGCGCCTGACGCGCCAGCCAGCCATCGACCATGTTCGTGCTTGATGTCCACGGCGTCGGGAAGACGTGCCTGCGTTCAGTAAACGCTTGCAGACTCAGGCGCGGCTCCAGCGGCGTAGCGCGTTTGTCGAAGACACAGACCAGATCATCTTCCAGCAACATGCGTGACTTCAGGTCAGTGTGATTGCGGTGAAAGTTGGGGCCAAAACAGATCACCAGGTCGAGACTGCCATCGCGCAACTCTTGCGCCGGGACATCGGTTTCGAATTTGTGCATGTTGATCATTACCGGCAGGTCAGCGAAATCGAAACGCTTCAACAGCCGTGGCAGAACCAACTGCTCAAAATACTCCGGGGCGCAGATGTTGAAAGTTGCCGGTTGTGCGGTCGGGTCAAAGGCTGTGGCACCGGCATGGCACAGGTTGATGCTTTCCAGAATCTTCTGCACATGGCCGTACATGCTGCTGGCTTTGTAGGTCGGCCGCATGCCCGTGCGGGTGTTGACGAACAGTTCATCCTCGAAGCTGGTGCGCAATTTCTTAAGACAGTAACTGACGGTGGACTGGCTGACGAACAGCGCCTCCGACACATCGGTGACGCTGCTTTGCTCGTAAACGGCGACAAACACCATTAAATCCTGCATATCGAGCTTTCTTAGCAAGTTACTGTTCAGCATCCGTTCCGTCCCGATGTGCTCCTTGCGCTGAATCCGCGCAAACGTGTGCGTACGATCCTAACGGAACGATGGTGCCACTAGAAAGCCCTGTAGGACATTTCACGGACAGTTGTGGGACAGAAAGTTTTAACAACACGACGCGACTGATTGATTCGGCGGAAGATGGCCAGAAGCCTTTAGCCAGACACTTCTCAGTGAATGTGCCGGGCGTAATGCCTTGGATCGAAACGCCGTACGATCAGCAACATCAGCACGATGACTCCCGTCAGCGCCCACCAGGCCCATTCGAAGCTGCCCAATTGATCGCGGATCATCCCGGCCAGCAGCGGCGAGAGACCGGCAATCAAATAGCCGATGCCTTGCACAAACGCGGTCAGGCCTCCGGCGCTTTGCGGGTTGTCGAGATGATCGAGGGAAACGATCAGGCTCATCGGGAACAGTCCGCCGATACCCAGTCCCAGGAGGCCCGGCCACAGCAGGCTCAGATGTTGCGGGCTGAGGATCAAGCCGCAGAAGCCAGCGATGATCAATCCCAGCAATCCGGCCAGCACCCGCCGACGGTCGCGACTGCGGTTGGCAATGGCCGGAACCAGCAGGCCGGAAATCACCTCCATCGCTGTCAGAAAACCCAACAGCAGACCAGCATCCTGTTCGCTCCAGCCCTTTTCCACGTAGTACGGCGCCAGCCACGCGAGTACACAGGTGTAAGAAGCAGTGCCCAGACCGAAGAAGACCGCGAGCAGCCATGCGCGAGAATTGCAGAAGAATGACTTTTTTCTCACGGTTGCCGCTGCCACCGTGGAAGCATTCGAATGCTGCCAGAACAACAACGCGAGCAGCGCCAATCCCGCCCAGATCGCCAGACCGGCGCGCCAACTGCCGGTGCGCGCCATCACCAGCGGCGCAAACGAGGCGGCAATGGCTGCGCCGCCCATGATCGACGTCACATACAGTCCCATGCATAACGCCACATTGTCGGGAAACCGCGACTTGATCAGCGCCGGCATCAGCGCCTGAATTAACGCAATACCGAATCCGGCGAGCATCGCGCTGACAATCAACTCCGCCGCCGAATCGACAAACAGCCGTGACACGCTCGCCAGGCCAATGATCAGCAGCGACAACAGCACTGCGCGCCGCTCACCCAGGCGCTGGCTAATGCCAATCCCGAAAAACATCGCCAAACCCATGGCCATCACGGGGAGCATGGTCAGCAGCGCCGCGACGCTGAAGCTCAACGGGATATCGCCGCGAATCGCCGACAGCAACGGACCTACCGCTGCCATCGACGGACGCAGATTCAGCGCGACCAGAACGATGCCGAGCATCAGCCAGGCAGCGGGGCGGGCGGTGGCACGGACGTTTTCCATTTTCAGACCTTCGAGCAAGAGGCTGTCGATTAGGCGCGAGGCCGCCCGCGTGGGCAAACCAGAAAATCCGCAGGCCTATTTAAAAATTCGATAACCCCTGCGTTGAATCAGTAACTGAACCACACCTGAATCATTCTCAAATACTTCAGAAGTTTTGGCTTATTGCCATCAGCCAACTAATCGTTGGCTTCTTTTTCACAAAAAATTGATGGTTAGCTGCTTAAAGTTTGAGTCGTCTGAGCCAATGAAGTTTTCACAATTGGCCACGGCGCTTCTTTTCAGGAATCACCCTAACTATGTTGAAGATAAAAGCCGTGCGCCCGGAATGGGTGACGTTGTGTGCCAGTGCCTTTCTTTTGGCCGGTTTCAATTTCGTGCTCTGGCAGCATCTCTTCGAGATCACTGCTGCGGACGGCAAAGGCATTGCCATGCGCGTTGCGTTCGGGGTGATGATCTTCGCGGCTTTCAACATCGTGCTGACTTTTCTGGCGTTCCGCAGAGTATTGAAACCTGTTTTGACGTTGATGTTTTTGATCAGCGCTGGCGTGGCTTATTTCATGAGCCAATACGGCGTGTTGATTGATGCGGGAATGTTTCGTAACTTCGCTGAAACCAACATGACTGAAGTTCGTGATCTGCTCTCGTTGAAGTTGATCGCTTATATAGTGTTGCTGGGTGTTTTGCCGTCCTGGTTATTGTGGCAAGTTCCGGTCAACTACCGTCGCTGGCACCATGAGCTGTTCAGCAAAGTTATCGTCAGCGTCGCTTCGGTGGCGGTCATCGGTGGTGTAGCGCTGGCCAACTATCAAGGCTTGTCTTCCTTGTTTCGCAATCACCATGAGTTGCGCCTGATGCTGGTGCCGAGCAACTACATCGGCGCCTCGGCCGGCTATCTGCGCGAGCAGGTGGTTTCGGCGCGGCAGCCGTTCGTCAAGATCGGCGAAGATGCACGACGCGACCCGGCCGTGCAACTCCATCCACGCAAATCCCTGACCGTATTGGTCGTCGGCGAAAGTGCACGGGCGGAGAACTTCGGCATTCTTGGTTACAACCGCGACACCACACCGAAGCTCGACAAGGAAGCAGGCCTGATCGCGTTTACCGACGTGCACTCCTGCGGCACGGAAACCGCTGTTTCGGTGCCGTGCATGTTCTCCAACATGGGCCGCAAGAACTACGACGCCAGCAAGGCCAAAAATGAAGAAGGCTTGCTCGACGTACTCAAACGTGCCGGGATTGATGTGATCTGGCGCGATAATCAGTCTGGCTGCAAAGACACTTGCGATCGCGTCACGGTACAAGACGTCAGTAACTTGAAAGACCCGACGTTGTGCGCCAACAGCGAATGCCGCGACGAAATTCTGCTGCAAGGCCTGCAAGGCTTTATCGATCATCTGGACAAAGACACCGTGCTGGTTCTGCACCAAATGGGTAGTCACGGTCCGGAATACTTCAAGCGCTATCCGAAGGAATACGAGCACTTCACCCCGGTGTGTGAGAGCAACGCGCTGAACAATTGCAGCCGCGAAAGCATCGTTAACGGTTACGACAACACGTTGGTGTACACCGACCACGTGCTGTCGAGCCTGATCGATGTGCTGCGCAATAATCAGGACAAAGTTGATACCGCGATGTTGTACCTGTCCGATCACGGCGAGTCGCTGGGTGAGTACAACCTGTTCCTGCACGGCACGCCGTACATGCTCGCGCCGGATCAGCAAAAGCATGTGGCCATGCTGGCATGGTTCTCCGACAGCTATCAAAAGTCCTACGCGGTCGACACCCATTGCCTGCAAATGAGCCGCGACAAACCGTTGAGCCAAGACAATCTGTTTCACTCGATGCTCGGCCTGCTGGAGGTGCATAGCTCGGTGTATCAGCAGGATCTGGACATGTTCGCCGGTTGCCGTGGCGCAGTGATCGATGGAGTTCTGGCCAAGGACTGAGTCGGCAGACGCACTCTGTAAGACTATTCTTTCCCTCAGGCAGGAGATTTCATCAAGCTCCCGGCTTGTGCAGGCGCGTAAATCGCTGGCGGCGATATATACTGCGCGCCATTCTTCAAGGGAGAGCCGTGTGGCCATCGATATTCACTGGATTCGCGACAACGATAGCCTCGCGCAGTTTTGCGCCGAATGGCAGCAGCTGCCTTTCATCGCCCTCGACACCGAATTCATGCGCGTCGACACCTTTTATCCGATTGCCGGCCTGTTGCAGGTCGGCGACGGCAAGCGCGCTTACCTGATCGATCCGCTGAGCATCAACGCCTGGCAACCGCTGGCGGCGTTGCTGGAAAACCCGGCAGTGCTCAAAGTCCTGCATGCGTGCAGCGAAGATCTCGAAGTCCTGCTGCGCCTGACCGGCAGCCTGCCAGCGCCGATGTTCGACACACAGTTGGGCGCCGCTTATCTGAACCTCGGTTTCTCGATGGGTTATTCGCGACTGGTACAGGAAGTGCTCGGCATCGAACTGCCCAAGGGTGAGACCCGTTCCGACTGGTTGCAGCGTCCACTGTCCGACACGCAAATCAGCTACGCCGCCGAAGATGCCGTGCATCTGGCGGAGGTTTTCGTACAACTGCGGCCGAAACTGTCTGACGACAAGTTCGCCTGGGTGCTGGAGGACGGCGCCGAACTGGTTGCCAACCTGCGCCGCGAAACCGATCCGTACGAAGCCTACCGCGACGCTAAACTGGCGTGGAAGCTGTCCCGTGCGCAACTGGCCGTTTTGCGCGAGTTGTGCGCCTGGCGTGAGCTTGAAGCCCGCGCCCGCGATCTGCCGCGCAACCGTATAATCCGTGAGCACTCGCTGTGGCCGCTGGCCCGCACGCAACCGGACAATCTCGTGGCGCTGGGCAAAATCGAAGACATGCATCCGCGTACCGTGCGTCAGGACGGCCAGTTTCTGCTTGATCTGATCAAGCGCTCTGGCAGTGTGGGGCCTGATCAATGGCCGCCAGCCGTGGCCGAGCCATTGCCGATTGACGCCGCCGCGCTGATCAAGCAACTGCGCGCGCTCGGTCAGGCCGAAGCCGAACGCTTGGGCATCGCACCGGAACTGATGCTACGCAAGAAAACCCTCGAAGCGCTGGTCAAAAGTGGCTACCCCGAAGGTCCTTACCAATTACCAGATTCGCTGCGTGGCTGGCGCCGCGAATTGATGGGCCAGGCACTGCTCGACAGCCTGGCCACCGCCGGAGAACAGCCTTGAAACGTATTTGCTCCATCTACCAAAGCTCCAAGCGCGCGGGCATGTACCTTTACGTGCTCAAGAGCGATGAGCTCGAACGTGTGCCCGAAGGGCTGATGCTGGCGTTCGGCAAGCCGAAACTGGCCTTCAATCTGGTGCTGACGCCGGAGCGCAAACTGGCCAGCGAAGACATCGTCGTGGTGCTGGAAAACCTCGAGAAGCAGGGCTACCACCTGCAAATGCCGCCGGCCGAGGACGAGTACATCGAGCACTTGCCCGAAGAGTTGCTGCGACGCAACGACCCGATGTGATCTGCGAGGCCCGGTCCTGGGCCTCGGGTAATCCCTGAAACTGTTTTACGGCGATGACCGCCCCTCAGGGGGCGGGCGTCTGCACGGTTTGCGAAAGGTTTGAAGATGCGCGTTCTGATTGCTGAACACGACCACGCGGTGTACGCCCGACTGCTGCAACAGGCGGCCCCCGATCTTGAAGTGCTGACCAGCGGCGACTCCGCCGAACTGGCCCGCCTGGCGGTCGATTGCCCGGTGTGGCTGGGCCAGCCGGATCTGCTCGCGACGCTGTTGCGTCAGGGCCACCAGCCACAATGGCTGCAATCGACCTGGGCCGGTATCACGCCGTTGCTGGCCGACGGCTTGCGCCGCGATTATCGGCTGACCCGGGCGGTAGGGATTTTTGGCCAGGTGATGGCCGAATACGTGCTGACCTACATGCTCGGTCACGAGCGTGAAGTGTTGGCCCGGCTGGTCAGCCAGGTCGAGCGCAAGTGGGACAGCCGCACTGGCCAGAGTCTGGTCGGGCGCAAGGTGCTGATCGTCGGTACCGGTGATATCGGCCAGAGCGTGGCGCAGTTTCTGCTGCCGTTCGGCGTTGAACTGTACGGCATTGCCAGCAGCGCCCGTGAGCAGGCGCCGTTTGTCGAAGTCGGTTCGATGGCGGACTTGCCACGGCTGGTCGGCGAGGTCGATTACGTGGTCAACCTGCTGCCGAACACCGAGCACACCCACGATATCTACGACGCGGCGCTGTTCAAGCAATTCAAGCCGACCGGGCTGTTCATCAACGCCGGGCGCGGCGTGGCGGTGGTCGATGCGGATCTGGTCGAAGCCTTGAAAGAAGGGCATCTGGCCGGCGCGGTGATTGACGTGTGCCGTCAGGAACCTCTGCCACAACGGCATCCGTTCTGGACTGCATGGGGCTTGCTGCTGACCGGGCACAGCTCGGCGCCGACGTCACCGTCGCTGATGGCGCAGCTGTTTCTGGATAACTTGCGCGCGTATCAGGCGGGCGAGCCGTTGCGTGGGGAAGTGGATTTCAATCGCGGCTACTGATTCAACGCAGTAAAAATTGTGGGAGCTAGCAGGCTGGCTCCCACAATTGGTTTTGCAGTGTGGCTTAAAGCGTGAAATCGCCTTCAGCAGCCAACTCGCTCAACGGCCGACGGGGGCTCGGCTCTTCGCGTGCTTGCAGATAATCTGCCAGCGTTGCCTTGTCGCCCAATTTGCCCACGGCAACCGCCGCGTGTAGCGCATAACCCTCAGGAATATTCAGCTCCTTGCGCGTCAATTCCTGATCGAACCCGGCCATGCCGTGGGTGTGCCAGCCGCTCAGGCTCGCTTGCAGCGCCAGATGGCCCCATGCCGAACCGGTGTCAAAGGTGTGCCACAACGCTGGCGTTTCTTCGCTGGCGCCCGGTGCAGTGAAAGTGGTTTTCGAGATCACGATTACCAGTGCCGACGCGTGCTGTGCCCAGCTGCGGTTGAACTCGTTGAGCAGGCCCAGATAACGCTCCCAGTTCGCCGTATCGCGACGCGCGTAGAGGAAGCGCCACGGCTGCGAGTTATAGGCCGACGGCGCCCAGCGTGCGGCTTCGAAAAAGCTCAGCAAGGTTTCTTGCGGGATCGTTTCGCCAGTGAAGGCGCGCGGCGACCAGCGCTCGGTGAACTGCGGGTGAATGGCGTAATCGGCAACGCGGGAGTTGGCGCTCATCAAGAGATTCCTGGCGACGTTTGGGTGCTGGCAAAACTACCCGTCGGCAGAAAAACTCACAAGCCCCGTGCAACCGGCAGTCGCCAGCGCTTGGCCCGCAAGGTGTTGGGTACTAGACTGGCGGCCTTTTCACCACCTGATGTTGATGCTTGAGCCATGGCCGCCAAAGTCGAACCGTTCTGGATACGCAAAACCCTCGATCAACTCGATCCGCAGGAATGGGAATCGCTGTGCGACGGCTGTGGCCTGTGCTGCCTGCAAAAGCTTGAAGACGAAGAAGACAACAGCGTCTATTACACGCGCATCGCCTGCAAACTGCTGGACCTGAAAACCTGCCAGTGCAGCAATTATCCAAAGCGGCTGGAGTTCGTCCCGGACTGCATCCAGCTCACGCCGGGCAAGGCTGAAGAGTTTCGCTGGTTGCCGCCGACCTGCGGTTATCGCCTGGTCAGCGAGGGCAAGGATCTGCCGCTGTGGCATCACCTGGTGTGCGGCGACCGCGACGCGGTGCACCATGAGCGGATTTCCCAGTCCGGACGGATGCTCGCCGAAGGCAGCGTGCCGGAAGATAACTGGGAAGATCACCTGATTTTCCGCGCAGGCTAATGATTCTCAAGGAGTGGGTATGGCGACGGGATTGCGCCGGGCGCTGATCTTTGCGTTGTTGGCATTCAGCGCCCCGGTGTGGGCGGCAAACAAAGTCGATCTGGATTACCACGTGCGCCTGCTGCCGCAGAGCGATCAGGCCGAAGTGCGCCTGACGCTGGCGCAAGGCTCGGCGGTGCGCAGCCTCGATTTCGATCTAGGAGACGGCAGCCACTACAGCGACTTCAAGGCTGACGGCCAATGGCTGCTGACGCCGGGCAAGCAAGCGCGCGGCGTGTGGCGGCCAGCGGCGGATACGGCCAGCCTGACCTACCGCGTGCGCATCAGCCACGGGCGCAAGAACGGCAGCTTCGACACGCGCATGACTGCGAAATGGGCGTTAATGCGTGGCGATGATCTAGTGCCCGCCGCGAGGCTCGATCAGCAAGACGGCGTTGAACTGGTCTCGCGCCTGCAATTCGAATTGCCCGACGGCTGGAAAAGCGTCGAAACTGCCTGGCCACGTATCGGCAAAAATAAATTCCGCATCGACAACCCCTCGCGCCTGTTCGACCGGCCGACGGGCTGGATGCTCGCCGGCCATCTCGGCAGTCGCCGCACGCGACTGGGGGAAACCGAAGTCACCGTGGCCTCGCCGCAAGGGCAGGGCATGCGCCGCATGGATGTGTTGACGCTGCTGACCTTTGTCTGGCCGCAGGTGCAGGCGGTTTTCCCGCGTCATCCAACGAAGCTGTTGATTGTCGGCGCAAGTGACCCGATGTGGCGCGGCAGTCTGGCGGCGCGCGAGTCGATATTCCTTAACACGCGCTTGCCGCTGGTGAGTGAAATCGGGAGCAGCGCGCTGGTGCGAGAGTTGGCGCAGGTGTTCGCACGTATCAATGATGATCATCGCAGCGACTGGATCAGTGAGAGTTTTGCCGAGTATTACGCCATCGAACTGGTGCGCCGTGCGGGCGGCATGAGCGATGAGCGCTACGCGAGTTTGCAGGCGAAACTGGCCAAGGACAGCCACAAAGTCACGACCTTGCGCGGCGAGCAGATCAGCCCGGCGCAGGTTTCGAAAGCGGTTTTGCTGTTGCAGGAACTGGATCGCGAGATCCGCTTGAAGACGCGGAACAAGCGTTCGCTGGATGATGTGTTGCGAGGGGCGATGCATCTGGGGCAGGTGGATACCAAGGCGTTTGTGCAGCTTGCCGACAGCGTAATCGGCGAGTCTTCCAACGTTCTTGATACCGAGTTGCTTCAGTAAGTCCGCCATCGCTGGCAAGCCAGCTCCCACAGAGGTCTTGATTAACGCCACAAGACCTGTGGGAGCTGGCTTGCCAGCGATGAGGCCATCAGCCTCACCGCAGATTCAGAATCAAACCCCGGCTTTCGGGGATTTCACCGAATCATTGCCGGTCACCGTCGCGGTACTGGTCGCCGCCTCGGCATTCGCCTTGAGCTGACTCAGCTCTTCCCCGGCGCGTTCGATCTTGGCGCGCACGCTGTTCATGTCCTGACGGCTCTTCTCGATCAGACTCTTCACCGAACTGTGCCCAGTGATCCCGCGAGCCATGGCCACGCCACCGATTGCCACCTGAATCAACCCGAACACGCCGCCACGGCGCAGGCCCTTGCCAACCATCAGCACACCGCCAGCCAGCGAGCCGATACGCTCCCAGCCTTCAACGTTCTGGTCGGATCGGCTCTGGAACGGGGTGGATGCGATACGTTCGACGCGTTTGAGTTCGTTCATGATCTTTCTCCGGGCATTCAGTGATCGATAATCAAGCTGACTGCCGGAGCGTGCCGCTTGTTCCATCGAATGTGCAACGCTTCAGCGGAATTTTGGCCCGGAGCGGGTGTTCAGGCCCTTGGCCATGCGGTCGTAGAGCACGACGTTGACCGTGGCGGCGAGGTTCATGCAGCCGGTGGTCGGGATGTACACCACGTCTTCGCACCAGTCGCGGATCTCTTGATCGAGCGAGCCGTCTTCCGGGCCGAAGATGTACAGGGCGCGATCCGGGTGGGTGTATTCCGGCAACGGGCGCGCGCCTTCGACCAGCTCTACGGCGACGGGTACGCAGTTGAGCGGCAGGATCTTTTTCAGGTCGTCGATGCCGATCAGCGGGATGTCGTAATGCACACGCTTGGTGTCGGTGACGAAGTCAGCAGCGCGCTCGTAGCGCTTGCCGGTGTAAAACACCGACGCCACGCCATAACAGCCTGCGGCGCGCATCACCGAACCGACGTTCTCGGGTGATTTGGGGTTATACAAACCAATGCAGCTGTACCGTTTGTCTGCCACGAGCGGGGTGCCTTCGGGGAAAAAAGAGCGCGATTATACGGGGATTGGGAATAGCAAGATCAAAAGATCGCAGCCTTCGGCAGCTCCTACAGTTGGATTGCGTTGCCATCTGTAGGAGCTGCCGAAGGCTGCGATCTTTTGCTTTTAATCTTCTTTCTTCATCAACCCGGCCAACGCCGCAAACGGGTTATGCGTCGCCTTGGCAATCTTCGGCGTGCTCAGCGAGCCTTCGCTGAAATACTGCTGGTCGGTATAACGCGAGTGTTCGTTGTCGTGGCAGTACAGGCACAACAGCTCCCAGTTCGAGCCGTCCTGCGGGTTGTTGTCGTGGTTGTGGTCGCGGTGGTGCACGGTCAGTTCGCTGAGGCGCTTGCCGGAAAATTCACGGGTGCAGCGTCCGCACACATGCGGGTACATCTTCAGGGCTTTGTCGCGGTAGCCCATTTCCTTGTCGCGCTGGTTGTCGGCGAGGATGCGGTCCAGCTTCGAAGTATTGGTCGGGGTGGACGAACTCATGGGTTCACCTTTGTAGAAGACGAATGACGGTTATGCGTGAAGTTTAGCTCAGCCCTTGAGCTTCTCGGCAATCCAGATTGTGTGGCGCGTGCCCTTGTTGCCGTGGGCGAAGACCTGGACTTCCTCGGCCTTGAAGCCGGCCTTCTTCAACTTGTCGGAAAACTGCTTGTCGGCGCTGGCTGACCAGACTGCCAGCACGCCTTTCGGGCGCAGGGCTTTGGCGCAGGCACTCAAGCCACCGGCGGAATACAGCCAGCTGTTGGCCTTCTGGGTCAGGCCTTCGGGGCCGTTGTCGACGTCGAGCATGATCGCATCGAAGCCGTTTGGCTCGCTTTGCAGCACCTTGGCCACATCGTCCTGACGGATCACCGTGCGCGGGTCGAGCAGCGGGCGCCCAGACTTTTCACCGAGCGGGCCGCGATTCCACTCGACCACGCCGGGTACCAGTTCAGCGACCACCACTTCGGCGGTTTTCCCCAGATGCTTGAGCGCCGAGGCGAGGGTGAAACCCATGCCCAGCCCGCCGATCAGCACTCGCGAATCCGGGCGGCCAGCGACTTTGCGGCAAGGAATTTCCGCCAGCGCATCTTCGGAACCGTGCATGCGCGTGTTCATCAACTGCCCGCCGTCGCCGCCCTGGATCTTGATGACGAAATCCTCGCCATACTCGAACAGGCACAGGGCGCCGCCATTGTCAGGGATTGGCGTGGTGTCGAGCAGAACGAAACGTTTCATGGAAATCTCTACAAGGGGAAGGCGCGCAGGCGCGGTTGGGAGTAGCCTGAGCCCAGACTTTAAGGCCAACGGAGCCATTGATGAAGCGCACCATTCTAACGGTCATTGCCTTGGCCGCGCTCTCGATAACTGCATCGATCACTGCAGCGCAGGCCCAACAGAGCATTCCCGTCAGCCCGCCGCCGGCATCCGGTTCGCCCGGCACCGCGACGCCGACCCCGTATCCGCAGGTCGGCCCGGTGGGTATTCCCAAGTCCGGCGCCGGCAACGGCGGCGGTCCAGCGTTGGTGCCAATTGAAATGCCCAGCCCACCGGTCAAGGATCAGCCGTTACCGGGCCTTGAGCAGAACGACATCAAGAGCAAATCGCCCGGAGGCTAGATCTGTTGCGCCGCCAGTTGGCCGTCAGCCATGCGCAGACGTTTCGACAACGAGACGGCGAGGGCGCGGATAATCTTGGCGGCGATCTTCGGTGCGTCGTTGAGCATTTTTTCCAGCGAATCCTTGCCCAGATTGAGTAACTGGCAATTGCTGGCAGCGATGCAAGTGGCAGAACGCCGTTCGCCATCGAGCACGGCCATTTCACCAAATGCCCGACCGCTGCGCAGGGTGGCCATGGTGATGACCTGGCCGTCACTGCCGGTTTTCTGCACGGCGACCTGACCGGTGTGCAGTATGCACATGAAACTGCCGGCATCGCCCTCACGGAAAATCGCCTCGCCTTCAGCCACGGTGCTGATGCTGAAATAACCCGAAGCGGCGGCGAAGTCGGCCAGCACCAATTGATCGAACAGGCCACAGTCCATCAGCCAGTCGCGAATTTCGTTGTTCAGTAAGGTCGGTTCTGACATGTCGTTACAGTCTTTTTTATTGTCACGGTTTCAGGCGTTACACAGGGGATCATGGATGAATCGGCCGGTTGGGGCTTGAGTTAAGACCCAACCGACCGGTGGAGTTCCTCAGGCGATGCGCAAAACCTTGAAAACAAATGCGTATTCGAGGGCTACGTCACGTAATCCCTGATAACGCCCGCTCATGCCGCCATGCCCGGCACCCAGTTCGGTCTTCAGCAGCAACAGATTGTCGTCGGTTTTGCTCGCGCGTAATTTCGCCACCCACTTGGCCGCTTCCCAGTACTGCACGCGGCTGTCGTTGTAGCCGGCGATTACCAGCGTTGCCGGATAAGCCTGCGCAGTGACGTTTTCGTACGGCGCGTACGCCTTTATCCGCTCGTAGACGTCTGGTTCTTCAGGATTGCCCCACTCGTCATATTCGGTGACGGTCAGCGGCAGTTCCGGGTCGAGCATGGTGTTGAGCACGTCGACGAACGGCACTTCGGCAATCGCCACGCCGAACAGATCCGGACGCTGATTGAGCACCGCGCCGATCAGCAAACCGCCGGCGCTGCCGCCGCTGATCGCCAGTTGCGGCGCAGTGGTGATGCCGTTGAGGATCAAGAACTCGGCGCAGGCAATGAAATCGCTGAAGGTGTTGTGCTTGTGTTCCTGCTTTCCGGCGCGATACCAGGCTTCGCCCAACTCACCGCCGCCGCGCACGTGCGCAATGGCGAATGCCATGCCGCGATCCAGCAGGCTCAGCCGCGCGTGGGAGAACCACGGATCGAGGCTCGAACCATAAGCGCCGTATCCGTACAGATACGTCGGCACGGCTTTGCCGACCATTTCGCGTTTCATCACCAGGCTGATCGGCACCAGCGTCCCGTCCGGCGCGGTGGCCCACAGGCGTTGGCTGACGTAGGCGTCGGCATCGAACGTGCCGAGCACCGGAGTCTCCTTGAGCACTTGCTGCTCGCCATCCGCCAGCAGCAATTGGCGAACCTGTGCCGGCCGGTTCAAAGCCTCATAGCGCAGGCGAATCCGGTCGCTGTCGAATTCAAGGGTGTTTTGCACATACAGGCTGTAGGCCGCGTCCGGTAATTGCACGCGATAAGGCGCCGCGCCGTGTGGGTGAACTTCGATGATCGGCAGACCGCCCTCACGCAGGCTCAGGGTCATGGCTTCGGCGTTGAGGCTCACGCCGTCGAGCATCACCGTGTCGCTGTGCGGGATCAGGTTGTGCCAGTCGGCCTCGGTCGGCGCGATCCCGGTGTCGGCCGCCTGATACAAGGCGAAGTTGATGCCGTCACGGTTGGTGCGGATGAACCACGTCCATTCGCCGTCGAGCTTGCCGTGATCAACGTCGTACTCGTGATCTTCGACCCGTGGCGCCAGGTAGGTGAACGGCAGCTGCGGCTGATTGGCGTCGAGCACCCAGACTTCGCTGGTGGTCTTGCTGCCCAGCGACAGCAGCAGTTGCTGCTCGGAGCTGGCGCGATAGCAATGCAGGAAGAAGCGCCCGTCCGGCTCATGGAAAACCTCTTCAGCGGCCGTGCCGTCCAGACGATAGCGGAACAGTTTGTACGGGCGATGCGTCTCGTCGAGGGTGGCGAAGAACAGCGTCAGGCTGTCGTTGGCCCAGGTCATGCTGCCATCGGAGTCTTCGAATTCCAGTTCGCTGACACGTCCGCTGGATAATTCCTTCACGAACAGCGTGTAAATCTCGTCGCCCGAGGCGTCGACGCTGTAGGCCAGACGCTGGTGATCGGGGCTGATGCTGAAGGCGCCAAGGGAGAAGAAACCGCCGTTGGCCAGTGCGTTCGGGTCGAGCAGCAGTTGTTCCTGACTTTCGTCGAGGGTCAGGCTGTCGTCGGCCGGGCGCGGGCAGCGGTAGTGACGGGCGTATTCATCGCCAGCCGTGGTGCGCGTGTAATACAGATACGGGCCCCACGGGGAGGGCAGGGACAGGTCGGTCTCAAGGATTCGGCCTTTGATTTCTTTAAACAGGCTCTCACGCAGTTCGGCCTGATCGGCGGTCTGCGCCTCCTGGTAAGCGTTTTCAGCCTTGAGGTAATCGAGCACCGCAGCGGTGTCGCGCTCCTGCAGCCAGGCGTACGGGTCGACACCGGCCGCCTTGTGGGCAATCGGGGCACGGATGACGTTGGCGGATTCGGGCATGGAAGGCTCTCGGACATGACAAATAGGGGTGGCACGGACGGTGGACAAGCCGGGCGTGCGAAAAGTCGTTACTATAAGCGCCTCTTTGCCTGCCTTGCCATGGACACCATGACCGAGAACGACTATCTGATCGCCTGGGGCCTCTACGCCTTTGCCGCTTTAGGCTGCCTCCTGGTATGGATGCGCATGACCCGCTGGATGTGGCGCTGGCTGCGCGAGCCACTGCGTCTGCTCATGGCCGTGTTGCTGCTGACCCCGACCATTGTCGATCAGGTGAAGGATAAAGTGGCGCCAGCCGTCGCCATCACCGCATTGGATCTGGCATTCAAGGTTGGCAACAACGCCTGGCGCGCGGTCTCCGATCTGTTCATGTACGGGATGATCGCTTTCGGCATTTACCTGATTTTCGTGCTGATCCGTTTGCCGATAGAGCGAGCGTCGAAGGCGCGCAAGGAACAGGCCGAAGCAGCCAAAGTCGCCGCCCGTGCCGATGATGAGCGTAACGACGATCAACCGTTCGGCGGTGCCGGCGATGATCGTTATGGTCGCCCGCCGTTGCCGAACAATCCGCAGCGCATGCGCGTCGAGCCGCGTCTGTAATCACGAGAGTCCGCACATGTGTGAACTACTGGGCATGAGTGCCAACGTGCCGACCGATATCGTGTTCAGCTTCACCGGGCTGATGCAACGCGGTGGTCGCACCGGGCCGCATCGCGACGGCTGGGGCATCGCTTTCTACGAAGGTCGCGGCTTGCGTCTGTTTCAGGATCCGGCCGCGAGCTGCGAATCCGAAGTGGCCAATCTGGTGCAACGTTATCCAATCAAGAGCGAAGTGGTCATCGGCCACATCCGTCAGGCCAACGTCGGCAAGGTCTGCCTGTCCAACACCCACCCGTTCGTCCGCGAACTGTGGGGGCGCAACTGGTGCTTCGCGCACAACGGCCAGCTCGCCGATTTCACCCCGATCAAGAGTTTTTACCGCCCGGTCGGCGATACCGACAGCGAAGCGGCGTTCTGCGATTTGCTCAACCGCGTCCGTGGTGCATTTCCGGAACCGGTCGATATAGAAGCGCTGCTGCCGGATCTGGTTGCCGCGTGCGCCGAATACCGCAGCAAAGGCGTGTTCAACTGCCTGCTCAGCGACGGCGACTGGCTGTTCTGCTATTGCTCGACCAAACTGGCGCAGATCACCCGGCGCGCACCGTTTGGTCCGGCCCGGCTGAAGGATGTCGATGTGATCGTCGACTTCCAGGCCGAAACCACACCCAATGACGTGGTGACGGTGATCGCCACCGAACCACTGACCGAAAACGAAACCTGGACCCGCTACGAACCGGGCCAATGGAGCCTGTGGCGACGCGGCGAATGCGTCAGCCAGGGCAAGACTGCATAAGGATCTACCCCGATGTTGCTCAGTTATCTACGGCTGGTGTTGTTTGCGGCGGGCCTGTTGATCGGTGTCCAGGTGCCGGGTTTCATCAACGATTACGCAAAACGCGTCGAAGCGCATTTGATCGAGGCGCAGACCGGTCTGCGCGGCTTCCAGGGCACTGCCGAGCAGTTCTTCAAGGGCGATATTCAGGCACTGGTCGCGCATTACCGCGCCAGCGAAGACCCGGTGTTTCGCAGCGATGCCGACAGTCTGAGCACTATGCTTGACCGTCAATTGGCACTGGATAAACAGTTCCAGGCCATGCAAGGCCCGTGGTACATCCGCTTCCTGCAAGTGGTACTGGCGGCCGACCCGGACATCCGCAAGGAAACCTGGAACGGCTACAGCTACCAGATTCTGCTGACTCCGGAAGCGATGATCTGGGGCATGAGCGGCGCGTTGCTGCTGTCGTTCGGCATCGAATGCCTGTTCCGTCTGATCGACTGGGTGGTGCTCGGCGGCAAGCGTCTGCGCCAGAGCCGGCCGATTGAAGACCGGGATGTGCGCGGTCTCTGAATTCGCAGCGGGGAGCTTCTGTGGCGAGGGGATTTATCCCCGCTCGGCTGCGCAGCAGTCGCCAAACCTGCAATCACAGTGTGACTGGACTACTTTGGGGCGGCTTCGCCACCCAACGGGGATAAATCCCCTCGCCACAAGGTTGCGTCAGTCAGACAGGGTGACGTAGCTGTCGCCCATTTTCTGCGCATAGCCCTCCAGCACCTGCTGACACAACGTCACAATCTCCTCGACCCATTCCACCCCGATCCGCCACGACACCACCACCTGCAAATTCTGCGGACGCTGCTCAATGTCGAGCAGGATCAACTCTCCGCGCGCCAACTCTTCGGCTACCAGCACTGGCGGCAATGCGCCGATACCGAATCCATCACGCAACAACCGGGTAATCGCCGACACCGAATTCACGCAATTCAAGCGTGGCGCGAGCACGCCGTGGGCCTGCATCAACGCCAGAATGTCCTGATGCGGTCGGGAATTTTTCGAGTAGGTGATGATGCGTTCCCGGGCCAGGTCGGCGAGGCTCGCGTAGTCGCGGTGGTAGATCGAATTGCTGGCGACAATCCAGCCTAGCGGATGGCTGGCCAGTTCCAGGCTGCGCACGCTTTCGTGGCGCACCAGATCGGTTTGCAGGATCAGATCGAGAAAGCCTTTTTGCAGCTGATCGCAGAGATTCAGCGAGGTATCCGCCACCAGCTCGATTTCCACCATCGGATACAGATCGGTCATCTGCGCCACCAACGGACTGAGCCAAGTGTGAATGACCGTGTCCATCACCCCGATGCGCACCCGGCCGACCTTGCATGAGCGAGTCTCGATCGACTGCTTCAACGCCTGCATGGTGGCGAGCATCTGCTCGGCGTATTCCAGCACTTTCAAACCTTCCGGCGTCAGGCTGACCCCGCGCGAATCGCGCAGAAACAACTTCACCTCAAGTTCGCTTTCCAGCGCCGCAATGCGGCTGGAAATCGACGCCTGGGTGGTGAACAGCTTGTCGGCGGTCAGACGAAAACTCTTCAGCCGGGCGACCCAGACAAAGGTCTCGAGAAACTTCAGATTCATGCGGTCGGCTCGGGTGACAAAAAATTCTTATGCCTAAGGCAGGGTTTTACTCGTTGGACGCGACAGCCTGACGCAGCCAAAAATCGCCGCATCCGGTTCCCACGATAGGCGTCGTCGGGACTACGAACAAGACCAATAATAATTGCGGAGATTTGCCATGAGTGCTCCCGACACCGTCTCTTTATCCAAGCCCGCGGCGCGTCCCGGCCCGTTCGATTGGTATCGCAATATCAATCAGCAGGAGCGCCGCACCTTCTGGAGCTGCAAGATCGGCTACGGTCTGGACGGCATGGACACCCAGATGTTGAGCTTCGTGGTGCCGACCCTGATCGCCATGTGGGGCATCACCACCGGTGAAGCCGGGCTGATCCACACCAGCACCCTGATTGCCTCGGCCATCGGCGGTTGGGTCGCGGGGATTCTCTCCGACCGCATCGGCCGTGTGCGCACCCTGCAACTGACGGTGCTGTGGTTTGCCTTTTTTACCTTCCTCTGCGGCTTCGCCCAGAACTACGAACAACTGCTGATTGCGCGCACCTTGATGGGTTTCGGTTTTGGCGGTGAATGGACGGCGGGCGCGGTGCTGATCGGTGAAGTGATCCGCGCCAAGGATCGCGGCAAAGCCGTGGGGATGGTGCAATCCGGCTGGGCGCTGGGTTGGGGGCTGACGGCGATTCTTTATGCGCTGCTGTTCTCGCTGCTGCCGCCGGAAGACGCCTGGCGCGCGCTGTTCATCCTCGGCATCGTGCCAGCGATTTTCGTGATCTTCGTTCGGCGGCTGGTGAAAGATCCGGAGATCTACCGCGAAGCCAAGGCGCAGCAAACACCGGAGAACACGGCGAAGTTTTACGAGATTTTCGCGCCGGGCATGCTCTTCACCACGATCCGCGCATCATTGCTGACCACCGGCGCGCTCGGCGGTTACTACGCCATCACCTCGTGGCTGCCGACATTTCTGAAGAACGAACGCGGCCTGAGTGTACTCGGCACGGGCGGTTATCTGGCGATGGTGATCGTCGGCTCCTACGTCGGTTACGTGATCAGCGCGTATCTGACTGATCTGCTGGGGCGCAAAAAGAACTTCATCCTGTTCGCGGTCGGCTCGTTCACCATCGTTCTGCTCTACACCCAATTGCCGGTCAGCAATGGCGTGATGCTGTGGCTGGGTTTCCCGCTGGGCTTCTTCGCCTCGGGGATTTTCAGCGGCATGGGCGCATTTCTCACCGAGCTGTTTCCGACACGGATTCGCGGTTCGGGGCAGGGCTTTTGCTACAACATCGGCCGGGCGCTGGCGGCGTTGTTTCCGCTGTTGATCGGTCTGCTCAGTCAGACCGTGCCGTTGAGTGTGGGTATTGGTGCGTTCGCGGCGGTGTCCTACGGCGTGGTGATTATCGCGGCGTTGAGCCTGCCGGAAACCCGTGGCAAAGAACTCGATTCGCAGTAACTGATAATCTGCGGGGCACTGTTTGTCCCACGGCACAAAAAGAAAAGAACTACAGGAGTGTTCACCGTGAGCCGCCTGCTATTGAACTGCGACATTGGCGAGAGTTTCGGCAGCTGGACCATGGGTCTGGACGCCGAGATCATGCCCTTCATCGATTGCGCCAACATTGCCTGCGGCTTCCACGCCGGCGACCCGGGCATCATGCGCAAAACCGTCAGCCTCGCATTGAGTCACGGCGTGCAGATCGGCGCGCATCCGGCCTATCAGGATCTGGTGGGTTTCGGTCGGCGCTCGATGGCGTATTCCGCGCAAGAATTGCAAGACATCCTGCACTACCAGATCGGCGCCCTCGATGGCATTTGCCGCGCTCAGGGTGGACGGGTCAGTTACGTCAAACCCCATGGTGCGATGTACAACGACATGATGGCCAACCCGGCGCAGTTGCGTGCTGTGCTTCAGGCGGTCGCGGCTTACGACTGCACGTTGCCGCTTATGCTCATGGCGACCCGCGACAACACGGCCGCGCAGCAACTGGGCGATGAATACGGCGTGACGTTGTGGTTCGAAGCCTTCGCCGACCGCGCCTACGACAGCGCCGGCCGACTGGTCTCGCGACAACTGCCGGGGGCGGTGCATCACGATGCGCAAACCATCATCGAGCAAGCACTGACCATCGCCCGTGGCGACCATCTCACCGCCAGCGATGGCAGCGCATTGCACCTGCAAGCCAACACGTTGTGCGTGCATGGCGACAACGCCAGTTCGGTGGCCGCCGTGCAGCGCATTCGCCAGGCTTTGGACGAGCAGAGCGCGTCATGAAAGCAAGGATTGAAGTAGTGGCACTGGATTGCCTGATGCTGCGTCTGTTCGATGAAATCGCCGAAGCCAATATGCCGTGGATGCTTGCCGCCAGTGAGCGTTTGCGCGCTGTATTCGGCGCGCAACTGATCGATCTGGTGCCGTCCTACACCACGCTGATGGTGCATTACGATCTCACCGTGCTAAGTCCGAATCAGGCGCGTGATTTGATTGCCGAAGCCTTGATTGATCTGTCGCCGAACGCAAGAGCCGGCGGCCAGTGCCATGTATTGCCGGTCTGGTATGACTTGAGCGTCGGGCCAGAACTGCGCTTGCTCGCTGAACGCAGTGGGCTGCCGGTGGAGGAGGTGATCCGCCGCCACAGTGGACGGGAATATCAGGTATTCGCACTGGGCTTCGCTCCAGGTTTTGCCTTCATGGGGCTGGTTGAAGAAATCCTCGCGGCCCCACGTTTGAACACCCCGCGCAAAAAAGTCGCTGCCGGCAGCGTGGGTATCGCCGAACGGCAGACCGCTGCGTACCCGGTGGTATCCCCTGGCGGCTGGAATCTGATCGGCCGCACCCCCGCTAAATTGTTTGATCGCAATCGCGACGGCTATAGCCTGATGCAACCCGGCGACACCGTGCGCTTCGAAGCAGTGAGCCATGCCGAGTTCATCAATCTGGGCGGTGACGACACGCCGTTGGAGGTCTTGGCATGAGCCGTCTGACGATTGAAGCGAGCACGCCACTGTGCCTGTTGCAGGACGCCGGACGCTTTGGCGTTCGGCATTTGGGCGTGACCCAGGGTGGCGCGGCCGACTGGTGTTCGATGGCGTGGGCCAACTGGTTGCTGGGGAATGGACTGGATCTGCCGGTGATCGAAATCACCCTCGGCGGGTTTGCCGTGGTGGCTGAAGAGGACTGCGTGCTGGCGCTGGCCGGGGCAGATCTCGGCGCGCAGATTGATGGCGAGCCGTTGGCGCCTTGGCGCAGTTTCAAATTGCGTAAAGGTCAGACGTTGAAGCTCACCCAGCCGCTGCTTGGCGCGCGCGCTTATCTGGCGGCGCCCGGTGGTTTTGTGGCGCCGAAAGTTCTGGGCAGCAGCGCCACGGTGGTGCGCGAAGAACTTGGCGGACTCGATGGCATGGGGTTGCCGTTGGCCAAAAGCGCGACGCTGAGCTATCACGGCGAAACCTTGTTGGTGCGCGAAGTGCCGCTGGCGCAGCGCCCGGATCTGCGGAATGCAGCGCCGCTGGATCTGGTGCTGGGCGCACAGATCGGTCAGTTCAGCGGGCAGAGTCTGTTCGATGTGTTCAACAGCGCGTGGACACTGGACAGTCGCGCGGATCGCATGGGTATTCGCCTGTTGGGCAAGGCGTTGCATTACCAGGGCGCGCCGATGATTTCCGAAGGGATTCCGCTGGGCGCGGTGCAGGTGCCGCCGGATGGACAGCCGATTGTGTTGCTCAATGATCGGCAGACGATTGGCGGGTATCCAAGACTGGGAGCGTTGACTCCGCTGGCGCTGGCACGGCTGGCGCAGTGTCTGCCGGGCGCGCGGGTGCGGCTAAGACCGGTGGTGCAAGATGTCGCGCATCGCGAACACATCGAGTATTTACGGCGTTTTGGTTGAAGATCAAAAGATCGCAGCCTCCCTGTAGGAGCTGCCGAAGGCTGCGATCTTTTGCTTCTATTTGGACAAAAACCGCATGCCTTCTTCCAACCCACGCAACGTCAACGGATACATCTGATCTTCAATCAGATCCCGCACGATGTTGGTCGAAGACGTATACCCCCAAGTGTCCTTCGGATACGGATTGATCCAGATAAGCTTCTTGTACTTCTCCATGAACCGCTGCATCCACACATAACCCGGCTCTTCGTTCCAGTGCTCGACGCTGCCGCCAGCCTGGGTGATTTCATAAGGCGCCATCGCCGCATCGCCAATGAAGATCACTTTGTAGTCGGCGCCGTACTTGTGCAGCAAGTCCTGAGTCGAAGTGCGCTCGGACGTGCGGCGCATATTGTTCTTCCACACCGATTCATAAACGAAGTTGTGGAAGTAGAAGTACTCCAGATGCTTGAACTCGGTCTTGCAGGCCGAGAACAATTCCTCGCAGATTTTCACGTGCGCATCCATCGAGCCGCCGATATCGAACAGCAACAACAGCTTCACGGTGTTGCGTCGTTCCGGGCGCATCTGGATATTCAGCAGCCCGGCATCGCGAGCGGTGTAGTCGATGGTGCCATCGATATCCAGCTCTTCCGCCGCACCCTGACGGGCAAACTTGCGCAAGCGGCGCAAGGCAACTTTGATATTGCGCGTGCCCAGTTCCACGGAATCATCGAGGTTCTTGTACTCGCGCTGATCCCAGACTTTCACCGCTTTGCCTTGGCGTTTGCCGGCGTCGCCAACCCGAATGCCTTCCGGGTTGAAACCGCCGGAACCAAACGGACTGGTGCCGCCAGTGCCGATCCATTTATTGCCGCCGGCGTGGCGTTCCTTCTGTTCTTCCAGACGCTTCTTGAATTCTTCGATGAGCTTGTCGAGGCCGCCGAGCGACTGGATTTGCGCGCGTTCTTCGTCGCTTAGCGAACGTTCGAACTCCTTGCGCAGCCAGTCTTCGGGAATCAGCGCCTGCAAATGGTCGTCGAGTTTTTCCAGGCCATTGAAGTAGGCGCCGAACGCACGGTCGAACTTGTCGAAATGCCGTTCGTCCTTGACCAGAATCGCCCGTGACAAGTAATAAAATTCGTCCATGTCGGCGAAGGTCACGCGCTGTTTCAGCGCGTTGATCAGGTCGAGCAGTTCGCGCACCGACACCGGCACCTTGGCTGCACGCATTTCATTGAACAGGTTGAGCAACATGGCATCAGCCTCTTAGCGGGTGCCGCGACGGCTCATGAACGCCAGGCGCTCAAGCAGTTGCACGTCCTGTTCGTTCTTCACCAAGGCGCCTGCCAGTGGCGGAATGGCTTTGGTCGGATCGCGCTCGCGCAGCACTGCTTCGCCGATGTTGTCGGCCATCAGCAGTTTCAGCCAGTCGACCAGTTCCGAGGTGGACGGCTTCTTCTTCAGGCCCGGCACTTTGCGCACGTCGAAGAATACGTCCAGCGCTTCGCTGACCAGATCCTTCTTGATGTCCGGGTAGTGCACGTCGACGATTTTCTGCAGCGTGGTGCGATCCGGGAACGCGATGTAATGGAAGAAGCAACGGCGCAGGAACGCGTCTGGCAGCTCTTTCTCGTTGTTCGAAGTAATGATGATGATCGGACGCTTCTTCGCCTTGATGGTCTCGTCGATTTCGTAAACGTAGAACTCCATCTTGTCGAGTTCTTGCAGCAGGTCGTTAGGGAACTCGATGTCGGCCTTGTCGATCTCGTCGATCAGCAGAATGACACGCTCTTCAGACTCGAACGCCTCCCACAGCTTGCCCTTCTTCAGGTAGTTGCGAACGTCGTGGACTTTTTCCGTCCCCAGTTGCGAGTCACGCAGACGGCTGACGGCGTCGTACTCGTACAGGCCCTGATGCGCCTTGGTGGTGGACTTGATGTGCCAGGTGATCAACTTGGCGCCGAACGATTCGGCCAGTTGCTCGGCGAGCATGGTCTTGCCGGTGCCCGGCTCGCCCTTGACCAGCAGCGGCCGCTCCAGGGTGATGGCGGCGTTGACCGCCAGCTTCAGGTCATCGGTGGCGACGTAGGCCTGGGTGCCTTCGAACTTCATCTGCTAATCCTCGAACGGTAACGCCGACCTGAACGGGCAGGGCGGGGGCGAAATAATCGGATGACCGACTATAACGCGCAGCCCGGTCGACTGTGAACGCAGACGGCTTATTCAGTCTCTGAATGGGGCGTCACATGTTGACTCAGTCTCGGCTGATGGCCAGTATTCAGGTATCGCCGATTTGGCGATAGTATTCCCGGCATGTCTACTAAATACCGATTCAGAGAAAAATACCGCATTCAGTTGCGTGAGAAAGATCATCCTCCGCCCCATGTGCACCTGACAGGTGGTGGAGTGGATGTGATGCTCAGCCTGGAACCTGTCGGAGTCATGATGGGCCGAGCACCACAACTGATCATCAAGGAAGCGCTGACCTGGGTCCTGGCCCATCAGGCCCAACTGCTGGAGGATTGGAAACAATGCTATCCATGAAACGGCCGCGTTTGTCGGCAGTGCAGGCTTTGCCGAATGGTCGGCTGGCGTTGACCTTTATCGACGGCCAACAATGGACCCTGGACCTGAGCGAGGATTTTCTGGCGTATCCGGGTCTACGGCCATTGCTAAACTCAGATGTATTCGACACAGCGTCACTCGGTGATGACGGCTGGAGCGTCGAATGGTTGGAACCAGACATCCAGATCGGTGCCGATACCTTGTATAGGGATGCGTTGGCGCAAAACGCTCCGGACGAAAACACGCGGATATTCATGGCGTGGCGTGCTCGGACCGGTTTGCCACTGAACCAAGCGGCAGAAGCATTGGGCGTCAGCCCCCGCAGCATCACTCGCTACAGCAATGGCCGAGAAGCTGTGCCCCGCTCACTGGCGTTGGCCTGCCTTGGTTGGGATTCATTGCAGGATAAGTCGACACTGATCGCGGCCGAGGACACCGGCCGCTATGTCGTCAATCGTAAAACCTAGCCCGCATCCGGCTTCGGCCGTTCATACCGCGCATTGAATGCCTGGACGAATCCATTGCGCAAAATCTGCAAAAACGCTTCGAACGCGCTGATATTTTGCTGGTGCACGCTACCGCGGAGTTCGACCTTGGTGGCGAATTGGTTTTTCGCCTGGTTTTTCAACACGGTTTCGGTGCCACCGACCAACGCCTCCCAAACTGAGCGGAAGATGCTCTTGTCCTTGTTTTCGACGTCTTGCTGCCAGTTGAACACTTCGACATCGCGCAACAGCGGCTTGATGTAGCCCTTGACCTGACCTTTTTTCGCAGCAGCTTCGATGACCACGTCGCCGTGCCCTGCACTGAAGTCGAACTTGCCGTAGGCCGAGGCGAAGTCGTTCATTTTTTTCAGTTCGATGTCGCGGGCACGCAGGCGGAATTCGAATTCTTCGAAGTTGCTCAGGGGGTCAAATGTGGCAGTGGTTTCCAGCGGGGCGTGGCCCAGTAACAAGGCTTTACCTTCGAAGCGGGCGTCGCGTTTACCTTCCTTGTCGACTACGTTGGTCAGGTTGTAAATGCTGGCATCAACGTTGGTGGCATTCATGTTTACTGGCGGTTTGGAGTTGAAGTTGCGGAAACTGATGCGGCCGTCCTGAATTTGGACTTCATCCAGGGTGATCGGTAACAGCTTGCTTAACTGCTCACGCCAGTCGGTGCCTTTACCCGTTTGTGAGTTCTGCTTGTTACTGCCGTCGACGAAATTAACTTGCGGACTGATGAACCTCGCCTGGGCGACGACAGCATGGTCGTACCACAGCGAGTGCCAGCTCACTGCGAGGTCTACCACCGGCGCATCCACGAACGGCACCGGTACCTTGCCGTCGACCTTGACGATTTTCAGGCCGTTGATCTTGTAGGCGCCGCGCCACAGTGCCAGATCGACGTCTGTCACCTGACCGCGGTAATCGCCCATGTTCGCCAGTTTGTCATTCAGATAGTCGCGCACCAGATAAGGCAGGGCGATGTGTAACGCGACCAATAACACGATGACGGTGGCAAAAGCCCACAACGGCCAGCTGTAGCGACGTTTCATGGTGAAGATTCCCGAACGATATAATTCGATTGACTGCTGACGCTCGCAGACGTTCGACCGACTGGACTGACACGGGCAACAGGCTTACCTTGGAGCGCTGAATTCAATGCTGCACAAGGACCCAGCCATGAGCCGTATCTTCGCTGACAACGCCCACTCCATCGGCAACACGCCGCTGGTGCAGATCAACCGCATTGCGCCGCGTGGCGTGACCATTCTGGCCAAGATTGAAGGCCGCAACCCCGGTTACTCGGTCAAGTGCCGGATCGGCGCGAACATGATCTGGGATGCCGAAGGCAGCGGCAAACTCAAGCCGGGCATGACCATCGTCGAGCCGACTTCGGGCAACACCGGTATCGGTCTGGCGTTCGTCGCGGCGGCGCGCGGTTATAAACTGATGCTGACTATGCCGGCCTCCATGAGTATCGAACGGCGCAAAGTCCTCAAGGCGTTGGGCGCGGAACTGGTGCTGACCGAACCGGCCAAGGGCATGAAAGGCGCGATCGAAAAAGCCGCCGAAATTGTTGCCAGCGATACCGACAAATACTTCATGCCTTCGCAATTCGATAATCCGGCCAACCCGGCGATTCACGAAAAGACCACCGGCCCGGAAATCTGGAACGACACCGACGGTGCGGTCGATGTGCTGGTGGCGGGCGTTGGCACCGGCGGAACCATCACCGGTGTCTCGCGGTATATCAAGAACACCGCAGGCAAACCGATTATCTCGATCGCCGTGGAGCCAGTGTCTTCTCCTGTGATCACTCAGGCTTTGGCCGGTCAGGAAATCAAGCCGAGCCCGCACAAGATTCAGGGTATTGGCGCTGGTTTCGTGCCAAAAAACCTTGATCTGTCGATGGTCGACCGTGTCGAGCTGGTCACCGATGAAGAGTCCAAGGCCATGGCCCTGCGCCTGATGCAGGAAGAGGGGATTCTGTGCGGGATTTCCTGCGGCGCGGCCATGGCGGTTGCCGTGCGCCTGGCAGAGACTCCGGAAATGCAGGGCAAGACTATCGTGGTGATCCTGCCGGATTCGGGTGAACGCTATCTGTCGAGCATGTTGTTCAGCGATTTGTTCACTGATCAGGAGACCCAGCAATAACAAACGCGTTGATTCAAGTCAGCCAAGGTTCAGGGTCGCTATGTTAACTAATGCTTTGTTGCGCAATTGTTAACACTGAATCTTGGGTTGAACGGGTTTTTCCCAGAGCCGGTAGTGTTTATCATGGCCGGCTGCCATGCCGGGTAAATGGCATTGTGCAGCGTTGTCTATTTCAAGGAGTTGTTGATGACCTTTCCGTTTGCCGCCAAGGCGTTGGTGCTGTTGCTCTTTCTGGGCAGCACTCTCTATGTGCATTTGCGTGGCAAGGCACGCTTGCCGGTGCTGCGTCAGTTCGTCAACCACTCGGCGCTGTTCGCCCCGTACAACGCGTTGATGTACCTGTTCTCGGGCGTGCCGTCCAAGCCTTATCTGGATCGCAGCAAGTTTCCGGAACTGGATGTACTGCGCGACAACTGGGAAGTGATCCGCGACGAAGCCATGCACCTGTTTGACGAGGGTTACATTCGCGCCGCCGAGAAGAACAATGACGCCGGTTTTGGCTCGTTCTTCAAGAAGGGCTGGAAGCGGTTCTACCTCAAGTGGTACGACAAACCGCTGCCATCGGCCGAATCCCTGTGCCCGAAAACCGTGGCACTGGTGAGTGCCATCCCCAACGTCAAGGGCGCGATGTTTGCGTTGTTGCCGGGTGGCAGCCACCTCAACCCGCATCGCGATCCGTTTGCTGGCTCTTTGCGTTATCACTTGGGTTTGTCGACGCCGAACTCTGACGACTGCCGCATCTTCGTGGACGGCCAGGTTTACGCTTGGCGCGACGGCGAAGACGTGATGTTCGATGAGACCTACGTGCACTGGGTCAAGAACGAAACCAACCAGACTCGAGTGATTCTGTTCTGCGACATCGAACGTCCGCTGAGCAACCGCTTCATGACCCGGATCAACCGCTTTATCAGCGCCTGGCTCGGTCGCGCCACTGCGCCGCAGAACCTCGACGATGAACAGGTCGGTGGCATCAACCGCGCCTACGCCTGGAGCAAGAGCTTCAGCGACAGGTTCAGTGGTGTGGTCAAGCAATGGAAACGCCGCAATCCCAAGGCCTACCGCGTGATGCGGCCAGTGCTGGCGGTGGTGGTGTTGACGTTGTTGGGGTATTGGTTGTTTGGTTGAGGTAAATTTATGAAATAAAAAACCGCTCTTTTGAGCGGTTTTTTGCTTGCGAATCAGCGCCGTCCGGCGAGAACACTGGGCTCGTTCTCGATGCCTGTAATCAACAATTGCAACAGGCGCTGCTGACTGGCCGTCAGTTCACCTTTGGGTAGCTTTTTCCCATCCAGCAGCCGGCTCTTGGTAACGCGAGGTGTTTTCTTGATTTTGCTCATATTACCTCCGGCATTGATCATTAATTGAACAGTTTTTCACGGTACTTGATTCTCCAGTGATTTGACAAGTCGGCCTTCATTATCAAAGCCAAAACCAAGTTTTTGATAAACGGAAACTGCACCGCTCAGGGGCTCTTGGATTTCGAGAACCGTGCAGCCGATGAATTGCGCGTACTGTTCAACCACGATCAATGCCAGCATTCCAATACGATTTTTCAACGGATGAGCGCCTCCCGGGCGGCCCTCAAGTCTCACGATTCGTAATCTGCGTCGACTATTGTTCGGGTTAGCGAAGCATAGTCCACAAAGCTGTTGTTCAAACCAGATCGCTATGTCTAAAGCCAATGGCTCGCGCGCTTTCCAGCCAATGACTTCATTCCAAGAGAAGTACGGGTCGTCCCAAAGCTCAAAAGCATCCAGCGCTTGCGTGTTTATGGGGTCGAAGCGGACACGTGATAAATCGATCGTCTGGGCATCGAACAGCTTAAGTTGCCGCTGTAAATGGGCGACGCTTTGCGCCGCCAGCTTCCTTGACTGCGATTTGTACAGTTGATACCGCAGATGTTTCCGTTCCCTTGGCATGTGATCTCATACATTCCATGTCCCCCGTCGTTGGGCGCAGCAGTTGCAAACGAGCCTAAGCGTCGCCCGCCAGCCTGTCGCTACTGGCCCTTTGTCCAAGT
The DNA here is from genome assembly GCF_049896625.1 of Pseudomonas sp. TWP3-1. NCBI lineage: Bacteria > Pseudomonadati > Pseudomonadota > Gammaproteobacteria > Pseudomonadales > Pseudomonadaceae > Pseudomonas > Pseudomonas sp. TWP3-1. Next base: position 30,317 of record NZ_JAFCUQ010000028.1, read on the forward strand.
CATTGCAATCCATGTCCGGCGCTGGTTATAGTCGGCGCTCGAATTTCACTGTCACCTCCATAAAGATCAGCCCAATGCCTGCATCCCTCATCAACGCGGTAGTCGATTCAGCGGTCAACGCTGGCGTCGTGCCGTGCGGGAATCAGCAGCCTGCGCAGATCAGTCATTACCCCCCACCTGTCAGTAGCCCACCGGGCGTTGGCATTTCGGGCTGATCAGCTTTTTGCTGACCCCCTGTGCCCGCCGGAAAAACCTACTGAATTTCAGCTTCGGCTGAGTTGGCTATGTGCCTGACTACAGGTGGTATTCATGTTTGTCCTTTCGAAAAAATCCGCGCTCGCGGCGGCGTCCACGAGCCTGTTCGTTCTGCTGTGGAGCAGCGGGGCGATCTTCTCCAAGTGGGGGCTGGCCCACGCCTCGCCCTTCGCCTTCCTGCTGATCCGCTTCGTGATTGCCCTGTTTGGGCTGGTGTTGCTGGTGCCGTTGCTCAAGCTGAAGCTACCCAAGGGCGGCAAGCCGATGCTGTATGCGATGGCCACCGGGGTGGTGCTGTTGGGGGCCTATCAGATCTTTTATCTGTTGGCGCTAGACCTGAAAGTCACCCCCGGCGTGATGGCAACCATCATGGGCGTGCAGCCGATTCTGACCGTGGTGATCATGGAGCGGCAGCGCTCGGCGAGCCGGATTTTTGGCCTGGCATTGGGGCTGGCCGGTTTGATCATGGTGGTCTACCAGGGGATCGGTCTGGCCGGAATGTCATTGGCGGGCATGCTGTTCGGTCTGTTGGCGTTGGCGAGCATGACCTTCGGTTCGATCATGCAGAAACGCATCACTGACAATCCCCTCGGCACGCTGCCGGTGCAGTATCTGGCCGGGCTATTACTGTGTGGGATCTTCGTGCCATTCCAGCCGTTCCACTTCGAGCACAGTGCCGGGTTTATCGTGCCGGTGTTGTGGATGGGGCTGGTGGTATCGGTGTTGGCGACGCTGCTGCTGTATCGATTGATCGCCCGGGGCAATCTGGTCAACGTGACCAGCCTGTTCTATCTGGTGCCGGCGGTGACGGCGGTGATGGACTATTTGATTTTCGGTAATCGCCTGGCTGCGCTGAGCGTGCTGGGCATGCTGTTGATCATCGTCGGTCTGGCCTTCGTGTTTCGTAAAACCACTTAATCAACGCCCATGAAAAAGGCCCGGAAGAAAACCTCCGGGCCTTTTTTGCAACTGCAAATCAGCGCGCCGCGACTTCGACCGGCTTCACCGCCCCGGGCTTCAACACCAGCCACAGCGCAATCGCAATCAACACCCCGCCATACACATGCGCCATCGACAGCGGCTCATCGAGAAACAGCGCGCCCCACAACACGCCGAACGGCGGAATCATGAAGGTCACGGTCATCGACTTCACCGGCCCGATCGAGCTGAGCAAGCGGAAGTAAATGATGTAGGCAAACGCGGTGCAGCCCAGACCCAACCCCAGCAGCGACAACCAGACATTCCAGCCACCCCAACTGACCGGCGGCTGGGTGATCACGCTGTAGCCGAACAACGGCAGCAGGAACAACGTTGCACCGAGCATGCTGCCCACCGCCGAGAGACGGCTATCGACACCGCCGGCCTGGTCCAGCCAGCGCCGTGCGAGGAACCCGGCGAAGCCATAGCAGGTGGTCGCGAGCAGGCAGGCGAGGGCGCCCATGAGCAATTGCAGGTCGAATGCGACCGGGCCGGCCCGCGTCAGTACGCCGACACCCATCAGACCGAGGAAGACCCCTCCGAGCTTGGCCGCCGTGAGTTTTTCGCTGAAGAATAATCCGCCAATCAACACGCCCATCAACGGTGTGGTGGCGTTGAAAATCGCCGAGTAGCCGGCCGGCAGCACTTGTGCGGCGACCGAATACAAGGTCGCTGGAACGCCGGAGTTGATCACGCCCAGCAGCATCAAGGTCTTGAGCTTGCCTTTGAAATCCCAGCTGATGCGCATCAGCCCGAGGATCACCAGCAACCCGACCGCCGCAATCGAGACGCGAAAAAATCCGGTAGGAATGGTGCCGACCACCGGGGCGATGATGCGCATGAACAGGAAGCTGGCGCCCCAGATGGCGGCCAGCGACAACATGCGGAAAATATCAACGGGGCTCACGGGCCACTCCTTCCATGATCGGGACGAGAGTGTTGCCGAGCACTCAAACGATGGCAACCGCTAATCGGGCATTTAATTTTCTCCGCCGGGGGGCGCATCGAACAAATTCGCCGTTACGGGCAGTCCGGTCGCGCATCTGGCACAAATCGCGCTTCACCTGCACCCACATCCATGGCTAAGCTCAGGCATTCGAGCGCAGGTTTCAATTCCCGCAGAGGTCTTATCTATGCCGCAGCAATGGCCAGCCACCGACATCGCCCGTCTGATCCTCGATGGCTTCGACGATTACCGTGAGCATTTCCGCCGGATTACCGATGGCGCGCGGGAGCGGTTCGAGAATGCGCGCTGGCAGGAGGCGCAAACCGCATCGGCGGCGCGAATCAATCTCTACGAAGAAAAGGTCGGCGAAACTATCGGCCGACTGCGCGAGCATTTCGCGCCGGACACGCTGAACGACGTCACCTGTTGGCCGCTGGTGAAAAGCGCCTACATCAGCATCATCGACCTGCGCTTCGACGATGAGCTGTCCGAGACTTGGTACAACTCGATTTTCTGCGGCCTGTTCAGTCACGACCTGATCAGCGACGGCTGCATGTTCATCCACACTACCCGCCCGAGCCTGCGCCGCGCGCGTGCCGCGCAAACCCGCACGTACAAGCCGCAAGGCCAGTTGTCGGACATGCTCGCGAGCATCTTTGACGATTACCGTTTCAACGAGGCCTACGCCGATCTGCCGCGCGACTTGCAGCGTCTCGAAGCGCAACTGCGCGAGAACCTGCCGGACTGGGTGTGCAAGGACCCGGAGCTGAGCGTCGAGCTGTTTTCCTCGGTTCTATATCGCAACAAAGGTGCGTACCTGGTCGGGCGTATCTACACCCGCGACGAGCAGTGGCCGCTGGTGATTCCGCTGTTGCACCGCGAGGGGCGCGGGATTCAGATCGACGCGTTGATCACCGACGAAGCCGACGTGTCGATCATCTTCTCGTTCACCCGTTCGTATTTCATGGTCGATGTCCCAGTGCCGGCAGAATTCATCGGCTTCCTGCGGCGCATCCTGCCGGGCAAGCACATTGCCGAACTGTACACCTCGATCGGCTTTTACAAGCACGGCAAGTCGGAGTTTTACCGCGCGCTGATCAACCATCTGGCCAACACCGACGATCAGTTCATCATGGCCCCCGGTGTGCGCGGCATGGTCATGAGCGTGTTCACGCTGCCGGGTTTCAACACCGTGTTCAAGATCATCAAGGATCGCTTCTCGCCCTCGAAAAACGTCGACCGCGCGACGGTGATCGAGAAGTACCGACTGGTGAAAAGCGTCGACCGCGTCGGGCGCATGGCCGATACCCAGGAGTTTGCAGACTTCCGTTTTCCGCTGAGCAAGTTCGATCCGGCATGCCTGGCGGAATTGCTCGAGGTGGCGGCGTCGACGGTGTCGGTGGAAGACGAAACCGTGCTGATCCGCCACTGCTGGACCGAGCGCCGCATGACGCCGCTGAACCTGTATCTGGAGAACGCCAACGACGCGCAAGTGCGTGAAGCGCTCGAAGACTATGGCCTTGCGATCAAACAACTGGCGGCAGCGAACATCTTTCCCGGCGACATGCTGTTGAAGAACTTCGGCGTGACCCGGCATGGGCGGGTGGTGTTTTACGACTATGACGAGATCTGCTTTCTGACCGAAGCCAACTTCCGGCATATCCCGGCGCCGCGCACCCCGGAAGATGAAATGGCTTCGGAGCCGTGGTACTCGATTGGGCCGCTGGATGTGTTTCCTGAAGAGTTTCCGCCGTTTCTGTTTGCCGATTCCGGGCAGCGCAAGTTGTTCGATCAGTTGCATGGCGAGTTGTACAACGCCGATTACTGGAAGAGCTTGCAGGAGGCTATTCGGGCGGGGAAAGTCATCGACGTTTTCCCCTATCGGCGCAAAGGCCTGGATAACGAGTAACGGCTTCCCCCTCACCCCAGCCCTCTCCCCAAGGAGAGGGAGCCGACCGAGGTGTCTGGCGTCAAACATCGACCTGAAAAATCTTGGCGATTATGGATTCGAAGACACTCGTTCAGGTCGGCGGAGTTCGTAAAGTCGACTCGGTCGGTCCCCTCTACCCCTGGGAGAGGGCTAGGGTGAGGGCAGGCAATACCCCTGGCACGCCAAACATCGAACAAATCTGCGACAATCCGCAACCTGCGCCTATAGACGACCGAATTGCCTACCCGATGACCGAAGAATCGCCCTCCATCGACAAACTGCTGAAGAACCTCGATCACGCCATGCTCGCCGACCGTCACCGGCTGCGGCGGCAGTTGCTTGAGCTGCGCAAGAAACCCGACGAGGCCAAGCTCGCCCAGTGGGTGGCGCGCATGCAGGCGTCCTGTGATCAGGTGCTGGCGCGCAAGGCCAGCCTGCCGGTGATCCGTTACGACGACAGCCTGCCGATTGCGGCCAAGCGTGACGAAATCAAAAAGGCTTTGGAACAGCATCAGGTGCTGATCATCGCCGGCGAAACCGGCTCGGGTAAAACCACGCAGCTACCGAAAATCTGTCTGGAAATCGGTCGCGGCCAGCACGGCATGATCGGCCACACCCAGCCACGCCGGATCGCTGCGCGCAGTGTCGCCAGCCGGGTTGCCGAAGAACTCGGCACGCCGCTTGGCGCGTTGGTCGGCTATCAAGTGCGTTTCGAAGATCAGAGCGATTCCAGCACCCTGATCAAACTGATGACCGACGGCATCCTGCTGGCGGAAACCCAGAATGACCGGCATCTCGAACGCTACGACACGATCATCGTCGACGAAGCCCACGAACGCAGTCTGAACATCGACTTCCTGCTCGGTTACCTGAAAACCCTGCTGCCACGGCGCCCGGATCTGAAGGTCATCATCACCTCGGCGACGATTGATCTGGAGCGCTTCTCCAAGCATTTCGACGATGCGCCGATTGTCGAAGTGTCCGGCCGCACCTTCCCGGTGGACACCTGGTATCGCCCGCTGACGCTGGAGCAGGACGAAGAGGGCAACCGCGTCGAAGACGACCTGACCGTGGATCAGGCGATTCTCGCCACCCTCGACGAAATCGCTTCTTACGAGCGCAGCGAACGCCGCAGTCCCGGCGATGTGCTGGTGTTCCTGCCCGGCGAGCGTGAGATTCGCGACGCCGCCGACATGCTGCGCAAGGCCCAGCTCAAACACACGGAAATCCTGCCGCTGTACGCGCGCTTGTCGCCGGCCGAGCAGCAGCGGATTTTCCAGTCGCATCCGGGCCGTCGCGTAGTGTTGGCGACCAACGTTGCCGAGACTTCGCTGACCGTGCCGGGCATCCGTTACGTGATCGACAGCGGCACCGCGCGCATCAGTCGTTACAGCTATCGCGCCAAGGTGCAGCGCTTGCCGATCGAGGCGGTTTCCCAGGCCAGTGCCAACCAGCGTAAAGGGCGCTGCGGCCGGGTTGAGCCGGGCATTTGCATCCGCCTCTACAGTGAAGAAGATTTTATCGGGCGTCCGGAATTTACCGATCCGGAAATCCTGCGGACCAACCTCGCCGCCGTGATCTTGCAGATGCTCCATCTGCGGCTCGGCGAGATCACCGATTTCCCGTTTATCGAGCCGCCGGACGGCAAGGCGATCAGCGACGGTTTCAACCTGTTGCAAGAGCTGTCGGCAGTGGATCGCAACAGTCAACTGACGCCGCTCGGCCGCCAGTTGGCGCGCCTGCCGGTAGACCCGCGCATGGGCCGCATGCTGCTCGAAGCGGCCAAGCTCGGCAGCTTGCAGGAAGTGTTGATCGTTGCCAGCGCGATGTCGATTCAGGACCCGCGCGAGCGCCCGCCGGAGCGTCAGCAAGCCGCCGATCAGGCTCACGCGCAATGGAAGGACATCGACTCGGACTTCGCCGGGCTGGTCAATCTGTGGCGCGGTTTTGAAGAGCAGCGTCAGGCGCTGACCGCCAGCCCGCTGCGCAACTGGTGCCGGAAGAATTTCCTCAACTATTTGCGCCTGCGCGAGTGGCGCGACTCGCATCGTCAGTTGAGCCTGATCTGCCGCGACCTGCAATTAACGGTCAATAAAGAGCCGGCGGATTACCCGAAACTGCACAAAGCGGTGCTGGTCGGTTTGCTCAGCCAGATCGGTCAGAAAACCGAGGACGGCGATTATCTTGGCGCGCGTCAGCGGCGGTTCTGGATTCACCCGTCCTCGGGCATCGGCAAGAAGCGCCCGCAGTGGGTGATGGCGGCTGAACTGGTGGAAACCACCAAGCTCTATGCGCGCATGGTGGCGAAGATCGACGCCGACTGGATCGAGCCACTGGCCGGGCATCTGATCAAGAAAAACCACTTCGAACCGCACTGGGAGAAGAAGCGCGGCCAGGTCGTGGCCTTCGAACAAATCACCCTGTTCGGGCTGATTGTGGTCGGTCGTCGGCCGGTGCATTACGGGCCGGTCGATCCAGTGGTGTCGCGTGAGATGTTTATCCGTGAAGGTCTGGTGCGCGGTGAGATTCAATCTCGCGCCAAATGCCTGAGCGCCAACCAACAGTTGCTCGAACAGCTCGACGAATTGGAAGCCAAGGCCCGGCGGCGCGACATTCTGGCTGACGAAGAAACCCTGTTCGCCTTCTACGACGCGCGCTTGCCGGCGGAGATTCACCAAACTGCAACCTTCGACAGTTGGTATCGGGTTCACAGTCAGAAAGATCCGCAGCTGCTGATCATGCGCGAAGAAGACGTGCTGGCCCGCGAGGCCAGCGAAGTCACCGCCCAGCATTACCCGGACACGCTGCACATCGGTGATCTGGAACTGGCCCTGAGTTATCACTTCGAACCCAATCATCCGCGCGATGGCGTGACCCTGCGCGTGCCGGCGCCGCTGTTGCCGATGCTGCCGCCGGAACGTCTGGAATGGCTGGTGCCGGGGATGATCGAGGCCAAGTGCATCGCTCTCGTGCGCAACCTGCCGAAAGCGTTGCGCAAGAATTTCGTGCCGGTGCCGGACTTCATCAAAGCTGCCTTGCAACGCATGAGCTTCGCCGAAGGTTCATTGCCGCAAGCGCTGGGCCGCGAATTGCTGCGCATGACCGGCGCGCGGGTCAGCGATGAAGCCTGGGCCGAGGCCGAGCAGCAGGTAGAAGGGCATCTGCGGATGAACCTGGAAATCGTCGACGGCCAGGGCAAGTTCCTTGGCGAAGGGCGCGATCTGGCCGAGCTGACGGCACGCTTCGCCGAAGCCAGCCAGGCTGCGTTGGCCGTGCCGCAGAGTGCGAAAAGTCAGCTGCCGGTGGAGGCCAAGGTCTTCGCCCCGGTGGCGGAAAAGACTCAGCAGAAGATCGCCGGGCTGTCGATGACGGTGTATCCGGCGCTGGTGGAAGAGGGCGGCACGGTCAAGGAAGGGCGCTTCTCGACGCCGGCCGAAGCCGAGTTCCAGCATCGCCGCGCCTTGCAGCGCCTGCTGATGCAGCAACTGGCCGAGCCGGCCAAGTTCCTGCGCGGCAAGTTACCGGGCATGACCGAACTAGGCCTGATGTATCGCGAGCTCGGGCGGGTCGATGCGCTGGTCGAAGACATTCTGCTGGCGAGTGTCGACAACTGCATTCTCGACGGCGAAGACCCGTTGCCGCGTGACGGCGCCGGTCTGGCGGCACTTGCCGAACGCAAGCGTGGCGGTTGGACCGAGCACGCCGAGCGTGTGGCGCGACTGACCCTTGAAATCCTGAAGATCTGGCACGGTTTGCAAAAACGCTTCAAGGGCAAGATCGACCTCGCCCAGGCTGTGGCGCTGAACGACATCAAGCAACAGCTGAGCAATCTGGTGTATCCGGGATTCGTCCGGGAAACGCCGATGCAATGGCTCAAGGAACTGCCGCGCTATCTGAAAGCGGTCGAGCAGCGTTTCGAAAAGCTTGGCTCGCAGGTGCAGAAGGATCGGGTCTGGAGCGGTGAACTCGCCGGCCTGTGGGCGCAATACCAGACCCGCGCGGCGAAACATGCGCAGGAAGGCAAACGCGATCCGCAGCTTGAGCTTTATCGCTGGTGGCTGGAGGAATACCGGGTTTCGCTGTTTGCCCAGCAGTTGGGGACGAAAGTACCGATCTCCGACAAGCGCCTGAACAAACAGTGGACTCAGGTGGAACCTTAGTCCCTCTCCACCGGGTTCTGCGTTGCTGTTGAGAAAGGGGCCAAAACCTTGGGTTTATGGCAAACTTCGCCCCCATAAACACCGGTTTCGCGACCCAGAGCCTTTTGCCCGGTCGCGTAGTGGAATAAAGCGATACCAGGTTTGCGTCCCCCGGATGGGAATAGACCCTTTATGTGTTGGTACGTCGGTGCCAGCGCTTTCTGCCTGAACAGATCAGAGAAACGACCATGCATAATGTCGTCATCAGCGGCACCGGCCTGTACACCCCGGCCAACAGCATCTCCAATGAAGAGCTGGTGCAGTCTTTCAATACCTACGTCGCGCAGTTCAACGCCGACAACGCCGATGCTATCGCCAGCGGCGAAGTTCAGGCCCTGACCGAATCCAGTGCCCCGTTCATCGAAAAGGCTTCCGGGATCAAGAGCCGCTTTGTCATGGACAAGGAAGGCATTCTCGACCCGGCGCGCATGGCCCCACGTTTGCCAGAGCGTTCCAACGACGAATGGTCGGTGCTCTGCCAGATGGCCATCGGCGCTGCCGAGCAAGCCTTGCAGCGCGCGGGCAAGACTGCCGCTGACATCGACGGCGTGATCGTCGCCTGTTCCAACCTGCAACGCGCCTACCCGGCGATCGCCATCGAGGTCCAGGAAGCACTGGGCATTCAGGGCTACGGTTTTGACATGAACGTCGCCTGCTCCTCGGCGACCTTCGGCATCCAGCAGGCGGCTAACAGCATTCAACTCGGCCAGGCCCGGGCGATCCTGATGGTCAACCCGGAAGTCTGCACCGGTCACCTGAACTTCCGTGACCGCGACAGCCACTTCATCTTCGGTGATGCTGCGACGGCGGTGATCATTGAGCGCGCCGATCTGGCCACCTCCAAGCACCAGTTCGACGTGGTCAGCACCAAACTGCTGACCAAGTTCTCCAACAACATCCGCAATAACTTCGGCTTCCTCAACCGCGCCGCGGAAGAGGGCGTCGGCGCACGCGACAAGTTGTTCGTGCAGGAAGGCCGCAAGGTGTTCAAGGATGTCTGCCCGATGGTTGCCGAGTTGATCGCTGAGCATCTGCAAGAGAACCAGCTCAACGTCGGCGATGTGAAACGCTTCTGGCTGCATCAGGCCAACCTGAGCATGAACCACCTGATCGTGCGCAAGTTGCTCGGTCGCGAAGCCACCGAAGAAGAAGCGCCGGTGATCCTCGACACCTACGCCAACACCAGCTCTGCCGGTTCGGTGATTGCGTTCCACAAATATCAGGACGATCTGGCCTCCGGCTCGCTGGCGGTGCTGAGTTCGTTTGGTGCGGGTTACTCGATTGGTAGCGTGATTCTGCGCAAGCGCTGATTGACGCGTTTCCTTTGTGGCGAGCTCGCTCGCCATATCGTATTTGCGCCTGAATTGATTCGAGGTCTGAATGCCCGTAGCGGATGACGGAAAATTGCTCGAACGCCTGCTGGCCGGCGAACAACAAGCCTTCAAGGAACTGGTCCGCACCTATCAAAGCCCCATGCGCGCGGTGGCCTACGCAATTGTCGGCCAGCGGCACGTCGAAGAAGTGGTGCAGGACGCGTGGCTGTCGGTGGTTCGACACATCGGCAGCTTCGAAGGTCGTTCGAGTCTCAAAACCTGGCTGCTGACCATCACCGCCAACTCGGCCAAGAGCCGTTACAAGCTCAATCGTCGCGAAGTGTTGCTCGACGATTTGCCCTCGCCCCATGGCACCATCGATGACGACCGCTTTTCACCCGGCGACGGCCACTGGCTGGTAGCGCCATTCGCCTGGCACCAGGACACTCCGGAAGCCTTGCTCACCGAAGGCGAGTTGCGCGAATGCCTCGAGCACACGCTGCTCAGTCTTTCGGAGTTGCAAAGCAGTGTATTGCTGCTGCGTGAACGGCAGGGGCTGGAGCTGGAGGAGATCTGTAATCTTCTGGAGATATCGCTCTCCAATGTCCGCGTGCTGCTGCATCGCGCACGTCTGAAGGTCTTCGCGACCGTGGAACATTTTGAGGAGACGGGAGAATGTTGACCTGCAAGGAGCAAGTGGCCCGCGCCAGCGATTATCTCGACGACCAACTGAGCTTTCGCGAAAAGCTGATGGTGCGTCATCACCTGATGTTCTGCCCCAACTGCCGACGCTTCATGCGCCAGATGCGCGTGATGCAGGCGACGTTGAAGGCAATGCCGGAAAAACCGCTGGAAGAGGATGTGGATGCACTGGCCGAACGCCTGGCAGCGCTACGCCGAGAAGACAACTCCTGAGCCCGGCTGTTGCGGCGAGGGAGCTTGCTCCCGCTGGCTCGCGAAGCGGGCCCGATGTTGCTGAAAACAGGGGACTGCTGCGCAGTCCAGCGGGAGCAAGCGCCCTCGCCACAGGTGCAATAGCCCGGCGCGGGTGAAACGAACGGATGATGGGGATCGTCCCGCCCACGCCAGGCTAAAAGTGCGGTTTCTTAGAACTTGGCTTCCGCATCCAGCTGCAGGGTGTTGGCATCTGCATCACGTTGGGTACGGCTGGCAAAGTCGGCCTTGGTCAGGAAGTACGTGGCGCCGACGGCGAAGTTCTTGTCGATATCGTAACCGACCTTGAGCTTGTGACCGCGTGAACCGGTGGTGCCGTTGGCGAAGTCCGAATCGGTGAAGGCGCCGACCACAGCATTGCGCTGCACGTCACGATAGTTGTAGTCCAGGTTGAAACCGAAGACTTTCGATTTGGCACCCAGCAACCATGCAGTGTCCTGATCGGTCACAGCGTCGTTGTTCTTCACGTACTGGCCGTAGAACGACAGCGGCATTGGCAGACCGCCGATGTCGAGCTGGCTGAAGCCTTCGTACAGACGGAATTCGTTGTTCGCCGAGTTGCCGTTGACGGCCAGTGCGCATGGCGTCGACGTGCCGGTGCAACGGCTGTCTTCGTCGTTCTGGTAGGCGTAGACGCTGCCGCCCACGGTCAGTTTCAGGTTGTCGGTGATTGCCAGGCGGCTGCCCAACTGGCCAGCGGTCAAGCGCAGGTCGTGGCGGAACTGCACGCCGTCGCCGTCAACGTTGTCCTTGAGGTTGTAGTTGCCCAGGCTACCGAACAGTTCGGCGCTGTTGCCCAACGGATACTTGTAGGTGACCGCCAGACCTTCCGGGTTGATGTCGCCATCCCAGATCACGTCACCCATGCTGACCCACGGTTGCAGCATCTTGCCGCCGATCACGTGCAGGTTCTTGATCGCGTCAGGGTGGTAGTCGATGTAGCCCAGATCGAGCCAGATCTGCTTCTTGTCGAAGTAGTTGTCCTGATCCTGGTTGGTCGAGCGGGCATCATCGCCACCGCCGGTGGCGATGCGGATGCCGGTATCGACTTGCGGGTTGATTTCAGTGTAGGCACCGAGACGGGCACGGATGCGCTGACGATCTTTGTCGCGGCCGCCATTGTTCGGCTCGCCATCGATCTTGATGGTTTCCTGACGGATACGCACGTCACCCTTGAACTGGGTCTTGGCAGCCCACGCCAGTTTCTGGTCGAAGGAACTGAGCTCGTTGGTTTTCTTCGCGGTCGCCGCGATCTGCTCGTTAGTCTCTTGCTGCGCCTGCTGCGCGATTTGCTGGGTCTTCTGATCCTTGGCCAGTTCGGTTTGCAGTTCAACGTACTGCGCCTGGGAAATCGAACCGTTAGCCTTGAGCATGTCGAGCAGTTTGGCGTCGACTGCGGCACTGGCCGGAACGCTCATGGCCAGCAACAGGCCACCGCACAGGGCCGCCGCAGTTTTCGTGGAAGCAAGACGCATAGCAATCTCCGAAGATAAGAGGGATGGCTGAACCATCCTGGGCACAACCGACGGTTTAACGGTCGGAAAACAGTGGCCGGCTAGAACCCGGCGCTCTAAAAACAGGCGCCAGTATCGCGATGGTTTATGACAGAGCAGTGGCACGATGATGGCAGGATGATGACGATGCGAATTTGACGAGAACTATCGGGCTAGAGCGCTGTCCTGCGATTGCTCGTGTGCTTTAAGTGGGCAATCAGCGATACTCGGCGAGCTGTCATGCCAGGAACCGGAGTGGAAAATGCCGCTGCAACGTCTGCACAAACTGTCGGAAATCGCATCGGCTGCATGGGATGCGCTGGTACCGGAAAACCAGCCGTTTCTGCGCCACGCATTCCTCTCATCACTCGAGGACAGCGGCAGTGTCGGTCCACATTCAGGCTGGCAACCGGAGCATTTGCTGCACGTCGAAGACGGGCGATTGCTCGCAGCGTTGCCGAGTTATCGCAAGTGGCATTCCTACGGCGAATACGTGTTCGATCACGCCTGGGCCGACGCCTGCGCGCGTGCCGGCATCGATTACTACCCGAAGTTGTTGACCGCCGTACCGTTCAGTCCGGTCAGCGGCCCACGCTTGTTGGCGGCCAACGTTGAGGATGGTTTCGAGCTGCTCAAAAGCCTGCCGGGTTATCTGGAAATCGAAGAACTTTCCAGTGCGCACATCAACTTCACCGACGCGTTCACCGACGCCGCGATGGCCGAGCAACCGGGCTGGCTGCAACGCATCGGCTGTCAGTACCACTGGCAGAATCGCGGCTACCGCAACTTTCAGGATTTCCTCGACGTGCTCAGTTCGCGCAAGCGCAAACAGATGCGCAAAGAGCGTGAGCAAGTGGCGGGGCAGGGCTTCGAGTTCGAATGGCTGGAGGGCCGTGAGCTGGACGAGGCGCAGTGGGATTTTGTCTACGCTTGCTACGCCAATACTTACGCGGTGCGTCGGCAAACGCCGTATCTGACGCGCGAATTTTTCAGCCTGTTGGCCGAGCGCATGCCGCAATCGATCCGCGTCGTGCTGGCCAAACACGGTTCACGGCCGGTGGCCATGGCCTTCAGTCTGGTCGGTGGCGACAGTTTTTATGGGCGCTACTGGGGCTGTCTCGCCGAGTACGATCGACTGCATTTCGAAACCTGTTTCTATCAGGGCATGGACTACGCAATTGCCCAGGGTTTTCAGCGTTTCGACGCCGGTGCGCAGGGCGAACACAAGCTGATTCGCGGCTTTGAACCGGTGATCACCCATTCCTGGCATTACTTGCGCCATCCGGGTCTGAAAGCGGCCGTCAAGGATTTCCTGCAGCAGGAACGTGCCGGTGTCCTCGCCTACGCGGAAGAAGCGAGGAGCGCGTTGCCTTATCGGCAAGCGTGATCCTCGCCAATATCTTCAACGGTCCTCGTTGCCCAGCCAGCGATAAGTCACCCCGCCAATCACCGCACCCAGCAGCGGCGCAACCCAGAACATCCACAACTGCGCGATTGCCCAGCCGCCGACGATCAGCGCCGGGCCAGTGCTGCGCGCCGGGTTGACTGAGGTGTTGGTGACCGGGATCGAGATCAGGTGAATCAGGGTCAGGGCCAAGCCGATGGCAATCGGTGCCAGTCCCGCTGGAGCGCGTTTATCGGTGGCGCCGAGGATGATCACCACGAACATCGCCGTCATCACCAACTCCGTGACGAAGCCTGCCGCCATCGAGTATTTGCCCGGCGAATGCTCGCCATAACCGTTGGAGGCCAGCCCTGCGCCGAGATCAAAACCTTCTTTGCCGCTGGCGATGTAGTAGAGCAACGCCGCTGCGAGAATCCCGCCGATCACCTGAGCGATGATATACGCGGGCAGCTCTTTGGCCGGGAATCGACCACCGACAAACAGCCCCACCGATACCGCCGGATTGAGATGACAACCGCTGATGTGACCGATGGCGAACGCCATGGTCAGCACCGTCAGACCAAACGCCAGCGCCACTCCCAGCACGCCGATGCCCAACGGTGAAGACGCGGCAATCACCGCGCTGCCGCAACCACCCAACACCAGCCAGAACGTACCCAACAACTCAGTGACTGAACGCTTGAACAGTGACATGAGAGAGTCCTTGATAGCCGTGCTATCGAGACTGTATTGCGTTGTGCATCCTGCAGACTTACTACAGGTTCCCTTCCGGAGCCTTGGCTGAGTACAGCAGGCTTTGTGCGGATTTCCAGCAGGCATTAAAAAACCGCCAGAGCCGGTGGTTGGCGGGCTGCGGCGGTTTCTGAGCCGGTTGAACATTCTGTGGCGAGGGAGCTTGCTCCCGCTGGACAGCGAAGCTGTCCCAAAACCATTCAAGCCCGTTTTGTCAGACTTTCCCGGTTGGCGGGTTTTGCGACTGCTGCGCAGCCGAGCGGGAGCAAGCTCCCTCGCCACAACAGCCCACAAGTCTGGGCTGTGTGGGGTCAGTCGATGCCGACAAACCCCCCGGTCTGGTGTTGCCACAACCGCGCATACAAGCCGCCATGCGCGAGCAGCTCGGCGTGGGTGCCGCTTTCGGCGATCTGCCCGTTTTCCAGCACCACCAGCCGATCCATGCGGGCGATGGTCGAGAGGCGGTGGGCGATGGCGATCACGGTTTTGCCCTGCATCAGGGTTTCCAGGCTTTCCTGGATCGCCGCTTCGACTTCCGAATCCAGCGCCGAGGTCGCTTCGTCCATGATCAGGATCGGCGCGTCCTTGAGCAGCACCCGCGCAATCGCAATGCGCTGACGCTGGCCGCCGGACAGCTTGACGCCACGTTCGCCGACATGCGCGTCGAAACCACTACGACCCTCGGCGTCCGACAGCAACGGGATGAACTCGTCGGCGCGCGCCTTGTGCACCGCGTCCCACAGTTCGGCGTCGGTTGCATCAGGCTTGCCATACAACAAATTGTCGCGGATCGAACGATGCAGCAGCGAGGTGTCCTGGGTGATCATGCCGATGCGCTCGCGCAGGCTTTCCTGACCGACTTCGGCGATGTTCTGCCCGTCGATCAGAATGCGCCCGTCCTCAACGTCATACAGGCGCAGCAACAGGTTGACCAAGGTCGATTTGCCGGCGCCGGACGGGCCGATCAAGCCGATTTTCTCGCCTGCTTTGATGTTCAGATTGAGGTCGCCGATGATGCCTTTCTTCTTGCCGTAGTGAAAATCCACGTGTTCGAAACGCACTTCGCCACGCTCTACGGCCAGCGGTTTGGCCTGCTCGCGATCGGTGACGCTGACCGGTTGCGCGATGGTCTGCAAACCGTCCTGCACCATGCCGATGTTTTCGAAAATCCCGGTGACCACCCACATGATCCAGCCGGACATATTGACGATGCGAATCACCAGCCCGGTCGCCAAAGCGATGGCGCCCACGGTGATCAGCGACTGCGTCCACAACCACAGCGCCAGCGCGGTGGTGCCGACGATCAGCAAGCCGTTCATGGCGGTAATCGCCACGTCCATGCTGGTCACCACGCGGCCGGCCAGCTGGGCTTTTTCGGTCTGTTCCTGAATCGCTTCGCGGGCGTAGTGCTGTTCGAAATTGGTGTGGGCGAACAGCTTCAGGGTGGCGATGTTGGTGTAGCCATCGACAATCCGCCCCATCAGTTTCGAACGCGCATCCGAGGCCTCGACCGAGCGATCCTTGACCCTCGGCACGAAGTAATACAACGCGCCGATGTAGGCGACGATCCACGTCAGCAGCGGGACCATCAGGCGCCAGTCGGCCTCGGCAAACAGCACCAGCGCACTGATCGCGTAGATCAGCACGTGCCACAACGCGTCCACCGCTTGCACGGCCGAGTCACGCAGCGAGTTGCCGGTCTGCATGATGCGTTGGGCGATGCGCCCGGCGAAGTCATTCTGGAAGAAATTCAGGCTCTGCTTTAGCACGTAGCTGTGGTTCTGCCAGCGAATCATGCTGGTCATGCCAGGGCTTAAGGTCTGGTGCACCAGCAGGTCGTGCAGGCCGAAGAAGATTGGGCGCAGCACCAAGGCCACCACCACCATCCAGGTCAGTTCGAGGGCATGGTCGCTGAAGAAATTCGGGTTGGGCGTGCCTTGGGCCAGGTCGATGATGCGGCTCAGGTAGCTGAACAGCGCCACTTCGATCAGCGCGGCAAACAGGCCGACCACCAGCAGGGCGGCGAAACTCGGCCACACCTGCTTGAGGTAGTAAATGTAGAAGGGGAGAACTCGGTCGGGCGGAGCCGCCGTCGGGGCGTCACGGAATATGTCGATCAGTTGTTCAAAACGGCGATAAAGCATCAGATAACCGCCCGGGTACGGGCTCTCCTTTTATCAGTGTGAGCGGCGTGGCCTCAGGCCGACGCCGCTCGAAATGCCCCGCGAGACTCAGTCGATGCGCTTGGCCGACTTGATGATCACAGGGTCGACAGGCACGTTCTGCATGCCTTGTTTGGTGGTGGTCTGCGAGTTGACGATGATGTCGACCACGTCCATGCCCTTGACCACTTTGGCGAATACCGCGTAACCGGCGTCACGGCCCGGGTCGAGGAAAGCGTTGTCAGCCACGTTGATGAAGAACTGGCTGGTGGCCGAATCTGGATTGGAAGTACGCGCCATCGACAGCGTGCCACGCACGTTGTGCAGGCCGTTGCTGGCTTCGTTCTTGATCGGGGCCTTGGTGTCTTTCTGCGCCATCTGCTGGGTGAAACCGCCGCCCTGGACCATGAAGCCCGGGATCACGCGGTGGAAAATCGTGTTGGTGTAGAAACCGCTGTCGACGTACTCAAGGAAATTCTTGGTGCTGATCGGTGCCTTGACCGGGTCCAGTTCGATTTCGATCTGGCCGTTGGTGGTGTCGAGCAGCACGTGCGGTGCCTTGGTCGGCGTGGCGGCCATCAGGTTGGCGGCGAACAGTACGGTGCCGGCGGCGAGGGCGAGTTTTTTCAGCATGGGTCAGTGATCCTGAGGTTTTTAGTATCGGCTGTGGCGAGAAACTCCAGCAGCGTTTGATTGAAGCGTTCGGGTTGATCGAGCGGGGTGGCGTGGCGCGAATCGGCGATCACCACCAGCCGCGCATCGGGCAGCAGTTTTACATAGGTTTCTTTCAGTGCAACCGGTGTGTAATCACGGTCGGCGCTGACGATCAGGGTTGGACAGGTCACGCGCGAAAGACGTTCCTGAACCCCCCAGCCGACAATCGCATCGAAGCTGGCGAGATAAGCACGTTTGTCGTTTTTTGCCCAGCGTTCGGCCATTTTCTGCCGCAGATCGGCCTGTTCCGGCTTGGGGAACAACTTGCTGCCAAGGGCTTTGCCGATGGTCGCGAGGCTGAGCGCGCGCATCAGGCTCCAGCGCTTGAACCACTGCCAATAATCGTCGCGAGTGCGCAGTTTGACCTCGGGCGCAGAGTTGACGATGGTCAGGCTCTTGAGCAGTTGCGGCTGATCGACCGCCAGTTGAAAACCGATCATGCCGCCCATCGACAGGCCTACGTAGTGCACCGGGCCGAGGTTCAAGTGCTCGATCAGTGCCACCAGATCGGCGCTGAACCCGGCGATGCTGTAGCGCTCGCGCGGTTTGTCCGAGCGGCCATGACCGCGCACGTCCGGCACGATCACTCGATAGTGCGCGGAAAGCGCCGGGATCTGCATTTCCCAGTCCAGCGTGCTCGAACCGAGTCCGTGAACCAGCAGCAATGGCGCGCCGTGGCCATATTCCTCGTAGTGCAGGTTGCAACCTTCGTGCTCGAAATAGGCCATCGGTGGACTCCGTGTCAGGCTTGTTCAGGGGCGGCGAATGGGGCATCCAGCGGCAGCGTGTCGAACGTGCGCAGCAGGTCGACGAGAATCTGCGACGCCGGACCCAGTGGTTTGTCCTTGTTCGAATACAGATAAAAACTCGGGTTGCGGCTGCCGCCCTGATCCAACGGTAGCAGCTTGAGCACACCTTCCTTCAATTCACGTTCAATCATGTGTCGTGGCAGCCAGGCAAAACCCAGACCGCTGGAAACGAAATTGGCGGCGGTAGCGAGGCTGCCGACGGTCCAGCGCTGTTCGGCGCCGAGCCAGCCGACGTCCCGTGGTTGCTGGCGACCCGAGTCGCGGATCACCACTTGCATCTGGGTTTCCAGATCCTGGAAATTCAGTTCGCGATTGAGCCGATGCAGAGGGTGCTCGGGGTGGGCGACGGCGACAAATTCGACATCGCTCAATTCCGCACCCAGATAGCCGGGAATGCTCAGGCCGGTAATCGCCAGATCGGCCACGCCCTCCAGTAGCACCTCTTCCACACCTGACAGGACCTCTTCGCGCAAGCGCACGCGGCAGCCACGGCTTTGCGGCATGAACGCGGTCAGGGCGCGGACGAGGCGGGCGCTCGGGTACGCCGCATCGACCACCAGTCGCACTTCCGCCTCCCAGCCTTGCTCCATGTGGTGGGCGAGGTCTTCCAGCTGGCTGGCCTGTTTCACCAGTTGCCGCGAACGGCGCAGCAGCACGCCGCCGGCATCGGTGAGCACCGCTTTACGGCCGTCGATGCGCAGCAACGGCACGCCGAGCTGATCCTGCATGCGGGCGACGGTGTAGCTCACCGACGATTGCGAACGGTGCAGAGCCTCGGCCGCCTGGGCGAATCCACCGTGGTCGACCACGGCCTGCAACGTGCGCCATTGATCAAGGGTCACGCGGGGCGCTTTCATCAATAGCTCCTCTTGTCCTAAGCTGGCGGTCCCTCATGGAGACTGCCGAATGAAAAAATTCTGTTGTGTGTTGCTGGCGCTGCTGCCGCTGACGGCGTTCGCGTACCCGATCGATGTGGAAAAAGACCTCAACGGCCTGAAGATCGACTACGAGTCCTTCGACACCGATAACGACATCGGCTCCATCCGGGTCAGCAACTATGGCGATGTCGATGCAACCTGTAAGGTGGTGTTCAGCAACGGGCCGGAAGCACCGCGCACGCGCAACATCGAAGTCGCGGCGGGCAAGCATAAAAACGCCACAGCCAAGTTCACCCGCACCATCATCAAGCTGCGCATCAAGCTGAGCTGCGCGCCAAAATGAACATCGGCTGAGCACATCACCTTGGGTGTGCTCAGCTTATAAACGAATTAATCGATGCTTTATAGCAGTTATTTGCGCTTTTTCATCGATACGACATTGCTTAACCTTCACTCCATCGACTTACAACAATCTCGGATGGAGGCTACACAACATGTCCCGCGTTCTGATCATCGAAAGCAGCGCCCGCCAGCAAGACTCGGTATCCCGTCAACTGACCCAGACCTTCATCAGTCAGTGGAAAGCGGCGCACCCGGCCGATCAGATCACCGTCCGCGACGTCGCCGTCAACCCGGTCCCGCATCTCGATATCAATCTGCTGGGCGGCTGGATGAAGCCTGCCGAGCAGCGCAGCGACAGCGAACAGGCTTCGCTGGAGCGCTCCAACGAACTGACCGATGAATTGCTCGCCGCTGACGTGCTGGTGATGGCCGCGCCGATGTACAACTTCGCGATCCCGAGCACCCTCAAAGCCTGGCTCGACCATGTGCTGCGTGCCGGTGTGACCTTCAAATACACCGACACCGGCCCGCAAGGTCTGCTCAGCGGCAAGCGTGCCTACGTGCTCACCGCTCGCGGCGGGATCTACGCCGGCGGCCCGGCCGATCATCAGGAACCGTACCTGCGTCAGGTCATGGCCTTCATCGGCATCCACGACGTGACCTTCATTCACGCCGAAGGCATGAACCTCGGTGGCGACTTCCAGGAGAAGGGCCTGAATCAGGCCAACGCCAAACTGTCCCAGGTCGCCTGATCCGTTAATCGCCAGATAATCACTCGATGGTCTAGTGACCTGGCGCAACCCCTTCAAGGTTTCACGCGCATCGAACCTCCCTTTGCACTTGTTGCTCCTGAGTGCTGCAGCCCGATTGAACGCCTATGCGAGATCGGGCTTTTTTTTGCCTGCGATTTTTGCAGCGCAGCACATCCCTGTGGGAGCGGGCTCATCGTTGCCTGAAGGTTCGCGGATGGAAGAAAAAACCGCTATCGTCGCCGCCATTGAAAATCGAGGCGAGCATGGGCTATCTACTTTTTGTCACGTTGATCCAGGCGTTTTCCTTCAGTCTGATCGGGGAATACCTGGCTGGGCATGTCGACAGCTACTTCGCCGTGCTGGTGCGCGTGGTACTGGCCGGACTGGTGTTCATCCCATTGACCCGCTGGCGCTCGGTCGAACCGGCATTCATGCGCGGCATGCTGCTGATCGGCGCGTTGCAGTTTGGCGTGACCTACGTCTGCCTCTATCTGAGCTTCCGCGTTTTGACGGTACCGGAAGTGCTGCTGTTCACCATCCTCACGCCGCTGCATGTGACCCTGATCGAAGATGCGCTGAACCGACGTTTCAATCCATGGGCGCTGGTCGCGGCATTGGTGGCCGTATGCGGTGCTGCAGTGATCCGCTATGACCGGATCAACCCGGACTTCTTCATGGGTTTCCTGTTGCTGCAACTGGCCAACTTCACCTACGCCGCCGGGCAGGTTTTGTACAAGCATCTGGTGGCGAAACACCCGAGCGATCTGCCGCATTACCGGCGCTTCGGTTTCTTCTACCTCGGCGCACTGGCGGTGGCGCTCCCGGCGTTTCTGCTGTTCGGCAAAGCCAATTTCCTGCCCGAGGCGCCGCTGCAATGGGGCGTGCTGGTGTTCCTCGGACTGGTCTCGACCGCACTCGGTCTGTACTGGTGGAACAAAGGCGCATGCCTGGTCAACGGCGGCACCCTGGCGGTGATGAACAACCTGCATGTGCCAGTCGGCTTGCTGCTGAATCTGCTGATCTGGAATCAGCATGAAGAGCTGGGGCGGTTGTTCCTTGGGGGGAGTGTCATCCTCGCCGCCGTCTGGATCAGCCGCCTGGGCATCAGACGCACCGCATGACCCCTGTAGGAGCTGCCGCAGGCTGCGATCTTTTGATTTTTTAAGATCAAAAGATCGCAGCCTGGGGGCGCGCCGACCGGGGTTTTGGGGGTTTGATAAGGTGTGT